>JAOADA010000004.1 GCA_026417555.1 Brevinematales bacterium
AAAATCTTCACCATACATTGAGTATGGTGAGTACCAACCTGATAAGGGGAACCAAGTAAAAGGTTTGATCGATTACCTCCTTTTTTGTTTTTTCTATAAATAAGAAAAGCAAGATTATTTTTTGTGTTTTTTTTCCCTGTTTTGAAAATTTTTTTGTGGGTGGTAAAAAGTGTTTTGGGAGAAGTGTGGTTTTATATTTCAATATATGCATGTGTTTTTTTAAAAATGTGTGCTTTTTGAAGGTGTGCAGGGAGTTTTCCTGAGAGAATTCGTAGGATATGATGATATCCTCGTAGTGAATGTGGGTGGAAAAGCATCCTTGGTAAGAGGCAGAGAAGGAGAGTTTTTCACTGTGTGTTATGATGGTTGTTGTAGTAGGAGAGGAGAATATGGATACAGTTTGTTTTTGTAAAAGGACTACGAAGGCTACTGTGGAAAAGGCGATATTTTTTTCTTGGATGTATATCACTATGAGAATGAAAGAAATGTTGATGGAAGAAGTATGAGAAGAGAAGAGGGATGAGTGGACAGTCGAGAAGGAAAAGCGAAGTGTGGCAAAAGAAAATATGTTGAAAGTATTCATAATTTTCTCCTCTGTTGTTTTTTTGTGAGGCTTTTCATATGATCCTCCTTCAGAGTATTTTTTTGGACTCGAGAGGGAGTCCGGACAACACCTGAAAATCTTCACCATACGCTGAGTATGGTGAGTACCTATGAGTCTTTTCATGAAGTCCTCCTATGCTTTCTCTTTTCTTTTAAATAAAGGTGTTTATTTTTTATATGTTAGCTTTTGTATATCTTAGCTTTTTGTTTTTTGTGTTTGGCATCATCCCCACCGTGCCATACGGGTTTGTTTTTTTGGTCTCTCGTTTTTTGAGAAGGGAGGTGGTTTTCCTTCTGGTTTCTCTCATGGGTAGACAAAGGGTGTTTTTGTTTGAGGGCATATTCTTCTCCTTTTTTGGGTATATACATATATTTTTTTAAGATTATTTTTGGGGTCTTTTTGCGTATGAAAAGATATCTAACTTTTTGTCTTGTATAGAGAAAAAATTTTTTTACGTTTTTTTCTGATTTTTTTTGTTTTGCGTGGTTTTGGGGTGGAAGGATCGTTTTTCCCGTCATGTTTTGTGGGAGAGAGGAAAAAGTATGAGTGTAAAAAAAGGGAGAGATGGAATTTTTATTGTTTTTTGAGGATCAGGGGTGCTGCGTGTGGTGAAAGATTTTGAAAAAATTTTTTTAAAAAAATGGGAGAAACGCTTGACAAAAATTTTTTTTGTGGTATACTAAAAATGTAAGCGCTTACAAAAACAAAAGGAGGTAAAAGGTATGAAGAGGAGTTGGTTGGTTTTGGTAGGTGTAGTTCTGGTTGTTGGTTTGGGGTTTAGCCAGACGACGGTGAGGATTATGGGTTTTGGTGGGATTGATCAGAATATTGTAGAAGAGCTTATTGCCAAGTTTGTCACACCAAAACTCAAAGGTATCAAGGTAGTGTATGAGCCTGTTCAGGGAGATTATCAGCAGGTGCTTCTTAATTCTCTGTCAGCGGGTACTGTGGCTGATCTTTTTTACATGGATATCTTCTGGGCGCAGAATGTTATCAAGAGTGGAAGAGTAGAGCCACTGGATAGTTATTTGGCCAACTCAAAGATTCTGAAAAAGGGTGATATTATTCCTTCTCTTATCAATGCCTTTACGGTGGATGGTAAGGTATATGGGATTCCCAAGGATTTTAATACCTTGGCTCTTTTCTACAACAAGGATATTTTTGATGAGGCTGGGGTGGCATATCCCAATGAGAATGACACATGGGATACTCTTGAGGCCAAGCTGAAACAGGTCAAGGCTAAAGTGAAGGGCGTAGAGGGTATGGCTTTGGCTCCTGATTTTGCTCGCATGGGGGCTTTTGCTTATGCGAATGGATGGGATCCGATTGTGAATGATGCTTCTAATCTTGAGGATGCTCGTTTTGTAGAGGCCTTTAAATGGTATACGGGACTGAAGCAAAAAGGTCTTGGGGTAATGCCTGGTGATATTGGCCAGGGATGGGGTGGTGGAGCTTTTGCGACGGAGAAGGTGGCCGTCTGTCTTGAGGGTGCGTGGATTCTTGGCTTTTTGAAGGACAATGCGCCTAATTTGAAGTATGGGGCAACCCTTCTTCCAAAGAGTCCTAAGACCAAAGAAAGAGGCAATTTTATCTTTACGGTGGCGTGGGGTATATCGGCGAATTCTAAGGTAAAGAAAGAGGCTTTCCAGGTTCTTGAATTGCTTACTTCTCCAGAAGCCCAACAGTTTGTTTTGGAGAGGGGTTTGGCTCTGCCGAGTCGCAAGGCTCTTGTGGACAATCCTTACTTTAAGAAAAATGAACCCGCTGCTCAGGCAAACTATGTTGTTTTCCGTGGGGCAAGCGACAAGTATGTGAAACCTTTCTTCTTTGATATTTATGGTGGTGAATGGATGGGTCCTATCAATACAGCGATGACTGAGGTTATGAGTGGTCAGAAGGCAGCTGATAAGGCTATCAAGGATGCCAATGCGCAACTTGCTATTAAGATGAAAGAGCTCCGCCAGAAGAGTCGATAAGACCTCCAAGGTGGGGTGCAGGCAGCGCCCCACCTTCCTCTAAAAAGGGAGATTTTTTGAGGTGTTGGTGGGTTAGGAAAGGTAAGGAGGAGAGGTATGTTTTTTAGGAAGATGAAGGGGTGGAAATGGGAAGACTACAAGAGTTATTTTATAGAAAAGACAGCGCCGTATGTTCTTCTTTCTCCATTTCTGTTCACGTTGGTGGTTTTTTTCGGTTATGCTGCCGTACGGACGTTCTACTATAGTTTCACAGATTATAATCTTTTTGATAAACCGTCTTTTATTGGGCTTCAAAATTATATTATGATTTTCAAACAGTCGAATTTTCTTTTGGCTCTTCGAAATTCAATTGTTTTTTCAGTGATTGTCACTTTTGTTCAGACAGCGGGGGCGCTTTTTTTAGCGCTTTTGATGAATCAGAAGATACGCGGAATCCGTGTTTTTCGTACGTTGTACTATATGCCGAGTGTGACGTCTAGTGTAGTGATTACGCTTATTTTTCTTTGGATGTTTCAAAGACAGGGGGTGATTAACTATCTTTTGACGTTTTTCAAGACGTATAGCTATTATCTTCTTCTTTTTCTTGGGATTTTTGTGGTAGTGTATTTTGCTTTTTATCTTTTTCTTCAGTTTTCCGAAGAGAAAACGCCAAGTTATGGGGATTCGAGGTTGTTCGTGGTGGGGTTTTTTGTTTCTTTGGTAGTCACGGTGGGTGCTGGTTTCTTGAGGCTTTTGCCGCTTGTAGAAACAGCTCCGGTGGATACTATATGGATCAATACAAGAGAGCTTTTGCTCGGCTTTATTCCGAGGCCACTTTTTGCGGTGATGTGTCTTAATATTTGGACGACGATTCCCACGATGAGTCTTCTCTATCTTGCTGGGCTTCAGGATATTCCACAGGAACTGTATGAGGCAGCAGAGGTAGATGGCGCGACAGGTGTTCAGAAGTTCTGGTACATAACACTACCGCAACTCTCGAGGGTGACGTTTCTGGTGATGACGTTAGGGTTTATTGGTACGCTTCAGATGTTTGATCAGGTGGCTGTGATAGGGAACGCCGCGCCGCTAGAGTCGATTATCACGCTTGCCTATTATGTCTATACGAATGTCTTCTCCTCTTCCGGGGTGGCCAATGTAGGGTTAGCAGCGGCAGCGGCGTTTATTCTTGGTTTTTTGACCCTTATTGTGGTGTTTATTCAGAGACGGTTTTATAGAGATTAGGGGGATGGTATGAAGCGGAAAGAATGGAAGAAAGGAAGACTTGTGGTTTTGATGAGTTTTTACTTTGTTCTTCTTTTGGTGTCGATCTTTTTTATGGGGCCATTTGTGTTTGGTTTTGTGTCAAGTTTCAAAGACAATCCGACGGAGTGGCCTCCTCGTTTTTCAACAGAGCAGCTCAAGTGGAGAAATTGGAAAGGAGCCTATTTTTTGGCTCGTCAAGTAGGAAAAAGTGGGCTGTGGGGAAGTTTTGATCCTGGGAAAGTACTTCGAATGAAGGTAGTGTATTTTGCTCAGGAAGAGACAGCTATTACCCTTCCTCAGGGTGAGGTGCCAAAGAGGCAACGGTTTGCCGGAGGGCAAATGCTTCGAGACGAGCGCCTGGCAGGGGATTATGTGAAGGTTGAGATCAGGGAGGTGGAAAGAAGGCAGGTGCGAGAGGGTTGGGAGGTGGTTTTTGAGGTGATACTTACGAATGCGAGTGAGTTTGTGTTTGAGAGGGTGCCTTTGGATATGACGGTGGAAAGTGGAATGAGGTTTGTGAAAGCTGACCTTGCTCCTAACCGTATAGAGAGGCGAGGAAAGGTCCAGGGGTGGAATAATATTTCGTCGGGTGTCATACCATATATCTTCCATCAGTATAACCGTGTATTTGGGGAGAATTATAGTCGTATTGACGGGAAACCACTTTTTTACAAATGGATTTTTAATTCTTTTTTGTATGCTTTTCTCAAGGTGGTGACCACTGTGCTTTTTGCGTCAATGGCAGGATATGCTTTGGCAAGGCTGAACTTTTTTGGGAAGAACGTTCTTTTTGGGCTTATGCTTTTTTCGATGATGGTTCCTGGGCAGGTGACATTTATTTCGAATTATCTTGTTCTGCGGGATGGATTGTGGGGACTGTCGAAACTGTTTGGTGTTGATACGCTTCTCAATACCTATACAGGCCTTGTTGTGCAGGGGTTAGTGGCGGCTTCATCGGTGTTTATTTTCAAGCAATTTTTTGAGAGTTTGCCAGCTTCGTATGAAGAATCGGCACGGATTGATGGGGCATCGACATATCAGATATTTTTTAGGATTGCCTTGCCGTTGGCAAAGCCGGCGATGGGAGCGGTGGCTATTCTTTCGTTTCAAGGGGCGTGGAATGATTTTTTTGCTCCTCTTGTGATTATTACCAGTCCAGCGGATAAATTTCCTCTCACTGTGGGGCTCAATAGTTTTCAGAAGACATATGCGGCTGGGGCCTATGATTGGGGACCGCTTCTTGCCGGGGCATTTGTGTCGGCAGTACCTGTACTTATTCTCTTTTTCATGTTTCAGCGGTATTTTGTTGAAGGTGTCAGTTTTAGTGGTTTGAAGGATTAAGATGAGGGAGACCATATGCAGGAATTTTTGCTTCGTGAAGGGAAGAACCAAAATATCTTTTTGGAAGAGGAGGGTATTCGGTATCATGTGGTAATTTCAGATGAGGGGAAGTTACTTGTGGCCACGCCGTCGGGAAATAGTGGGATTCTTCTTGTCTGGCGGTTACCAGGAGGGGATGGGAGGGTAGAATATCTAGGCTGTAGTGAGTTATGGAAGCCGTTTGCTGGGGGTCATGGGGTAGCTTTTACAATAAAGGTCATGTCTTCTTCTCTTGCTCTACGAGGGGTGTGGATGGAATCTCTTCGATGGATACGGGATATGGAATCTGAAGAGGGGAGGATCTTCCGAGAAAAGATTGCTCGAGAATTTTCTGAAACCTATCCGCTGGGCGAAGGTTTTGTAGCACCATGTCGCGATATTCGTTCTGAAGGAGAGAAAAGGGTTGTAGTGTATAGGAGGATCTCTTTTGGGCAAAGACATCATTACAAAGTAGAGTTAGAGATAGAAAAGGGGGAGGTGGGAGAGGAAGGAGGGGAGGTTCGTCTTGTAGGGAAGAATTTTCCCTTTGAGGTACGGGTAAGGGTGGGGTATAGTTTTGGTTTGGAGCGCGGACGAAGAGAGGTTCTTGAACAAAAAGTACAAAGGGATATGGAGGCTTTTTCTTCGGGGTGGTATATTCCTGCGGTGAAAAGGGCAAAACAAGCCCTTCACTTTCTTTCCCTTGAGAACAAGGTTGTGGCGGGGTCCTTTCGATTTTTGACGTATTTTGGGCGAGATACCCTTTTGACCTCGCTTCTTCTTCAACCGGTTGTGGAGAAAGGGTGGTTCCGTATGGCGCTTCAGTCTGTGGTGGAAAGGCTTTCATACCGTGGAGAAGTGGCCCATGAAGAGGATATTGGGGACCAAGCAGTGTTTCGTAGGATGGAGGTGCTTGTTCGTCTTGGAGAGGTCTATGGGAAAAAAGAGGCTTGTCGGTTGCTTAAGGATATGTATCGTCCTCTTTATGACTACAAGATGGTGGATGATGATTTTCTCTTGCCTTTGGTAGTGAAAAGTTTTCTTGAAGATGAGAGATGGGATGGTGTAACCAAAAGAGATTTTCTTGAGAGTAGGACGAAGAATCCTTTTTTTTCATGTGTAGCAGAGGCATTGCTCCAAAACTTTGAGTGGTGTGTTAAACAAGCTACACCCTTTGCCCAGCGTCCTTCGTATCGTCATTTCATTCCTATCAAGGACAGCTTTGTTGGTGATTGGCGAGATTCTTCACAGGGTTTGGGTTTTGGGGTGTATTCTTTTAGTGTGAATGCAGTTTTTGTTCCTGTGGCTCTTAAGGCTATACGACAGATATGGCAAAGAGAAGAGTCCTCTCCTCTTCACAGGAGGGCAAAAAAGTATGCTCGGCGGTATCCTTTTCTTGTCTCTTTTCTCGAGAAGGGGGAGGAGATGGAGAGGGCATGGAGCTCTGCGAGGGGAATGTTTTTGAGTCATTTGGATGCGGGAGAAGTGTTTGAAAGGCTAGAAAGGTATAGAGCTTTTGTTGAGGGGAAGGATCAGGGCTATGAGGCTTTTCTCCAGGCGGTAGAGAAAAACCCTCGCTACCAAAAGTGGTTGAGAACAGAGAAGCCTGTTTTGCCTTCTGTTTTGGGTTTTCGGTTTTCTGATCAGAGGGGTTTGTTTCTTTATCCTCGGGAGAGACAGGGGTTTATTCAGTGGTATAATCAGCAGGTTGGGAGGAATGATTTTCCTTTTTATGTCCTTTCTTTAGGTGAACAAGGAGAGAAAAGATGGGTGATGCATTCAGATGTGGGTATGCTTCTTGCTTTTGAGGAACTGACTGCGGAAGAGGTGGAGAATATTCTTGTGGTGCTTCAGCTTGGGTATCCCCTTGGGTTGGACACTCCAGTGGGGATAGTGGTGGCCAATCCTTCACTTTCGCAAGATGCTTTCCTTTATTATGCGCTTGACCGTCGTGCATATCATGGGACAGTGGTGTGGGGATGGCAACAAGTCCTTTTGCAGGTAGGGTTGATACGGCAATATCAGCGTATGAAGGCAATGGGGAATGAGGGACTCGCAGAGAAGATCTCTTGGTTGTTGGCGAGGCTATGGGAACGACAGAAAACGGCTCAAAATTTCTTAACCTCTGAACTTTGGAGTTGGCGAGTGGAGGATGGAGAGATAGTACCTCTCCCGTACGGTGTAGAGCAAGAAAGCGCGACGGAATCAAATCCCTATCAATTGTGGTCTACCTCTTTTCTTACGACGGTGTATCTTTATAAAAAGCATGGTTTGATCAAGGAGGAGGTATGAGAGAATGTTTTCAAAGAAGTTGCTTGGCGGTTATTCTTGGGGGAGGAAAGGGGACACGGTTGTATCCTTTGACCAAGGAAAGAAGTAAGCCGGCAGTTCCTTTTGCTGGGAATTATCGTATTGTTGATATTCCTATCAGCAATTGTCTCAATTCAGGTATCAACAAGGTGTTTGTGATCACCCAGTACAATTCAGCTTCTCTGAACAGGCATATTGTGAATACCTATCGGTTTGATAGTTTTCATGAAGGATTTGTGGATATTTTGGCTTCGGAACTCACCGAGGAAGGGATGATGGGGGGATTTGCTGAGGGGACGGCCGATGCTGTTCGGAAAGCCATCAAGCATCTTCGGGTATTTCGTCCGTCGCTTGTTTTAGTTCTTGCTGGGGATCAGTTGTATCGTATGGATTTTTCTGAGGTTATTGCTACTCATGTAGAAAAGAAAGCCCATATTACGGTATGTACTTTTCCTGTGTTGGCGGAGGAAGTAGGGAGATTTGGGATCCTTGCCGTGGATGAGCAAGGGGCCATTCGGGATTTTGTAGAGAAACCCTCTTCTGAGGATATACTGAAAAAAAGAGGATTTTGTTCGGAGGGAGGGAAGTATCTTGCTTCCATGGGTATTTATCTTTTTGATGCGGAGCTTCTCTTTCGTGAACTTCTGCACAATCCCCAGATGAACGATTTTGGAAAAGAGGTGATACCCTATCTTCTTCAGAAATATCGATGTTACAGTTATCGGTATGAGGGGTATTGGGAGGACATAGGAACAATTGTGGCGTATCATGCGGCGAGTCTCAGTCTTGCGCGTAAGGATCCTCCTTTTTCTCTGTATGATAGTATGTTTCCTTTTTTTAGTCGTCCTCGTTTTTTGCCTCCAGCCCAGGTTGTGGAAAGTCAGATTTCGGAGGTGCTTCTTTCCCCAGGAGTTCAGGTGATTTGTTCTGAGATTCGTCGAAGTGTTGTTGGGGTAAGGGCCCGTATAGCTCCGGGGTGTTCTCTTGAAGATACCGTTGTGATGGGGGCGGATTTTTATGAGGAGGAAGGGTTGAGGCCTGGTATTGGCAAGAATTGTGTGATTCGAAACGCTATTATTGACAAAAATGCTTCTATTGGTGATGGTTCTGTTCTTGTGAATGAGAAGGGAGTAGAGCATTTTCGGGGGGAAAATTATACGATTGTGGATGGGATTGTCGTTGTTCATAAAAATGCCAGGATAGAACCTGGAACAAGGATATAGGAGTGGGTATGAAATACTCTCGTGCCTATTTTCTTGAATTTGTGGGGCGATTGCGGGAGATTTTTCACATGGAGGAAACGTGTGAGTTTTTTCTTCGTTTGGGATTAGTTTTTCAGGATCTTTTTGAGCAGTATCGTTTTCTCTATGGGGAGCGTGTGAACTGGCAAGAGCACTTATTTCGTCTGTGTTGTCTTTTAGGGGAAGCGTATCAGGGTCGGGATGAGTTTCTCAAAGGCATTGATAGGGAAAGGGAGAAAAACCCTCTGTGGTTTTTTGATCGGAATATGGTAGGGTACGTGATATATGTTGATAGATGGGCCAAGGATGTGAAAAGTATCTTGAAACATCGGGACTATCTGCATGAAATGGGGGTCACATTTTTGCATCTTATGCCATGTTTTGATGTTCCGGAGGGGGAGAATGATGGTGGGTATGCGGTAAGGGATTATTATACCTTGCGGGATGGATTAGGAACGTGTGACGATCTCAAAGAGGTTGCAGAAATCCTTAAAAAAGAAGGTATTTTTCTCATGGTGGATGTTGTTGTGAATCATACCTCTTCTGACCATCTTTGGGCAAAAAAGGCAAAAGAGGGGGAGAGTTTTTATGAGGATTTTTATTATTTTTTTCCGGATAGGGTTGTGCCAGATGAGTTTGAGAAAACAATGCCAGAGATTTTTCCTGAAACTTCCCCGGGCAATTTTACCTATGTGCCAGAGGTAAAAAAGTGGGTGATGACGGTTTTTCACCGCTATCAGTGGGATTTAAATTACACCAATCCGTATGTGCTGTATGAGATGGTAAAGATTATTCTCCACCTTGCCAATGGAGGAGCTGATATTCTCAGACTTGATGCGATTCCCTATCTTTGGAAGCGTTTGGGGACGTCGTGTCAGAATGAGCCAGAGGTGCATAGGCTTATTCAGATTTTTAAGGCGTGTGTTTCTGTAGTTGCTCCGGGAGTGTTGTTTGTTGCGGAGGCGATTGTGCAGCCAAAGGAGATTCTCAAGTATTTTGGAGAGGGGGAAAGTGTAGGAAAAGAGTGTGATCTGACTTATAATGCTTCAGGTATGGTGTGTCTTTGGGAGGCTTTGGCTACCCGTCAGGTGAGGCTTCTTACAAGGACGACGTGTAGCCAGCCTCATCTTCCTTCGATGGTGAGTTGGTTAAACTATCTTCGTTGTCATGATGATATTGGTTTAGGTTTTGATGATGAGGATGTCATGGCGGTAGGGTATAGTCCCAGGGAACACCGACGTTTTTTGGTGGATTTCTATTTAGGGAATTTTCCTGGGTCTTGGGCGAGAGGTCTTCCCTTCATGTCTAATCCGAAAAACGGGGACGTTAGGATCTCTGGGACACTTGCTTCACTTGCCGGGCTTGAGAAGGCCCTTGAATCTGAGAAGAGTGAAGAAGTGGAAATGGCGGTTGGTCGGATTTTGCTGCTTTTTAAGGTACTTTTTTCGTTTCGAGGAGTGCCTCTTGTATATTATGGGGATGAGATAGGGAATCTTAATGATTACCGTTTTCGGGAACGGGAGGAAGAGGCATCAGATAGTCGTTGGGTTCATAGGCCGTGGATGGATTGGGAAAAGGCCAAAAAAAGAAAAAATAAGAAAACCATTGAAGGAAGGATCTTTCAGGATGTTGTCTTGTTGATACACAAGCGTTCTGAGCTTCCTGTGTTGTGGCCTGTGGCTTCTCAAAACATTCTTGATTCTGGAAACGAGAGTGTGTTTGCCTATCTTCGTTCTACGGAGACGCAGGCACTTTTGGTGTTGGCCAATTTCTCAGACAAGACACAACTCGTTTCGGAGCGTTTACTTGGCAGAATAGGGATGGAGTTTCCTCTGAGGGATGTTATCAGTGGTCGAGAGGTTGTGGTTGTGGATGGGTATATTGTTCTTGTTCCCTATGCTTGTTTATGGCTTGTAGAAGCTTGTTAGTCTCGCACGATAAGTGTGGGTTCAAGGCAAAGACGTGGTGGTGGGGTGGGGCTGGGGTTTTTTATAAGGGAAAGCATGAGTTCTGCTCCTTTTTTCCCCAGTTCATAGCCAGGTTGGTGAATAGTGGTGAGGTGGAAGGCACTTGAGGTGGGGATGTCGTCGTAGCCAATCATGATGATTTTTTCGGGGATGTCTTTTTGGGCCTTGATGCCTCCATAGGCCAAAACGTCTGAGTAAAAGAAGAAGTGTTTCACTCCATACTGAGCATAGAGTTTTATGGTGGCTTCTCTAGCCATTTCGGTGTAGGATTCATAGGGGAAATGGGCATCAATGGTAAGGTACTCTTCATAGAGCGGAAGGGGATGTCTTTTTTGGATATATTCTTTGAAACCAATAAATCGTTCAATTTGAGGGAAGGGGCTACCCTTTTCTCCAATGAGCCCTATGGATGAAGGATGATGGGAAAGGAGGTATTCAGCGGCGAGTTCTCCTCCTTTGTAGTTATTGATAAAAAGGGAAGGGTATCCTGGTTGGATATTTTCTAGAAAGATGAGGGGAGAGAAAAACTGACGAAAAACGTCTTGCTCTTCTGGGAGAAGAGGGAAACTGATGACGAACAATCCTTGGAGGTTTTCTTTTTGGACACGATCAAAAACGGTGGCTCGGCTTTGAGGGGTAATACTAAAGAGGAGTATGTTATTTTCTTGAAGTCGGATAGTGTCGTAAATTCCTCGGAGTATTTCAATGAAAAAGAGGTTACTGATGTCGGGGATGAGGATGCCGAAGGTAGAGGAGGTTATTTCCTTGTTGGCGAGTCTTTGGGCAATAGCACTTGGGGTGTAGTTGAGTTCCTGCATGGCATGAAGGACTTTTGCATAGGTTTCTGGTTTGACTTTTGAACTCTTTTGGAGAACACGAGAGACCGTGGCAATACTTACTCCAGCTCTTTTGGCTATGTCATAGATGGTGGCCATAGGGTGTGTCCTTCTTTCATTTCTTCAGAAGGCCTAAAAGTTTTTGATCCAGCTCTTCGGCTGAGTTTTTTCCAAGTCGGCGCATAATTTCTCGGTAGGCGGCGATTTCGATCAGGAGAGGGATGTTGCGTCCACTGGAGACGGGGATAGTACGTTTTGGTATGTCCACTTCCAGAATGCGCTCAAAGCGATCATCGATACCAAGTCTATCGTATTGGTAACGGCTATCCCATTCATGAAGCTCTATGATCAGGCCGACGTGTTCGCTTTTTTGGATACGTCCTTCTCCGTAGTACTGAGAGAGGTTGATGATACCCACCCCTCGTATCTCAAGGTATGCCCCTAAATGCAGAGAGGGTTCTCCAATGAGTTCGTATCCTTCTGCTTTGCTCAGCCGTCGGATTCGGACAAGATCGTCCGCAATAAACTTGTGTCCTCTATCGACAAGTCCGAGGGAAACCTCGCTTTTTCCTATGCCACTTTTTCCCACGATGAGGACCCCTATACCGTAGACGGAGACCAGGTTGCCATGAATGCTGATTGATGGGGCAAAATAATCTGTCAAGAAACTTGTGATCATAGGGATGAATTGTTTGGTAGGGAGTTTTGTTCGGAGGAGAGGGACTTGGTAACGCTGACAGATTTCTTTGAGGGAGGAGGGTGGGGTTTGTCCATGAGTGATTACGACGGCGGGAATCTTGGAGTGAAAAAGCTTTTCGAGGGTTGTAGTGTTGTTTTCTTTTTCCATTTTTTTGATGTAGGCGACCTCTCCCTTGCCCATGATAAGGATACGGCCACCCTCGAAACACTCGAAAAATCCGGCCAGGGGGAGTCCTGGCCGGTCGATTTCTTCGTTGGTGATGGCTTGTTGGAGGGTCTCTTGAGAGGAAAGAAGTTCAAGTCCCAAGGCAAGGTTTTGCTCTTCGTTGAGGCGTAAGAGTTCAGCTACGGTAAGGACTCGAGCCACCTGAGAGGTTTCCATGATGTTTTACTCTTCGGGAAGTTCTTTGTGGTTTGATTTGTGGTGTTCTTTTACTTTTTTTTCTTTGTAGCGTTTGATTTCTTTCTCGATCTTGTCGGTAACGCTATCACAGGCAGCTTCCCATGTAGGTTGAGTATCGGAGGCGAAGAAGCTGTCATGGTTAGCCATGACCTTGATTTCTAAAGAAATCCGCCCCCTGGATTCTTCAGCAATAACCTTGATATTTAAGATGTGATCATAGAAAAATTTGAATTTTTGCATCCGTTTTTCTAAGTACTGTTTCTGTTCGTCGGTAAGTTCAAGCCCCTTAAGGGTATAGGCAACAACCATATGTGTCCTCCTTTGGTGTTTTGTGTGGTTTTATTTTGAGAAACCTTCTTTGATCTGAGCAAGTTTACTTCGCAGGATATGGATGGCTTTGGTATGAAGTTGGGAGACGCGAGATTCAGTGACATTGAGGATAGTACCAATCTCTTTGAGGGTGAGACTCTCATAGTAATACAGGATGAGTACCTGCTGTTCTCTTTCTGGGAGTTCCATGAGAGCTTTGGCAATCATTTTTTTGATCTCTTGTTTTTCGGCAACCACGTCAGGGTTGTAGGCGTCGGAACTCTCGAGGGTTTCTTCGATGGAGGTGGGGGTGTTGTCTGAACCATCGTTGATGTACCAACTCTCATCCATGGAGACAAGGTTATTGCCACTGACACGGAGTAAGAGGGCGTGAAAATCCTCAAGGCTGAGTTCCATGGCTTCGGCAATTTCTTCATCAGAGGGGGGACGACCAAGTTTTCCCTCGAGTTCGGCGATGGTGCGTTCAATTTCCTTGGATTTTTGGCGGACGGAGCGAGGGAGCCAATCTATGGCACGAAGTTGGTCAAAGATAGCCCCTCGGATTCTGGTGACAGCATAGGTTTTGAATTTGGTTTCTCGGTGGGGATCGAATTTGTCTATTGCGTCGATCAGTCCGAGGATTCCATAACTCACAAGGTCATTGTATTCTACAGAACTTGGAACATTCATAGCGACACGGCCGGCAACGTACTTCACCAAGGGGGCATACTTTTCGATAAAGTAATTTCGGATTTGTTCGTCTCGTGTTTGAAGGTATTGTTCCCAGAGTTCTTCTTCGGAGAGGTTTTCAAACTTTTCGTATCCCTTCATTGATGAAATGATCCTCTTTTCTTCAAATTTTGCCGGGCTTTCCTGGATTTAATTATAAAGGCTTTCGTTCTTTTTTACAAGTATTTTTTTGAAAAAATGCAATTTTTCTTATGCGTGAGGGTTTTCTCTGGGAGATGATTTTTCTAAAAAGAATCGCTTTTCCTAAGGAGGAACATGAGAAAAGAGGCTTTTTTGGGGCGGACATGAGAGGCACGGGGTGGGTTACTCTTGGAGGGCATTTTTTCTCTTGGAAAAAAGGGGGGAGATTTTGGTTAAGAGAAAATACAAAATCTCGATTTTGCTTGACAGAAATATTTTTTTAGGGTATACTTTTCCTGCCTTTATAAGGGGGATATACAATTATATAAAATACATTTTTTTAAGGAGGCACGCGTATGAAGAAGGTGTTGTGTTGTGTAATGGGATTGGTGTTGTATGGTGTGATGGGGGGAAATACTCTTCCTTATGAGGAAATTCCTATCCGTATTCCTCAGTATGCGGTTCTCCCCGAGGTAGGGATGGTGGCTCCGCTTTCTATTCGAACAGCCGTGCGGGCTTCTCTTCCTGATCTTGTGGGGATGTTCTCACTTCGGGGTGGAATAGGATGGGATTGGTCCATTTGGGATAGTTTTGGTTTATCAAGCAACTCACAAAGTGGGGGGGTGTTTTATTCTCTGCAGGCTGGTTGGATAGCGTACAAAACCTCATTTGAGAAGAAAGATATCAAACATGAGATTTCTCGAAGGGAGAACTATGCGAGTGGGACGACAACGATTACGTACATTATCATCCCGGGAAAAGTGAACTATAGGCTTCATCTTGTGTTTGGTATTGAGTCGCTTGGTTTTGTGGGATTGGATTTGTCCACACCACGTTATCCTGTGATGTATCTGGGGGGGAATCTTGAATACTACTACGATTTTTATCAGATCACCGCAGAAGGAAAGATAGAAAGAAAGCATTATGAGGATAATCAACTTGCCTTGGCCTTTACCCCTGATATGAAGTATATGGGTATTCGCGTGATACAAAACATAGGGGGTGGAGATATCTTTAAAGGATTTGGTGTGCGATGGGGGGCGCATTGGTTGTTCCGCGTTGGGGCTTCGGATATCTTGTACACTTCCCTCTTCGAATACAATGTCTCATTCCTCTGGTCGTTTTAAGAAGGGGAGTGGGGTGTGTGCGAAGGCAAAAGCGAAAAACAAAGGGGTGTTTCCGAGGGAAACACCCCTTTTCTTTAACCATGTCGGGTTGTTGTATTCTCAAGAAGTCTTTCCATTGGGCTCACAATCTTGGTGACACGGACAGCAAAGTTTTCATCGATGACCACTACTTCTCCCTGTGCGATCAGTTTGTCGTTAACAAGGACGTCGACAGGTTCACCCGCAAGTTTGTCGAGCTCAATGATAGATCCCTCACCAAGGCCAAGGATTTCTTTGATTGTCATTCGGGTTCGTCCAAGCTCTACCGAAACCTTCATGCTCACATCAAGGAGAAGGGCTATATTTCCTGTGCCTTCGGAAGCCACTCCAAGTTGAAGGGGTTCGAAACCCACTGGGCGCACAGGGACCCCACCCATTTGGGCTTGCGTTCCTGAACCGAATTGGGTAGCTGCTGTGGCTTTGGCAGCATTGTAGGCATTGACAATACTTCTTGCCAGGGGAACACTGAGGAACACAAAGATTTTGGCACTTCCGCGGTCATGAATGTTAAAGACATAATTGAAACGTACCACCATCTGTCCGCCAGACACAGAAATAGCGGCAGGATCCTCTAAGAGGTCAATGTTTGGGAAGCCTGGGGTGATGGGTTTGTTCAGTTTTTCGGAGAGGACAGTTATCATTGCCCCTGTAATCTGTGTGATCACCTCACCAAAGGTGTTGGTCACAAGATCGGTGATTTCTGTGTTATTTTCTTGTCCGATAAGGATGTTCGTGATAGTGAGAACACTTTTTTCTGGGACGACATACACCCATTCTCCAGCAATACCACCGGTGATAGAAACCTTGGCCTGGATGACTCTGCCTTTGATATCTTTTTTGAGGTTTTCAAGGGATCCTACGTCAATAAAAGGAGAACCGAAATTGGTATTGATACCTGTGAGGGCAGAGAGGGCATTTGCTTGGCTATTGCCAATCTCTCGGATGAGTTCACCCAGAACGTTTTTATCCATTTCGGAGAGGCTTTCGACGGCACCTCCCCCTGGTGTAGAAACACCAAATGATGTGGAGGCATTTCCGAGGCTCTCCGTCATGAGTTCATCTGTGCCTTGTAAGAGCGCATCAATTTCATCTTGGGACAGGGTTCCGTCGCCCATAGAGAACCTCCTCTTGTGTTTGTAAATCTATCGGTATTTTCGTAAAAAACTTAATCTTCAGCACCAAGGAGAATATCCTGGAGCACATCCTCTGTAATTGTGGTGAGGACTTCTCGTATTTGGATAGCTCGTCTGTTTCCTGAAACCCCAGGTTTGCCACGAAACTTTGGACCAGATCCAATGATGACCTCGGCATCATTTTTGATGGTTTCGTCGAGTCGGATAATGTCACCCTCTCGAATAGCTGCTATCTCGGCAAATTTAAGTTCAGTTTCCCCGAGTTTTGCAATAACCTCAACCTCAACTTCTCCGAGTTGTTCTTTTAACAGGGAGAGATTTTCAGTGGAGACGCCTTTTCGAATACTGGAATACCAGTACTGGGCGGAGAGTTTGGAGATAATAGGTTCAATAGTGATGTAGGGGATACAGAAATTCATCATTCCTTCTACATCTCCTACCTTTGTATCAAAGGTGGTGAGCACAACCATGCTATTGGGAGGGACTACTTGGGCAAATTGAGGGTTGGTTTCGATGTTTCCAAGTCGTGGTCTTAAGTCGATTACGTTAGCCCAGGATTCACGGAGATTGCCGAGGACCCGTACAAGAATTCCCTCGATTACTGAGAGTTCAATATCTGTGAGCTCTCGATTGGTTTTGAGGGATTCTCCCTTTCCTCCAAAGAGGCGATCGATGATGGCGAAGGTGATACTTGGATCAAGCTCCATCACCGCGTTTCCCTTGAGGGGATCCATGTTGACGATGCCCATGGTGGTAGGTGAGGGAATAGAACGGATAAATTCCTCATAGGTGAGCTGGTCTACAGAGACCACGTGGACATGGACAAGGGTTCGGAGCTGGGCAGACAGAGAGGTGGTTGTAAGACGTGCAAAGGTTTCGTGCATCATTTGGAGGGTGCGGATTTGATCTTTGGAAAACTTGTCAGGTCTGCGGAAGTCATACACTTTGAGGCGTTTTTTGTCACGTTTGGTTGGGGCAGCAGCTGGAGCCTGACCTCCCCCTCCACCGATTTCTGTAGGAAGAGGTTCTCCACTTGATACCGCGGTCAGAAGCGCATCAATTTCATCTTGCGAAAGAATCTCTGTCATGCCTATCCCTCTATCTTTTTATGATATCACAAATTCATCAAAATAGACGTCTTCAATTTCTCCATTGATAAGGATGTTGTTGATCTCCTTTTTGATCTCCTCTTTGAGACGTTCCTTGCCCTCGACGGTATCAATATCTCGTTTTTCTTTTCGGTTGAGAATACGGAGTACCACATCGCGGATCTGTATTTTTCGTTCTACAAGCTCATTTTGGAGCTGTTTATTTCCCTGATTGTAGGCGAGGTTTATTTTTACTCGAACAAAGCGGGGCTCATCGATGTCTGCTGTATTGATACGGAAATCATCAAGCATAAAGATGGCCAGTGGGGCTGGTTTTGGAGTGATTTTCACCGTCTTGTAGACTTCTTCACTTTTCTTGGACATGATAGAATTCATGATAAAGAATGAAACAACAACGGACAGCACAACAGCCACAATGACGGTGATCATGTTGGAAAGGATCCATTCTATCAATTTTCCGAGTGAGAAACCTCTCGCTTCTTCCGCCGCTGCTTCTGGAGACTCAGGTTCTTCTTCAAGGCGGACATCTTCGTTTTCACCCATGGTCTTCCTCCTTTGTGGTATGGGGCAACATGCCGTCATCATATACTATCGGCAAAAATCAAAACAGGCTAAACTCTTTCCTTTATTTTACATCAAAAAGGGGGAAAAAGCAAGTGTTTTTTCTTTTCTGTCTTTGTTTCTTCTGGTTTGGGTGGAGGGAAAACATATTCTCAAAAATGGTAAAAAGCTTTCTTTTGTAGGCGGTGAGGCTTTTTCTAGGAAAGGGTGTAAGGACACGGTAAGATGAAAGAGGCTAAAAAGAAGTTGTGCAGGAGAGCATTACCACCACGGTTGGGGAGTACACACGAGAGACTCGATCATTGTCTGAATAGCAGTGTAGTCTTCGAGTGAGGTATCAATGAGCTTTTTAGAAACCTCAATTCGGAGGGCAAGAATGCCTTTTTCTCCGTAGAACCAATCAATTTCGCATCCTGGTTTAAGGTAGTTGGCACTATCCTGGAGAGCCTTGTATCCGTTTCCTATGGTTTTTGCCATCCATTTGGCCAGGTGGATGAGTTTTTGATTGGTTTGTGGGGTAAGGGTGTACCCCCAGGGATATTGAACTGTTTTTCCAGGGGAATGGAAGGAAATCACAAGGGAAAGAGGGGTCTGAGAGACAAATTTTTCCAAGGCAATGGTTTCTGGTTCACTCATGGGCCTTTCTCCACTATAGTAGGGATATGAGGGATCGTGAGAGGTTTTTTGCCAATGGTAGCCAAAATTTCGGTTGAGGTCAACCCCGGCAGTGTATATGGAAGGCCTCTTTTCGGTAGGGGGATAGTAGCGATTCTTTCGGTTACTGGCATAGAAAACGGGGATCACCCGCATATAGGCAAACCCATCAGGGTTGAAAATAGGCAAAATATAGCAAAAGACGCGAAGTTTTTCCCGATGGTGAGCCAGGTACTCAGCGAGTCGTAGGGGGATTTCTTGGGCATGCCACTCGATAGGGTGAGCACTTCCTAGTAACAAGATGGCATGGTGAGAGGGAGTGGGAGGGGAGATTTCTATCATCCAGAGGTTTCTCCCTCCTCTACTTGTGCCAAGAGAAAACACCCGCACAGCGGGAAGATTTGTGAGAGCGTGGATACGTTTTTCGTAGGCTTCAAAGTCAAAAAGTTGTCGAAGATGAGTGTAAGGGTCTGCCCACCCTAAGAGGGTGGGCAGGAAGGCAAAAAAAAGAATCTTACGCATCCGAACCTTTTCTCAGCAAGATGAGGATTCCCCATCCCACGAGAGGGACAACAAACACCTGGAGAAGGGCACTGATAAGCCCAACCTGGAGGACGTTCCATGCCCATTGAAAAAACTCTCCCTGATACTTATGAAAAACATACGCATATCCAAAATACACAAGACGGCCGGCGACGATTGCGAGAAGCACACTTACAAAGCTATTCCACCTAGCTTTTTCCCGAAGGGTACCAGCAACAAAACCGTAGGTTCCAATCTCGAGGGTCATGACAGGGAGAAGAGGAAGGGCTGGCATGCCCGTCAGAAGATGGTTAAGAGCTGGGGAAACAATACCAGCAAGAAATCCTCCTCGTTGTCCATATACCAAGGCTGATAGCAAAATGACCCAGTGCATAGGAAGCACTGCCCGGACATTCCAGTGGAAGAGGTGTCCCAAAAGAGGAATAAGAACTGCCAGAGCCCAGAAAACTATCTCCCCCATCCAGGCTTGCCAGGTTTTAAGAGGGAGTGGAAGAGGGAGAGAAAAGGAACGAACATCTTTTTCCATAGAAACCTCCTATTTAAAGACAACGAAGTGTTTGAGAATGATAGTTTTAGTATGGATCCCAATCAATATCAACAAAATCTTCGGGTTTGGTGCGTTCCCAGCGGGGGTGAAGGAGAGAGAACCACTGGTCAGGATACTTTCGGATGTATTCCTCATAACGGCTATTGATGTAGGTCATGACGTCGTGGACATCTTTTTCAAAATCGGCTGTCTGTGGGTGAATATACGGTGGTTCAAACGTGAGTCGGTATCTTCCATCAGGTTCACGGATACTGAAGGCCATAACAAGGGGTGCCCCATACCGGAGGTGAAGTTTCGCAGGGCCATCAGCCGTAGCACTCTGTTTGCCAAAAAAAGGAACAAAGATAGGTTTAAAGTAATAGGTTTGATCTGCAAGAATCCCAATGATCCCGTTTTCTCTGAGGTGGCGGACAATTCCTTTCATATCTCCTACTTCATTGTAAAAGCACTTTATCTTTCCCCACTTTTCACGAATAAATTTAAGCCACGCGTCTGTGAAAGGATTAAACTGCCTGTTGATCACCACGGCGAGGTTCACACCCTTTTTGGCGGGGATGCTCCCGAGATATTCCCAGTTGCCAAGGTGACAGGTTACCACGATGATTCCCTTGCCTTGGGCAAGACAGGCTTCAATATGGTGGTAGTTCTCATAGTAAGCGAACCGCTCAGCATTTTTGGCGGTAACTTGCCAGAGTTTGAAATACTCAAATCCCCCCCGGGCAAGGTTACGGTAGGTCTGTTTTACCAGTTTGTCTGCTTCTTCTTTGGAGAGGGGATGGTCAGCGAAGATGATACGGAGGTTTTCATAGGCCCATTTTTTGTTTTTTTTGTCAAGGAAAAAGAAAATAGTGGCTATTCCATCGGCGAGGGCATAGCCAAACCAACGAGGAAGGATGGCTATCACAAGGCTCAAGGGAATAACGATCATAGCCTCAAGAAGGTAGCCTATATACTGAACAGGAGAAATGGTACGTTTTCCCATATTTCATCCCTGATGGGGTGAAGACGCTTTGGCGGGGATCTTTTTCAGCATCATCTCTGAAAGGATGATTACCCCGTGAGGAGCAGTAGGGGTAGAGGAAGCAGCCTCAAAGTACTCTTTGGCCTTGTCGTATTTCTTTTGGATGTAGTAGATATACCCAATTTCATATCGTGCCCATGCTACCTCTTCATATCTTTGGGGGTGATAGTCAATGACAGCCTGATAGTACGTGAGCGCTCCCTTGTAATCATAGGTACTGTATCTCTCGGCTGCCTTGTCCATGAGGATATTGGCAGGGAGTTTTGCGAGATCTTCTTTGACAACCGAGCGAGAAGCACATCCTGCCATGACAAGGGCGAATGTCAGAGAGAGAAGAACACATTTTTGCATGGTTTCCTCCTTTGAAGTCCTTTTATTGTAAGACAAAATTATCTGGAAAGCAAATAAGAGAGGGCATAAAACGAGAGAGGATTTTTTGGAAGAAAAAGGGGGAGAAAAAGGAAGATGTCAAGGAGGAAACTTGCTATTTTTGGCTTTTGATGGTATACTATATCTAAAAAGGCAAAGGGAGGAATCCATTATGGAAAAGAAAAACAATACAACCAAAATCCTTGTAGCGAGTGGGATTTTGGTACTCTTGGTACTGGTAGGTATATGGGTGACAAGGGTAGTAGTAGAGAACTCTGTAGATACCTATGCCACCAGAGTGATTGCCTATTATCGAGCTCTGGTGAACTCGTCCACGAATCTCACCATGGTAGCTCCGGGTTTTGTGGATAGCACGCGAGTGCAGGTCAACAAGGGGTATGAAATCTATCTTATGGGGTCGCGTGAGATTGCGGAGAGCAATCAAATGGTGATTGAATATGCCCTTCTCAATAAAGAGGGGAAAACCAAGGTTCTTTATCTCAATGAAGCACTCTTTGTGAAATCTATGGATCCCAAGATTCAGCAGATAGGACTTGTCAAGAAGGGAAAACTCATTGAGAAGTAAGTCTATGCAGAAAAGAGGGGTGGTTTTCCACCCCTCTTTTTTTATGAAATTTTCAAAATTTTTCTTTTTTTTGGCTTTGCTTTATAATAGTATCTCTCTATTTTTCTAAAAGGAGATAGGTATGAACCTCATCTATGAGGGAAAAACGGTTTCACTGTCGGTGGGTGATGGGTTTGGTATCCTGAAGTATTACAAAGAGCATCAGGATGAGGCTACGACGCTTGGGGTGTCTTCCATTCTTTCTCAGGTAGTGGCTTTGAAAGTAAACGGTGCCCTGGTTGATCTGAGTCATTCTCTTGGGGAGGATGATACCGTGGAATTGGTGGTGTTATCTTCTCCTGAAGGCCTAGAGGTGATGCGACATACCGCCTCTCATGTGATGGCTCAGGCGGTGCTTCGCCTGTATCCCAACGCTAAACTGGGGGTAGGGCCTACTATTGAGAACGGGTTTTATTATGATATTCTTTTTGAAAAACCCATTGGGGATGAGGATCTTCCTGCTATTGAAGCAGAGATGAAAAAGATTGTGGAAGAAAAACTTCCTATTGTTCGTGAAGAGATGGGGCGACAGGAGGCTCTTAGGTGGTGTGAGGACCATAATCAACCTTTCAAAGCAGAGATTATCCGAGAGTTGGAAGGGGAGAGGTTTTCCTTTTATCGGCAAGGGGAGTTTCTTGATCTCTGTCGGGGGCCACATTTGCCCAATACTCGTTTTCTGAAGGCCTGGAAACTTCTCCATACAGCGGGGGCGTACTGGCGGGGTGATGAGAAAAATCCCATGCTTACCCGTCTTTATGGGACAGCCTTTGCTACGAAGGAAGATCTTGAGAACTATCTTCACCTTCTTGAGGAAACCAAGAAACGCGATCACAGAAGGCTTGGGAGGGAATTGGGATTGTTTAGTTTTCATGAGGAGGGGCCAGGGCTCCCTTTCTGGAAGCCAAAAGGTGTGATACTCAAGAACACTTTAATCGAATTTATGCGGGCTCATCAGAGGCGTCTTGGGTATGTTGAAGTGGAAACTCCTACTATTCTCAAGGATGATTTGTGGCGAGTCTCAGGACATATGGAAAATTTCAAAGACAATATGTTTTTTCTTGAGAAAGATGGGGAAAACTATGCCATTAAACCCATGAATTGTCCTGGAGGCATGCTGTTGTACAAGGAAGATCTCCATTCCTATAGGGATCTTCCTCTGAAGGTGGCTGAGTTTGGCAAGGTCCATCGATATGAGCGTTCTGGGGTACTTCAGGGGCTTCTTCGTGTACGTGGTTTTACGCAGGATGATGCCCACATTTTTACCACCCCGGAGGGGCTCAAAGATGCTATTCGGGAGATTATTGAGCTTGTAGATGTTGTTTACCGGACATTTGGGTTTACCTATTCAACGGCTTTGTCTACTCGTCCTGAGAAGTCTATGGGAACAGACGAACAGTGGGAGATAGCCACTTCAAGTCTTCGGGCTGCTCTTGAAGAGAGTGGGATTCCCTACAAGATCCAAGAAGGAGAGGGGGCTTTTTATGGGCCGAAGATTGAGTATCATTTAAAGGATGCTCTTGGGCGGACCCATCAGTGTGGTACTATCCAATTGGATATGAATCTTCCCGAGCGTTTTGATCTCACCTATATTGGAGAGGATGGAAAACCCCATCGGGTGATCATGCTTCATCGAGCAATTCTTGGGAGTCTTGAGCGTTTTATTGCTATTCTCATCGAACATTATGGAGGCAAATTTCCCTTTTGGCTTGCCCCAACACAAGTGGCGGTACTGCCTGTTTCCGACCGTTTTGTAGGGTATGGGTATGAGGTAAAAGAAAAGCTAGAGATGGCAGGTATTCGGGTGTGTTTGGATACCTCAAACGAAAAGCTTGGGTACAAGATTCGTCAGGCTCAGATGGAACAGGTGCCCTATATGATGGTGGTTGGTGAAAAGGAAGCCGCCAATCAGGAGGTCTCTCTTCGTCATCGGGATGAAGGGGACAAGGGGAGTCTCTCTCTTGAAGAGGTGGTGGCAAGATTGCAACAAGAAAAGAGATTTCCTGGTCTGGACAAGATAACGAAAAGAATTTGATTTTTCTGTGATTTTGTGTTACAATACAGACCATAGAGAAAATTATGGTCTGAAGGAGGTTTTTTATTAACGCAAAAGAAGAGAAGCTCCGTATCAACGATGAAATCACCGCTCAAGAGGTGAGGTTGGTATCGGGGACGGGTGAACAATTGGGGATTGTGTCGCTCAAGGAAGCGCTTGCCAAAGCTGATGAATTGGGTGTAGATTTGGTGGAGATTGCTCCCCAGGCGAATCCCCCGGTGTGTAAATTGATAGATTATGGTAAATATCTCTACCAAAAAGAGAAAAAAGCCAAAGAAGCTCAAAAGCATCAGAAGATAGTCGAAATCAAGGAGATGAAATTTAAGCCCAAGATTGCCGATCATGATTTTTCCTATCGGGCCAAGCAGATGCAGGAGTTTCTCGAAGCTGGAGACAAGGTGAAAGTAACCATCCGGTTTCGTGGGCGTGAACTTGCCCATACCGAGATAGGGTTTGATCTGGCCAACAAGATTGTGGAGGCCATGAAGGAGTGGGGGAGTCCTGACAAGCCCCCAAAACTTGAAGGAAAACAAATTGTGTTTGTGTTGAATCCCAAGGCAAAAAAATAAACGGAGGACCATGGTATGCCCAAGTTGAAAACAAAAAAGTCTGCGGCAAAGCGTTTTTCCAAGTCCGGGACAGGCAAGTTGTTGCGTTCCAAGGCGTATAGAAGACACCTTTTGACACACAAGTCTTCCAAACAGAAGAGAGGTTTGTGTGGCAAGGCTTTGGTCTATAAAGGTGATGTTTCTCGTATTGAAAAGATGGTTCCCTATCTGTAAGGCAAGGAGTGGAGGAAGACTATGAGAGTTTCAACAAGTGTGACTACTCGTAAGCGTCACAAAAAGGTTTTGAAACGAGCAAAAGGGTTTCATGGAGCCAGAAAGCTGCGTTACAAGGTGGCCAAAGAAGCGGTCATGCATGCGATGGCTTACGAGTATAGGGATCGAAAGCTCAAGAAGAGGGATTTTCGTTCTCTGTGGATTGTTCGTATTAATGCTTTTGTGAGACAGGAAGGACTGACTTACAATCGGTTTATTGAGGGTCTTCGCAAGGCGCATGTTACCCTCAATAGAAAGGCTCTTGCCAATATGGCTATTGAGAATCCTGAAGCTATGAAGCAGTTGGTAGCCTTGGCCAAAAAGCATGTAGGATGAAGCGAGCCACGAAAGGTGTTTTGCTTTGTGTATTGAATGTCTGGGGAGGTGTTTCTCTGTGGAGTAGCATGCTCCCCTTTTCTTCTTTTTCTCCCTATCTTGGAGAGGATAATCAGTGGTGTGTTCGATTTGAGACACAAGTGATGAATTTTTCTCCTGTGTTGTGGTTGTATGAGACCACCTTTTTGTATAGTCCGACACGGGAAGCAGGAGTAGATATTGCCATTCCCCTTTGGCATTGGAGTGGGCAAGATGTTATTCTGGGGGATGTCACGGTTGATTTTCGGGGGGTGGCTTTTCGCGATGAAGCCATACACTGGCGAGGGATGTTTCTTTTTGGATTTCGGTTGCCAACAGGGGTTTCTGCTGGGGCGGGAATGCGTCGGGTAGAGGAAAGGGTTGTGAGTTATTTTCCGTATAGTACGGGGGCTCTTGGGTGGCGAGCAGGGATGATGGTGAGTTATTTGGCATTGCCTGTGTGGTTCCATGGTACGTTTGCCTATGTGAGTGAATATACCGACGAACAGACTCTTCTTGATATGGATATCAAAGATGATGGGCTGATGGCTCAGCTTGTTGGAGATATGCTTTTTCGGTTTTCTTCTTTTCGGTTTCTTGTGTCGGTAGGGGTGTTTTCGTGGTTTTCATGGGGAATGTCTCCTTGGGCATCTGAGATACGAGTATGGCACAAGGGGACGATGTTTGTAGGGCAGTGGCGGCTCGGCTATGAGGGAGAATATGGCCAAAAGGGGGGAGTGGGACTCTTCCTTCAATATAATTTTTAACAAAGGAAGGCAGAAGGATAAACTTTTCTCCTCCGGATTGCCGATAAGTCGATATGGGGAGTTGAAACATGTTTGAGAACCTGTCAGATGAAGAAGTGATGCAAAATATCCAGGAATTGCAGAGAGAAAATCCGACGGATGACAGAATACGTGGATATTTTGATGAGATATACCGTCGCTATTATCAGCGGGCGTATAATCTTGCCCGTTTTTATGGTCTTGATAGGTATGATGCAGAAGATATTGTTCAAGATGCCTTTTTAAAGCTTCTTCTTCATGGAGATCAGTTTCGTAGCCAACACAGCTTTCAGGTGTGGTTTATGCGGATCGTGTTTAACACTATTCGGGACAAATACAGGGAAAAGAAACGCCATAAGTATCAAGACATTGATGAAATGTCAGAAACCTTGGAGGGGAAAAAACAAAATTTTTTAGAAACGTTTCACTTTCGGGATGAGATCCAGCGTATAATAAATAGAATACCTGAAAAGATGCGGATGGTCATTATTTTGCGGGTGTATGGAGAGATGGAGTTTGCGGAGATTGCGGATGTGTTGCATATTTCTGTACGTCAGGTTCACAACCGATTGAAGAAAGCCATGGAACTTCTCAAACAGTATGGGAAGGAAGGGTGATGATATGAGGAAGGATCAGGATTTTTCTTCTCTTGAGAAACAACTGAGAGCTGAAGCATGGTCTGACTGGCAAGGGGATCCTCGTTGGGTGTGGAATCGTTATGTGGAAATAAAAGAAGGGAAGGAGGAATATATGGCAAAATCTTCTGGAAAATGGATGGTATCTGTGGGGGTTTTGGCGCTCCTTGTGGTTGCTGGTATCTTTGGGATGGGGTGGTTTTTTCAATACCAAAAAAATCAAAAGATTAACCAGGGAGAGGCCATTTTGGTAACCATGACAATTGGTGAGGTGGGGATACGAAAGATGGGGTCTGACACATGGCGAGAAGTCTCTGTGGATGATGTGATTGAAATGGGGGATACCTTGAGGACCGGGATGGAGTCTGCCTGTGAACTCCAGATTGTTGAGCGAGGGGTGTATCGTCTTGAAGCCAATACAGAGATATTGGTAGCAAAGCTTGTCAATGAGGGAGGGACCCATCAGGCAACCATACATCTTGACAAGGGAACGGTAGGGGCAAAGCCAAAAAAACTCAAAGAGGGTGAAGTCTTTGAGGTGGAAACCTCGACGGCAGTCGCTGCAGTCCGGGGTACTGTCTTTATGGTAGGAGTGACAGAAGATGGGGATACAAAAGTGGCTGTAGCAGAAGGCAAAGTGAGTCTGACCCCAAAGGTGGCAAGTCTTGAAGAAGCCAAACAAAAGGCAAAGATTGATGCCAAAGCCTATGAGGCTCTCCAGGAAGTGGTAGCTTCTCCTGTCGAGATTCAGGCGAATGAAGAAGTGACGTTAAGAAAAGAGGTGGTGGAGACAGTGAATCAAAAAGTGGCTGAGGTCATAGAGTCCACTGTTTCGGCAAAGGGTCCTCTTACCGCAGAAAACGTAGAGTCTCTCAAGCCCGCGGTAGTGGCTGAGGTGAAGAAAAGTCTTCCTGGCCAGAGTCAAACACAGGGAGATGTCTCATCACCCGTTCCTGTAATGGTCGAGAAAAAAACCCTCACAGAAGAAGCAAAGAAAATTCTTGAGAATGTGCAGCAAAGAGAACCTGTGGGAAAGAAACGGGTAAGGGTGAGTTTCTCTGCAGACGTTCCTGGAACTGTGGTGAGGCTGAATGGTTCTCGAGGGGGCAAGCTACCGCTCTCTCTGATTTTGAATAATGATACCACCTATAATGTGGTTTTTGAAAAAGAAGGGTATGAGGTCTTGACCCAAGAGGTGAGAGTGATGATGCCTACAAATATTGTTGTGACCCTCACCCCACGTATGAAAGAGGGAGTTGCCACCAATAGAAGTGAACAAGCTCTTGCTCCTGTGACCAATCAAGAGGAGACGCCCACATGGAAGCCAGGGGATATGGTGTGGGAAAAACCCTTCAGCGAAAGTGTTTCTCCAACGATGGTGGTTGTGGATCGTGGTGGACCAACAGAGGATAGGATTGTGTGTGGAGTTGATAACCGGATTATGATTCTTAATCTTGAGGGAGAGGTGATAAAGAGTTTTGTACTTGGAAAAGGCACCACCTATGACTTTCCTGTGGTGGCTACGGCGAAGGGTATCTTTGCTCGAGATGATGAGGGTGTGGTGTATGGATATGATTATCAGGGGAACCAGAAGTGGTCTGTGAAGTTCTCCAAGAGCCCTGCCTGGACAGGGTTAGGGGTGGCAAAACATGTTCTTTTGATGCCTGTAGTGCAAAATCGGATCTATGTTCTTAATATGGCAAACGGAGAGACAGTGATGACGATTGAGGGTGGTGCCCAGATATATGCTACCCCTGTTATGGTGGACGAGAAGCTTCTGGTGTACGCCCAGGAAAATGGGGTAGTTGTTGGGTATGATACAGAAAACCGGGCAGAACTGTGGCGAAAAGAGCTCGGGAAACGTTTTGTTCTTCCTTTGTATGGTTTCTCAGAAGGAGAAAAGAAGGTGGCTGTTCTTCCTCTTCAGGGCAAACTGATAGGTATGCATGCGCTGAGTGGGGATATCTTGTGGGAAAAGGATATGCCAGGCGCTACCTTTGCTACTAAACCGTTTGCCATAGGGAAATTCCTCTGTGTCGTGAACAAGAATCGCTTTGAGGTGATTGATATGGTGACAGGAGATGTGAGAAGTAGGATCACCATGAATGGAGAGATCCTCTCTGCTCAGGTGCAGAAAAGAACAGTGTATCTTCTTGATGCCTCGGGCCAGATGAAGGCATGTAACCTTGAGGGGGAGACATTGTGGTCTTATAATGCAGGGAGTGGTGCTCAAGGGTTGGCTATTCACCCAGAAGGGGTATATGTCTTTAGAAAAAATAGTGTTGTGAAGCTCTTTAATGAAGCTCCAGCAAAGAGATAATGGTAGGGTAATACAGAGAGTGGCCTGTCCTATGGGGACAGGCCATTTTTTTAGCAAGAAACGTGTATGTTTCTTATGAAAAAGTTGCAAGAAATCTGGCAGCGTGCTATACTCTTGATAGAAAAGAGAAAGGAGGCTATATGGCTTTTGTCTCTCTCATCATAGGAGTGGTTTTGGGGCTGTGTGTGATAGGTGTTCGTTTCAAAGACAAAATGATGGAGATCAGAGTGGCTCGTTCTCTTTTGCACATTGTTTCGAGGGGGATTATCTTTTTGAATGTGATGGTGGTGGTAGGGTTTTTGACGACACAGACCTTTTACGCTCAAGAGCATTCACCTACTCAAGATAGCCACCTTGTTGCTGTAGAGAAAACTACCCCTGGGTATGGGATGGGGCTTCTAGCGGCAGCCATTGCTGTGGCAGTGGGCGCCCTTGGGGGAGGGATTGCAGTGGGGATGGCAGCCTCGGCTGGGATGGGAGCTCTTTCGGAGAATCCTAAGCTCTTTGGAAACATATTGATTTTTGTTGGTTTGGCAGAGGGTATTGCTATTTATGGATTAGTGGTGGCACTTTTTATCTTGCAAAAGTTGTAGGTTTTTGTATGACAGGAGAAGTAGTAACCCTTGGACATCGTGAGTTTGTTCAGGCGTTAGCCTTGGGGGGGCTTCGAGGGTGGGAAGTATCCTCTCCGGAAGAGGCTCTTGTAGCATGGAAAACTGTCCTCAAACAAGAGGGCGTTGCCTTGATTCTCATTCCTCTGTGGGTGGAAAAAGCCTTGGAGGAGGAGGTTTTGGCGAGAAAACTTTCCAAACACCCCCCTCTTGTTTTGTCTCTTCCCAATCCTCTGGAGGGAGAATTAGGAGAAATGGTGGCCAATCTTTCTGAGTATATCCGTACGAGCTTGGGTGTGAAAATTTAGGGGGAAAGATGGCTTTGGAGGAGATGCTTTTTTCCATCAAAGAATCCTTTGAGGCAACAAAGAATCATCTTCTTTCCCAGGCTGAGTATGAGGCAGGGCAAATTCTTGCGCAGAAGAAAGCCTCTCTTGAAGAATGGAAGAAAAAAGAGGAACTCCTTTGGACTGAGAAAATCCAACGAGAAACAAAGAATGAGCACCTTCATATAGATATTATAATGGAGCAGCAGAAAAAGAAGCATCTCTACGAGGAGTGTTTGAGGCTTTTTGAGACGACAATGGATGAGGTTTTTGCCGCTCTTCGAGAAAAAAAGGAGGCATACCTTGCCTTTCTTGGGCTATGTGTTCGAAAAGCAGCCCGTATCTGGCAAACCAAAGAACTGGGGGTTTTTCTTTCTGAGAAGGATAGTTCTCTTTTAGAGGCACTGCAAGAAGAGACCTCTCTTCGTCTGAATGGGAGTTTTTCTCGTCGTTTTTCTGGGGGTGTAATATGTCGTTATGGAGAAGAAGAAGTGGACTATTCCTTTGAGCAGATTCGGGAGATGATGAGACCTGAGATGATTCAATGGATATATAAACACATAGAGGGAGAGAATCATGGTTGAAAGCAATCAGGCAAACCCTGGCAAGGTGCTTCGTGTTACCGTGGGGGAGAAAAGCTATGAACGTATTCCTATCAAGACCCATGTTGTGATGCCAGGTGAGAATCTTCTTGAGGTAGTGAAAACCTATGCGGGGCCGCTTCTTCAACCAGGGGATGTCTTGTTTATCACAGAAAAGGTTGTCGCAGTGAGTCAGCGAAGGGCTTTTCCTGTGAAGGAGATTCGTCCACGTAAATTGGCGATCTTTCTCTCTCGTTTTGTTACGAAAACCAAGCATGGAATAGGACTTGGTATTCCAGAGACAATGGAGATGGCACTTCGGGAGTGTGGGGTATGGAGAATTCTTTTGGCCGCAGCGGTGGCGGCCATCACAAAACCCTTGGGGCGTCGAGGAGATTTTTATCGTATTGCTGGGTACAAGGCATCATCGATTGATGGTCCTACACCAAACACCCTTCCCCCTTATAATGAATACGTGGTGCTTGGTCCGGATAAACCGAATAAGGTAGCCCAAGAGGTGAGCAAACAGATAGGTGTTCCTGTCTTGATTGTGGATCTTAACGATCTGGGGGGGAGGATTCTTGGGGTGTCAGATACACGTCTTGACAAAAGACTTTTCTATACTATTTTGCGGGACAATCCGTTGGGACAATCTCGCGAACAGACACCACTTGGAATTATCCGTCCAGGAAAATAGAAGAGGAAAATATGGAACATGCCTATTGCGGAAAGGTAACACGGGTCAATGGGCCACTAGTTTCTGTACATCTGGAAACAGGCATCCAGATGATGGAAGTAGTGTATGTTTCCGATCTTCGGTTGATTGGTGAGGTACTCCATATAAAGGGTGAGGAAGCGGTAGTCCAGGTGTACGAGGATACTTCTGGCATCAAGCCTGGAGATGGGGTTTGGCATTCTGGTCTTCCCCTGTCTGTAGAATTGGGTCCGGGAATCATTGGTAATGTTTTTGATGGTATCCAACGACCTTTGGAAGAGATAGCTAAACTGGCGGGGATTTATATTGGACGGGGTATCAATGTGCCTGCCCTTTCGAGGACAAAGAAATGGGAGTTTATCCCCAAGCTGAAGGTAGGAGAAAGGGTTTGTGGAGGGATGATCCTGGGGCATGTTCCAGAAACTCCGTTGGTAGAGCATTGGGTATTGGTACCCCCTCGCATAGAAGGTGAGATTGTATGGATAGCTGAACCAGGCAACTATACTGTTGAAGATCCTATAGCAGAAGTGAGGCTTTCTCAGGGGGGAGAGGAGAAACTTTTTCTTGCTCACCGTTGGCCCGTGAAGGTTCCCAGACCGGTGAAGAGGCGTTTGGATACAAAAGAACCCCTTCTGACAGGGCAACGGATTGTCGATATGTTTTTTCCTCTTTCAAAAGGAGGGACAGCGGCTATTCCTGGTGGATTTGGAACAGGGAAGACGATCACCCAACATCAGCTCGCCAAGTGGGCTGATGCGGATATTATTGTGTATATTGGGTGTGGAGAGCGTGGTAACGAGATTACGGAGGTATTGGAGGATTTCCCCACATTGATAGATCCAAAAACCAATCGGCCTTTGATGGAACGAACCATTCTGATAGCCAATACCTCGAATATGCCTGTGACGGCTCGTGAGGCCTCTATTTATACGGGGATTACCTTAGCAGAGTACTATCGTGATATGGGATACGACGTTGCCCTGATGGCCGATTCTTCTTCTCGATGGGCTGAAGCCCTTCGAGAACTCTCTGGGAGGCTTGAGGAGATGCCCGCTGAGGAGGGTTTTCCTGCCTATCTTGGTTCGAAATTGGCGGCTTTTTATGAACGGGCTGGGAATTTTGTTGTCCTCTGTGGAAAAGAGGCTTCTCTCAGCGCTATTGGAGCTGTTTCTCCTCCGGGAGGGGATTTCTCGGAACCGGTAACTCAGAATACCAAGCGTTTTGTTCGTTGTTTCTGGGAGTTGGACAAAACGCTGGCTTCAAGTCGGCATTATCCCTCTATTAATTGGATGCGAAGCTATAGTGAGTATGCGGAGGAATGTGAGGAATGGTGGGTCAATCATGTAGACCCAGAATATCGCACAATACGACTCGAGGCGTATGGCATCCTTCAGAAAGAGGACAAACTCCAGAAGATTGTGAAACTTATTGGTCCGGATGCTTTGCCGGATACCGAACGGTTGTATCTTGATATTGCTCGTCTTATTAAGGTAGGGTTTCTCCAACAATCTGCCTATGATCCTGTGGATACCTATTCCACACCAGAGAAACAGATTGCGCTTCTTCGACTTATTCTTGATTTTAAGCGCAAGGCTGAGGAGTTGGTGCGGTTAGGAGTGCCACTTTTTAAGATTCGGGAGATGCAGAGTTTTAGTGATATTATGCGGGCAAAACTTACCGTTCCTAATGAAGATTTGTCTGGTCTTGATCGTTTGCGACAGGCTATGGAACAAGAGTTCGCTGAGATAGAAACCGAATATCGCTAGAGGGGCCACGTATGAAGGAAGCGAGAAGGGAATATCTGGGAGTTCAAGAGATCAATGGTCCTCTCATGGTAGTTCGTGGTGTGCCTGGGGTAGGGTATGATGAACTTGTTGAAATAAAAACCCAGGATGGGAGCCTTCGTCATGGAAAGGTCCTTGAGGTTTCCCATGAGGCGATTTTAGTACAGGTGTTTGAGGGAAGTACGGGGATTGATCCTCATGGAACCAAAGTCCGTTTTGTAGGCAGGCCATTGGAGATTCCTCTCTCAGAATCTATGCTTGGTCGTGTGTTTAATGGGGTAGGAAAGCCCATCGATGGGATGGGGGATGTTCTTCCTGAGATGACAAAAAATGTGAATGGGGAACCGCTCAACCCTGTGGTGCGAGCATATCCCAGGGAATATATCCAGACAGGGATTTCAGCTATTGATCTGATGAATACCCTTATTCGTGGGCAAAAGCTCCCAATTTTTTCAGCGGCTGGGCTTCCTCATAATCTCCTCGCAGCGCAGATTGCTGCTCAGGCAAAGCTCCCAGGAGAGGAGAGTGGGAATTTTGTGGTTGTTTTTGCAGCGATGGGGATTAAGTATGATGATGCCTCGTTTTTCATCAAGCGTTTTGAGGAATCGGGAGCCAAGGCCAATGTTATCCTTTTTTTGAATCTTGCCAGTGATCCCCCTATTGAGCGGATCATTACCCCTCGTGTTGCCCTGACTGTGGCAGAATATTTAGCCTATGAAAAAGGGAAGCATGTACTTGTAGTGATGACAGATATGACAAACTATTGTGAAGCCCTCCGAGAGATTGCGAATGCCAGAGGAGAGGTTCCCGCGAGAAAGGGTTTTCCTGGTTATATGTATAGTGACCTTGCTACCTTGTATGAGAGGGCAGGACGGGTGAAAGGCAGACCAGGATCAATCACTCAGGTGCCGCTTCTGACTATGCCCAATGACGATATTACCCATCCTGTGCCAGACCTGACAGGTTATATTACTGAGGGTCAGATTGTTCTTAGTCGTGAACTTTTTGCCAAGGGTATCTATCCTCCTATTGATATTTTGCCATCCCTTTCTCGTCTGATGAAGGATAGTATTGGGGAAGGGTATACTCGAGCCGATCACCCCCATCTTTTTATGCAACTTTATGCAAGTTATGCGAGGGTGAAGGAGGTTCGATCAATTGCTTTTATTGTTGGAGAGGATGAGCTCTCTCCTGTGGACAAGGCCTATCTTCGTTTTGGAGAGGTTTTCGAACGACGTTTTATTGGTCAAGGGTTTTTTGAGGAGAGAAGTATGGAACAGAGTCTTTCTCTTGCGTGGGAGATACTTTCTCTTCTTCCACGTTCGGAGCTTACGAGTATGAAACCTGAGGAGATTCAGACCTATTACCAACCATCTCCTGAGAATATCCAGGAAATAAAGGAAAAGGAGGGGGTAGGTGCGGTATGATGTAGCCCCTACCAAAACGGCCCTGTTTGAGTATAAAGAACAGCTCGCGTTCTCTCAGGAGGGACGGGCCCTTCTTGAGGAGAAACGAGAGGTTCTGGTGATGCAGCTTCTCTCCATTCTTCAGACGTACAAAGAGAAACGTCATCGTCTGGAGGAGGTGTGGGGAAATTTTTATCAAGAATTTTTGCTTTTGAAAACCTTGTCAGGGGAGGAGAGTGTGGCTGAGATGACGTGTGTGGATATTTCTCATCCCCTTTCCAGTGTGGAAATGACAGAGAGAACCCTGATGGGGGTGGTGCTTCCTTCTTTGAAGCCCTTGCTCACGGATCATGTGGCGGTAAAGAACTTTCTTTCGACAAATGTTTTTTATGATGATCTGTATCATCAATTTCGGGATTTGTTTTCGCTTTTGCTGGAGGTGGCTCAGCTTGAATCGGCTGTTTGGAGGCTTGCGAGTGAGATTCGTCGAACCCAGCGAAAAGTCAATGCCCTAGACAATATTTTTATCCCTGAATTCAAGGAAATCGTCAAGTTTATTGCTGATACTCTTGAGGAACGAGACAGAGAGACCCTCTTTCAGATGAAAAAGGTCAAAAAATCTCATGGGGGTGGGCCATGAAACGTCTCTATATTTCGATGAATCAGACAGAAAGTCGGTTGTATCATGGTCTTCCTATTTTTGTGTTGTTTGCCCGAGAGATGGGAATGGAGATAGTAGGCGTTTTTGTTGTAGATAAGGAGTCGCTTCTCAAGCTTGAACGCTACAGGATTTTTGTCAGTGAGGAGGTTGCCCATTTCTCTGAAGGTCTGGTGAAGGAGGGAGAGAAACGTTTTGCGAAGCTGCAGCGGCTCTGTGAAGAGCAAGGGGTGGCGTTTTATTCTGTAATTGTAGAGGGGGATCCTTTGCATGATTTTCTCCGGTATGTACATGAGGACAAGTGTGAGGATAAGATTGTTGGGATAGTACGGAGGGGATGTGGGGCCATGTTTCGGGACATTTTTGATCCCCTTTCACGGCAGATTTTACTTGAGACCTCTCATCATGTTTTTGTGGTAGGAGTAAACCATGAAGGAAGCCATTGAGAAAATTTTAGAGCTTGAGCAAAAGTACCAACAAGATATAGAAGATGTTCGGCATCAGGCAGAGGAGCTTATTACCAAGGCAAAGAAAGAGGCTCAGGAGATGGAGGATCTCTATCGCAAGGCATGGGAAGAAAGAAAAAAGGCAGACAGAGAAAACCTTCGCCAAATTATAGAGGCTTATACCAAGAAACAACAACAAAGCGTTGAAAAAGAGGTGGAAATGTATCAGAAAAAGCTTGCGTCTCTTCGTGAGGCTTTGCGAAAAGAGATAGAAAAACGGCTTTGGGAGGAATAGACGTGGCTTATCATGGGGCCACTTATCCGAAAATCTTGCGGTGGTTGTCTTTTTTTGAGGGCAAAACATCTCTTGAAGCAAAATGGGGTTTCTCATTTGAAGAGTTTTTGCAGTCCTTTGAACTCCCCAAGGGTGGAAGGATAACTCATGAGACCATTCTTGATGTGGAAAAGGCGATCCATCAGGAGAAGATAAGACTTATCCGAAGTTTGATGCGGTATGAGTCGAAAAAAACCCAACGAGTGCTTCAGGTGTATCTTCGACGGTATGAGATCAAGAATCTTGTCAATCTTGTGCTCTCTTTGGTGTATCATCGGCCTGTAACGATGCTCTATGAACTTGGCCAGGGGTATAGGGTCCAACCCCCTTTTATCAATGAGATTAAGGATCTCAAGGAACTCCAATCATTTTTGCTCCATACACCGTATTATCGATTGGCTCAGGATGCTTTCCCTGAACTGGAAAAGACAGGGGAGAGTTTTGGTTTTGAGGTACGTCTGTATGAGCTTTTTCTTGAGGAACTGGTAATGGTTATCCGTCAGAGTGGGGAATGGGTTGCCTGGCGGGATACCCTTCTCTTTGGTCTTGAGATGGAGAGAGTCCTTTTTGTGGCACGAATGAAATTTGGGTATCATCGAACGGCAGAAGAGGTGTTGGCGTATTTTCCCCCTGTTTTTGAAAAACGGACGTATTGGCGAAGACTTCTCAATACGACGAGTCTCTCTGAGTTTGTGAGGCTTCTTCCTCATTATCTTCGGGTAGAGGAGGTGAACGATTTGCAAACCTTGGCTCGTCTTTTGCCAGAGAGGGTGGTTTCTTTGTTGTGGCGTGAGGCAAGAAAAAGTGGTTCTGCTCGTTTTTTGGGGGCGTTTCTTGTGATTCAGGAAACCATGATTCAGAACTGGCAAATAGCCCTGGAAGCCAAACGGTATAAACTTCCCTGGGAGAAGGTATCGGGGCTTATGGTGGAGGGAGGTTCTCATGCTGTTTTCTGAAAGACTCAAAAAGATTGATGTGCTGGTTCGCAAGGAGGATGTTGAGCGGGTTCTGGACTGGCTTGCTCAGTATGGGTGTTTTGAACCTATCATGATAGATGATCAAAAAGCGAAAGAGTATCATTTGCGTCATGAAAAAAATATAGAATTGACCCAACATGTGACAGCCTTGATACGGAGAAATGATGATCTCATCATGCGTATGTGTGGTGGGGTTGTGCCTCCCCATATTGAAGTGAAGCCCGATTGGCATATGGGGATTGGAGAGATTGAGACTAAACTCACCGAGATTGAAAAACGTTATCAGAAGATTCTTGAAGAGATGGCAGAGATTCAAAGACGGAAGGTGGATATTGAGATTCGGGTGAGAAGGTTGCAGTTCTTTGCTTCGTTGGATATTCCTTGGCAGAAGTTGAAAAATACTGCACTTTTTTATGTAGGATTTGGGGCTATTGCTCAAGCCCAATATACGGGTTTTGTTCAGGCTATGTCACAGCTTCCTGTGGAGATTCGATATGTGGATAAGATTGGTGAGGATGTGGTCGTGTTCTTCTTCTGTGAGGCAAAACATAAAGAGAGTGTGGAAAAGGTGTTGAAGGCTGTGTTTTATAAAGAGTATGGACTTCCCCTCGAGGCAGCAGATAATCCCCGTCAAAGGCTTCTCCAGTATTCTTTTGATTTAAATGCTACCTATGATGAGGAGGAATGGCTCGACAGACAAAAAACCAAGATGGAGAATATCTTTCTTCCTGATCTGTTAGCCTTTCGGGAGGTGCTTGAGTATAGGAAGCGTCTTGTAGATATCAGGGACCAGATGGTGTCTTCACAAACAGTGAGTCTCTTTGCTGGATGGATCCCCGCGAAAGATGAGATGAGGGTTCGTTTCCATCTGGAAAAAATAACCTCTCGACGGTGTACTATTGAAGCTAAGGATGCTTCGAGGGCATGGGCTGAAGAAGGGCTTGAGCCTCCCACTCTTTTTGATCATCCAGGAATATTGAAGCCTTTCGAAACGCTTGTGAGAACGTATGGGATGCCTCACTATAGGGAGATTGATCCAACGCTTTTTTCAGCATTTACTTACGTATTGATGTATGGGGCTATGTTTGGGGATGTGGGGCAGGGGGTGGTGCTTTTTCTGATGGGTTTTGTAGGGAGTTTTCTCAAGGTGTTTCGTAAGCTTCGAAGTCTTATGCAGATTATCATGTGGGTAGGGGTTTCTTCAGCTCTTTTTGGATTTGTGTATGGAGAGTTTTTTGGGAGGCATGATATTATTCAGGCCTTGTGGTTCTCTCCTCGGGAGAATGTCTCGAGAATTCTCTTGGTGGCTATTGGTTTGGGGGTGATTTTGATTTCTGTGGCGATGATTTTGAATGTGGTGAACAGTTTTCTGGAAAAGGATTTTGCCAAGATGCTCTTTTCTTCGTATGGGGTGGCGGGGATGATGTTCTATTGGGGGGTCTTGGGGGCGATAGTGATGGGCTTTTTGGGATATGCGGTGCCGTGGTATGTTTTTGTTATGGTAGGAGTGGGGCTTGGACTTATTTTTCTGGAGAGGCCTTTGGCGTATCTTTTGTTTCACCATGGGAAAAGTTTTCCCAATCCTGCTATGGGGTTTTTTGATCTTTTTGAGACAGCTATAACCTTTCTCAGTAATACGATCTCTTTTATGCGTATTGGGGCTTTTGCCCTGAACCATACGGCATTGATGGGGGTGGTATTTCTGGTAGATAATATGATCTCTCAGCCTTTTTTGAAGTGGTTGGTGCTTCTTGTGGGCAATCTTTTTATTATCGGTTTTGAGGGGTTTGTGGTAGGGATTCAGGCTCTTCGTCTCGAGTACTATGAGCTGTATGTGAAATTTTTCCGGGGAACAGGCCAGGCGTTTGATGGTTTGTCTCTCTACAAAAACCGAGAGGAATAGGGGAGGGGTATCCATTCAGGGGGGATTTTCTGATCCCAACAAGGGATGAGTCTTTTTCCTCGGAAAAAACCCTGCTCAGAAGAAAAAGATGGCTTTGTATGTGTCAGGCTTTTCTCATGAGAAAGAGAGGGTGTTTAGGCACTTTTTTCTCTGAGAAAGCGTTTCAAGGCCTGAATCTGTGTAGTAGCGAGTTCTCTTACGTCGTCGTAGGCGAGACAACGACGGAGGAGTTCATAGGCCTGTGGGTATTTTCTTCGTCTGAGATACACGAGGGCAAGGGTATAAATAACCTCGGGATCCCGTTTGAGCCTGAGGCTTTGTTTGAGATATTCACTTGCCTCTTTGAGGTAGCCCTTTTCAAGAGTGAGAATGGCCAGATTTTTCCATACGGTGGGGGTATCGAGTCCTCCCCCTATGGCTTTTTCGTACCAGAGACCAGCCTTGTCCCATTTTTTTTGAGAGGCGTACACATGCCCTAGGAGGTACCATACGACGTTTTTGGCAACTCCTATAGCCTCAAGTTTTTTGAGGTATCGTTCGGCAAGAGAATAGGCTTGATGTTCGAAGGCCACAAATGAGAATTCCCACAAAAGTCGGGGGTCTTTTTCAAGGTGGTGGCGTATATGCAGAGGAAACGACAAAAAGGTTTGCCATACACGTGTTTTTTCTCCGAGGAGAACGACATCAAGAATGGTTTCGTATTCTTTTCCTTTCATGGGAAGAGAAAGGGAAAGGGGATAGGTGGTGAGGGCGTTGCGGTAGAGATTGGCGCGTTTTTCTTCTTGTTCGTAGGTACATAGGCCATCAAAGATACCTTTTCTTGAAAGAAACTCTTCAATGGGTTTATGATGATAGACAGAGAGACGGAAAAGGGCAAAGAGCCGTACAAAGAGATTTTCAGAGGCTATCATACGGTAGAGACAAGGTTCAAGCTCGAGCCATCGTTCTTTGTACCAGAGGTACCAATACCAGACATAGAGACCAATGGTCTCTCCTTGGGGGTGGGATTCATGGAGGGTTTTGTCGAGGATCTTCCATTTGCCTTGACAGAGCCAGACAAAGAGGAGGTACTCAGAAGCAAGAGGATGTTTCTCTTTTCTTTTGGCAAGCAAAAGGGAGTGTTCGGCTTTTTCCCAGTGGGAGAGGTTCATCTCTTTGAGAGCTCGGTGAAAAAAGGAGAAATAAGGCATACTTACACATCCCACATCTTGAGATATGCCTGAATCATGACATCCCTTCCGAGGTTTTCGGCATAGAAGCGTTGGACCACAGGGGTATCAGCCAACTTGGCTGCTCCTTTTCCATTGAAGGGGGGAATCCCCCTTCCCCCGATAATCTTTCCTCCAATGAAGACAAGAAGTTTGTCGATGGTATCTTCTTTGAGACACCGATACAAAACCCTTCCTCCGCCCTCCACAAGGATAGAGGTGATGTGTTTTTCTTGTCCGAGTCTGGCAAACACCTCTCGCATGGGGATAGAGGGTTCTTTTCCCATCTCCCACACGCTCACGTTTTCTTCTGCAAAGTTTTTGCCAAAGCCTGGAAGGGTGATGAAAAGGGAAGGATGTCCATCGCTTCGTACATGGGCCTCGGGGGGCGTTTTGGCATAGGGATCGAGAACAATCCGAAGGGGTTGGTGGCAAGGAGAGGGGAGTCTTGCCGTCAGGCGGGGGTTATCCGCAAGGATTGTCCCAATCCCAACCATGATCGCATCAACTTGAGAGCGGAGGATATGAACCCTTGTTCTGGCTTCTTCTGAGGTTATCCAATGAGAATCTCCCTGATGGGTGGCAATCTGTCCGTCAAGGGTCATGGCATACTTTCCAATCACGTAGGGAAGACCTGTTTGAATGTATTTGGAAAAATCCTGATTGAGATCTAAGATTTCTCTGTGAAAATCGTTTGCCATCACGACTTCTATGCCTGCTTGGCGGAGTTTCTCAATCCCTTTTCCCTTTACGGCGGGGTTAGGATCAAGGGAACCAATATACACTTTTGTGACCCCCGCAGCAATCAGGGCATCGGTACAGGATGGAGTGCGTTTGCCGGCATACCACACGCACGGTTCAAGTGTCACGTATACTGTTGCCCCTCTGGCTTTTTTCCCAGCTTGTTGGAGGGCAACGATTTCTGCATGAGACTTTCCCCAAGGTTGGGTGGCTCCTTGACCGATGATATGATTGTTCTTTACAATAACGCACCCTACGGCAGGGTTTGGGGAGGTGTACCCCTTCGCACCCTGGGCAAGGGAGAGGGCAAGGGAAAAAAAGTTTTTGTCTTGCATAAAAATTTCCTGCGTTTTGCCGATGATTTCAATGCACATGTTGTGCGTTGATGTGCAAAACTCCTCCTTTTTGTGTGGAATAGGGCTACCTGTTTTTATTATAAGAGATTAGGGGAAATCTTGCAAACCAAAGGAGAAAGAGGGTGTGTTGTAAGCCTTGGATCAACAAAGAGATATACAATTTTTGTAACCTCTTGAAAAAGAAAGAGTTAAACAAGGAGAGGAAAGAAATCACATGTGCACGAATATGAGAAATCTATCTCTCGGTAGGAAAAACACTTTGGAGGGACTTGAAATTGCCAAAAAGACTGGCTATAATATGGGCGTCATAGAGCAGAGGAAGCTTGTCTACGGCGTTGTGAAACACTCTATGGACACCTCAGAGGGTGGTGTATGACTCCCCTTCTAACCTCTGCGATGAAAAAGAAGATTTCCCTTTTGTTGGAGAAGGGAAAAGAGATGCGTTGTGAGGGGAAAATTCCCTTTTTTCTCTGGTTTTTTGTCTTTTTTCAGTGACAGACCAGAGAAGATTGCAAAAGGCCATGAAGAAGAGAGAAAGGGTAACTCATAATGAGGGCAAATAAGAAGGAGGCAGCCTATGCAGATCTGGGATGAGATTGCCAAGGAGCTTTCCCGTTCTTTTGATAGCGATCTTAACCGAGCTATCCTTGAAAAAATCCGTTTCAAGGAGATTCAGAATGAAAAGACGCTTGTTCTGATAGCCCCAGATCCGCTTACCTCTGGATGGTTTGAGGCTAATTATCGACAGGAGGCGGAGGCAATTGCTTTGCGTCTCACTGGCAAGTCATACAGGTTTGTAGTGGAAATAGCCCCCCATCAGGCAGTCTATAAAAAAACAACGGAACGGCTTGCCATGAATTCTGCGCCAGTGGTTCACAATCTCAACCCAAAGTATACCTTTGAGCGTTTCGTGGTAGGTCCCAATAATGATTTTGCCCATGCTGCTGCGCTTCAGGTGGCTCAGCATCCTGGGACGAATTACAATCCCCTCTTTATCTACGGGAGTGTTGCCCTTGGGAAAACCCATCTTATTCAGGCCATTGCCCATTATATTCTTGCGCATTCTCCTGAGAGGAAGGTACGATATGTGACGAGTGAGGTGTTTGCCAACGAGTTTATCGAGTCTATTGCCAAGAAAAACACGGAACATTTTCGTTCTCGGTATCGCAATCTGGATGTACTGATTATTGATGATATCCAGTTTTTTCAAGGCAAGGAGAGTACCCTTGAGGAATTTTTTCACACCTTCAATACCCTTCTCCATGAAAAAAAGCAAGTGGTGTTTGCCTGTGATAGGCCCCCACAGCATCTTAAGAATATTAGTGATCGTCTGATCACCCGTTTTAATTCTGGTCTCACCATCAAGATCGAGATTCCTGATATGGAAACGCGTATGGCTATTCTCAGGAGTCGCGTTGAAGAAGAGAACCTTGACATCTCTGCCGAGGTGATTCGCTATATTGCAGAGCATATTGATACCGATATCCGAAATCTCGAAGGGGCTCTGACCAAGGTGGTAGCGTATTCTCATCTTCGAAAAAAGGAGATTTCGCTTGATCTGGCAAAAGAGGTGTTGCGTGACAAGATCCAGATGGAGGTACCACGTAATCTTACGGTAACGGATATTCAGAGGGCTGTGGCCAAGTATTTTAATATCAACATTAACGATCTGAAATCGGAGAGACGCCTTGAGAATATTACGTATGCACGTCATATTGCGATGTATTTAGCCAAAGAGCACACCAATCTTTCTCTCACGGAAATTGGGAGTCTTTTTGGCGGCAAGGCACACACGACGGTAATGCGTTCGGCGGACAAGATAGAGAAAATGATGAAAACACGCAAGAAAGTTCGTCGGGAGATTGAGGATATTATCGCCCTCTTCTACGAAGAAAAATCTACAAAAAAAGAACCCACAGCCTCCTAACGGGTATAAAGAGCGCACCATTGCGAGGACGTGACGATTTCGTCGAGGTTTGGGGAAAGGGACCAGAAGTGAACAAGAGACGGAGAATCCTCCTCTGGCAAGGGAAATCACGGGATGTGTTTGGAATATTCATGTGAAATCAACAAGGATTTGACGATAAGCCAGAAATATGCTAAAATTATAGCGTAAGCGTTTTAGATTTGCGGGCCTCCCTTACGATAAATAGGGAGGAGAGGTGGCTATGCAGAAGAAACAATGTGATCTCTGTGGGAGACAGGACGGGGTTTTTGAGGTTCATGTGTACAGAGAAAACAAACCTCAAAAGATGTCTCTGTGTACCCGGTGTGCCATGAAACTTTTGGAGAATAATCCAAAAGTAGGCAAGGAGATGTCGATGCTCCTGGAGAGAGGGGGACAGGAGATCTTCCAGATGATCAGCGAGGTGCGTTCTCTGTTGGGAGAGATTGCCTCTCAGATTCATACGATTGAGACGCAGCGTGCGCAGAGTAGTGAGGTTCATTGTCGATGTGGGCTCACCTATGAGGAGTTTAAAGAAAACGGGTATCTTGGGTGTCCATGGTGTTATGAGACTTTTCGTGAGACGGTGAAAGAGATGATTCTGGATATAGAGCGAGGTTCAGTGCATCGAGGCATGATTCCTCCGAGGTATACGTACTTTTTGGTGGTCCAGAAAGAGATTGAGTATCTCAAACGAAGATTGCGGCACTTGCTGGCCAAGGAGGCCTATGAAGAGGCAGCCAAGGTTCACAAAAAACTCAAACGCATCCTCGGCAAACACGAGTTGGGATAGGATATGAGGTATATTACTCTTCCTCACAGCTCTTCAGAGAAAAAACATGCGCTTGACCAGGTGGTGTGGAGTTCACGGGTGAGGTTTGCAAGAAACATAGAGGGGAGAACGTTTCCCTGGAGAATGTCAGAGCGTGAGGCATTTGAGTTAGATGAAGCGCTTACTGATCTTTTGCAAAAACTTTTTCCTGATGTGGTTTTTCTTCATACGGAGGGGCTTGATTCTGAGGAGCTTCTTCGATGGTATGCCCGGAGGGTTATCTCTCAGAATTTTGTCAAACAGGGGAGAACGTTTGGGTTTTCACCGGATGGTTCTTGGACAGTGATGCTTCTTGAGGATGATCATATCCGTTTACAGTCTTGTGAGATGGGGTATCGAGTTCCTCAGATGATGGAGAGACTTGTTCCTTTGTTGCGTACCATGGAGAAACATATAGATTTTGCTTTTGATGAAGAAAAGGGATATCTCACAGCTTCTCTTTTGAACGTCGGGACAGGGTTGAGGCTTTCTGCTATCCTTAATCTTTGGGGGCTTGTCAGCCAGAAAAAGATCCAATCATTGATTGAATATGCCAATCAAATGAGTTATATGGTGGTCAATTTTGTTCACGAGGAGTCAGCTTCTCCTCTGTTTTATCTTTTTAACTATTATTCTCTTGGGCTTTCTGAACAGGAGATGGTTGATGAGTTTCAGCGTTTTGTCCAACAGGTCGTAACGATGGAATTGGCAGTGCGTCAGAGGATCTTCTCGGATGAGGAAGAGAGCCGTTTGTGCTATATGGAACTCAGTGAGGTGAGAGAGTTTGATGCTCTTTCGTATGAGGATATGGTGTATTACCTTGCTCTTGTGGATGTGCTTGCCCAGCAGAATATTCTTGATCTTCCTCAGCAAGAGGAGATACGAAAACTTATTTTTGCCTATTCGGACGAGGCTATTGCGTATGAGTATCAGCTTGATCAACAAGAGGGAAACCATTTGAGGTGGCGTGAGGTGAACACTTGGCTACGGCGGATTCACCTGAAACTGAGGTCAAAAAGAAGCTCAGGAGCTTTGGTATGAATGATTTTTCAGAATTTTCTCCGCGGGCCCAGCGTGTTATCTCCATGTACACCCAACAGGAAGCAAGGCGTTTTTTTAGTGATCAATTGTTGCCAGAACATCTCTTCTTGGCTCTCATGCGAGATAACGAGGCAGAGTCTGTCAAGACGATTGAGGAGCTGGGGTTGGATAGAGAGGACTTGGTGCGAGAGATTTCTACCATCCTCAAGAGTAAAAGTACCAACGTTCTCACATTGGGGGGGCTTCATTTTTCTCAAAGACTGCGCAATGTCCTTGCATGGAGCAAAGAAGAGGCAAGGATTCTTGGGCACCAAACGGTAGGTACAGAACATTTGCTTCTTGCGCTTTTTTATGAGAGTGATAATCCCGAGGCTATTGTCCCTATCATCTTCGCAAATAGAGGGATTGATATTGATAGTGTTCGTCAGGCTGTGGTTCGGGTAGTTGGGTATGGTGAGGTTGTGCCTGGGGGAAAAAAGCGGAGCAAAACCCCTTTTCTTGATAAGTTTACGAGGAATCTCAATAGTCTGGCGGAACAGGGGCAGCTTGATCCGGTGATAGGTCGTGAGAAGGAGATAGAGAGGCTCATTCAAGTGCTCAATCGTCGGCAGAAAAACAACCCTCTTCTCTTAGGAGAGCCTGGTGTAGGAAAAACAGCCATTGTGGAGAGGGTGGCCCAACTTATTGTCCGACGAGAGGTTCCTCAGCGTCTTCTTGGAAAGCGTATCCTTCTTCTGGATCTTGGTCTTGTGGTGGCAGGGACAAAGTACCGTGGTGAGTTTGAAGAGCGAATGAAAAATATTGTCAAAGAAGTAGAAGAGTCGGAAAATGTTATTCTTTTTATTGATGAGATCCATACGATCCTGGGAGCAGGAAATGCAGAAGGGGCTTTGGATGCCTCGAATATGCTGAAACCAGCCCTGGCACGGGGAACCCTACGCTGTATTGGGGCAACGACGTTTGACGAGTATCGGAAGTATATCGAGAAAGACAAGGCTTTTGCTCGTCGTTTTCAGACGTTGGTAGTGAGAGAACCGAGTGTTGAAGAGACCATAGAGATTTTGCAACACCTTAAACCACGGTATGAAGCCTTTCATGGAGTGAGGTATACAGATAGAGCCATTGAAATGGCAGCGTATCTTGCCAATCGCTACATTACAGAGCGACATCTCCCTGACAAGGCCATAGATCTTTTGGATGAAGCAGGGGCATACTGGGGGAGTAACCTTACGGAAAAACCAGAGGAGCTTTCTCGACTAGAGAAGCAGATTGCTGATCTTGAGCAAAAGAAGCAGCACTTGGTTCGTAAGCAGGTCTATGAAGAAGCTGCGGCTATTCGAGATAGCCTTCAGAAACTTAAGACTGAGTACGATCGTAAAAAATTTGAATGGCTCTCTCATCAGACAAGCCGAACTGTTCTGATTGATCAAAAAGAGATAGAGCATATTGTCTCTTCCATTGCTAACATTCCTATCCATCGTCTGGATGGAGAGCGGGATAGGGGACGCTTTCTCACGATGGAACATACCCTCAAAGAAGTCATCATGGGACAAGATGAGGCTATTGAACGTATCTCCAAGACCATCAAGAAGAATATTGCCGGTATTCGGAATCCCCAGAGACCTATTGGGAGTTTTCTTTTCTTGGGTCCTACAGGGGTAGGAAAGACAGCTCTTGCCAAAGCACTGGCAGAATTTCTCTTTGGATCTGAGAATGAACTGATTCGTATAGATATGAGCGAATACAGTGAGAAGTTCAATGTCTCTCGAATGTTGGGGGCTCCCCCAGGATATGTAGGATATGAGCAGGGGGGTACCCTCACGGAGCAAGTGAGGCGTAAACCATATGCTATTGTTCTCTTTGATGAAATTGAAAAAGCCCATTCGGATGTCTACAATGTGCTTCTTCAGATTTTGGACGAGGGGCATATCACGGATAGTCTTGGCCATACGGTGAGTTTCAAAAACACGGTGATCATCATTACCTCTAACCTTGGGACCCATTTTTACACTAACCAGGAGATGCTTGGGTTTGGGAGCGAAAAAAGCCGTCAACAATCCCTTCGGGACAAGGTGATGGGAGAGATCAAGCATTTCTTTAAGCCAGAGTTTCTCAATCGTATTGATGATATTGTGGTTTTCCAACCATTGGAGGAAAAGGTTTTGACTCTCATTGCTCAGAAATTTTTGCGCCAACTTCAGCAAGAACTTCTTCTCAATACTATTACCCTTTCTGTGAGGCCTTCGGTGATTGACTTTGTGGTCAAAACGGGCTATGATCCACGGTATGGGGCACGATCCCTTGCACGGGCTATCTCTAATCTCATCGAAGAACCCCTTGCTGAAGAATTGCTTCGACAACAGTCTCATGTTCGTGGGACTGTTCCTCTTGAGGTTGTTTTGGATCTTCAGGATGGTCAGATAGTGATTCAGATGAAACCTCAGGGGGCTGTATCTCCGAGCAAGAGACGGAAACCCACCGTGAAACGTTGACAGAAAGTTTCTCCCAAGAAAAAAGCAAGAGGGGGAAGCGTACGCGAGGGAGAATCTTTTGTTGGGGAAAAAGCATACTCTCTGAAAAGTTTCGTATGTAGAGGAGGATACATTCTATGCAGTTTCCAAGAAGTAGCGGTGTGCTTCTCCATATCACATCATTGCCCAATCGCTACGGTATAGGCAGTATGGGAAAGGAAGCGTATCGGTTTGTGGATTTTCTTGTGAGTGCAAGGCAGAAACTATGGCAGGTTTTTCCTTTGGGGCCAACAGGGTTTGGAGATTCTCCGTATCAGTGTTTCTCTGCCTTTGCGGGGAATCCTCTCTTGATTGATGTAGAGCTTCTTGTAGAACAAGGCCTCCTCTCCAAGAGGGATCTTGAGGGAGCTCCCTTGTTTCCAGAGGATAAAGTGGATTATGGAGCTGTTATTCACTTTAAATTTCCTCTTCTTCGGAAAGCCTATGAGAACTTCTTGGTGAAGGCTGAGAAACAGCCTCTTCTTCGGGAAAAATTTGAGCGTTTTTGTGAGAAGCATAAAGGCTGGTTGGATGATTTTGCCCTCTTCATGGCCTTGAAAGAAGAGTTTGGCGGAAGATCGTGGCTTGAATGGGAAAAGGAGATTCGTTTCCGTAAACCGGAAACCCTCAAGGCGTATACCTTGAAGCTCGCTGATACCATTGCTTTCCAAAAATTTCGGCAGTATCTTTTCTTTGATCAGTGGCATGACGTGAGGGCATACGCGAATAAAAATGGCATCCAAATTATAGGGGATATCCCTATTTTTGTGGCTATGGACAGTGCTGATGTATGGGCCCATCCTGAACTTTTTTATTTTGATCCAGAACTGAAACCTACCAAGGTGGCAGGAGTGCCGCCTGATTATTTCAGTGCCACAGGGCAACTGTGGGGAAATCCACTGTATTTCTGGCCTGAGCATGAAAAAACAGGTTTTCAATGGTGGATCAATCGGATTGCCTCGATGATGGAACTCGTAGACATCATTCGTATTGACCATTTCCGAGGGTTTGCTGGGTATTGGGCTATTCCCTATGGGGAAAAAACGGCTATCAATGGTCAGTGGGAGAAGGCTCCGGGGATGCAACTCTTTACCGCTATAGAAAAGGCGTTGGGAAAACTTCCTATCATTGCTGAGGACCTGGGAGTGATCACCCCTGATGTGGTGGAACTTCGGGATCATTTTCAATTTCCTGGCATGAAAGTGCTTCAATTTGCTTTTGATTCCAATGAGGAAAATGATCACCTTCCCCATCAGATGATCCCAAATTCGGTGATATATACGGGGACACACGATAACGATACCTGTCGGGGATGGTTTGAAAAGGCCAAGCCCTCTGACCAGCAATATGCCCTTGATTATCTCAAGAGTAATGGAAAAGAGGTATGGTGGGATTTCATTCAGGCTGCCTGGGCATCAGTGGCGAGGATTGCTATTGCTCCTATGCAGGATATTCTTGGTCTTGGCTCTGAAGCACGCATGAATTTCCCGGGGGTGGCTTCGGGGAACTGGCAATGGAGAATGAAACCCTCAGATCTCAAACCAGGGATTGCTAAAAGGCTTGCTCATCTGACAAAAATATACGGTCGATAAAAAAAAGCCCGCCGATTGTCGGCGGGCTTTTTGGTTAGTCTTGGTGGATTTTTAAAGGGATACGCTGGCGGAGTCCAGCATACAGGGTAGGAATAACCACAAGGGTAATGACGGTAGAAAGGGTGAGTCCCCCGAGGATAGAGAGAGCCAGGGGCACGTAGAGCTCTGATCCTTCTCCAATGCCTAATGCCATAGGAATAAGTCCTAGGATGGTTGTGAGTGTAGTCATCATAATGGGGCGAATACGACGCACACCACTTTCCCTTGCAGCTTCGTCAGGTTTTTTCCCTGCCTTCATGTCGTTATTCATGTGGTCAATGAGGATGATGCCATTGTTGACCACAATACCTACAAGGATAACAAACCCTAAAAAGGAGATGGTATTGAGGGTTTGGCCGGTGATGAAGAGCAAAACAAGCGAACCAACAAATCCAAACGGTACCGTAAAAAGAATCACAAAGGGAGCCCACAGGGATTCAAACTGTGAAGCCATCACAGCATACACAAGGAAGATGGCCAAAAGAAGTGCCAACGTGAGTTGTGAGAAGGACTCTTGCATATCCTTGTAGGATCCTCCATAAGAGAGAGAGAATCCCTTGGGAATGAAGACCTCTTTTTTGATCCTCGTTTGGAGACGAGAGATGACCTGGTTCAGACTTCTCCCGTAATAATCCATAGAGATAGTAACTGTCCGTCGGTTGTTTTTTCGTGCAATGGCTGTGGGACCTGTGGTTTTTGATTGGTCGAGCAGGGATGCCAAAGGCACCAATCGACCGACGGGCGAAGGAATCTGGAGACTATAGATATCGTCAACAGAGGATCTGTCTTGCTCCATGAGCTGGACCACCACATCGATGTCCCCACTTTCACTCGCAAGTCGGGTGGCTGTTTTGCCACCGAAGGCGGTTTTGATAGTCTGGGCCAGTGTGTAGGAGTTGAATCCAAGTTTTGAGGCAGCGACTCGATTGATGCGAAGGACTACCTCTGGCAGAGCATCACTTCTGTTGGCCGAGACGTTTCGGATCTCTGGGATGTCTTCAGCGAGTTTGATGATCTTGTTGACCAGTTTCTCGCTTTGCTTGAGATCATCTCCCTGGACCTCTATCGTGAGGGCTGATCCTCCACCCATCATAAAACCACCAGTATTTTGGAATGTGATTTTTGCAGGAAAGGGTTTGAGTGTTGAGCGCGTCTCTTCAATCAGGGTCGTGATGTTTTTGGCTCGCTTTTTGGGAGACACAAGGGTAATACGAAAGGTAGCGGTATAATCGTTTGCTCCTCCAAAGGCAAGCATCCCTCCTGTTCCTATTTGGACCTGCATGGCTTTGAGATTTTTGCCGAGGGTGGAGAGGATAGCGTCTTCCATTTTGGCGGTGATAGTATCGACATACTCTCTTCGTGTTCCCACTGGGAACTGGGCGCGTATGGTGAATTGACCCTGATCAGTTTGAGGCATGCCTTCTTTGCCGATCAGAATGAGGATCACCAGGGCGAGAGCAAGAAAGCTTCCAAAAATGGTGATCAAGGCTTTTTTCTTGTGAGCGAGTGCCCAGGTGAGCCTTTTCTCGTACCAGGAAACAAGACTATTCCAGAAACGGTTGAAAGCGTCTTCAAGTTTACACAGGTAACAATTCTCCTCAATATGGACCATCTTGCTTCCCAGCATAGGAACAACGGTGATGGCGACCATCAAAGAAACCAAGAGAGAGATACTGACAGTTAGGGCAAGATCCCGAAAGATTTGAGCCGTAAATCCCTCAACAAATACAATGGGCAAAAATACCGCCACTGTTGTTAAGGTCGAAGCAATAATAGGAAGCATAACCTCTTCAGAGGCCATGATCGCTGCTTTGATGCGTCCGTATCCCTTTTGTCGGTAATAAAAGATATTTTCCAGTACCACAATCGAACTATCTACCATCATTCCTACCCCAAGGGCAAGTCCGCCAAGAGACACAATATTGAGAGAAACCCCAAAGAAATACATGGTGATAAAAGTAGCAATGATAGAAGTAGGGATGGAGATAGCAATGATAAGCACCGTTCGGAAGTTCCAAAGAAACATGAGAAGGATAAGGATAGCCAAAACACCTCCTTGGAGAGCGGCATTTCGGACGTTAGCAATGGAGGCATTGATGGACTCGGCAGTATCAAGAATAGTTTCAATCTTAAGCGAAGAAGGAAGAGAAGCACTCAACTCTTCGATGGTCTTGTGAATATCTTTGGAAACCTGGACAGTATTTCTGTCGGCTTGTTTGTAGATGGTGAGACTGACAGCAGGCTTGCCGTTTACTCGTACAATCCCTTGATCGCTACTGTTGGCATAACTCACCCTTGCCACATCCTTGACACGGATAGGGATGCCATTTTTAACATTGATAACCACATTCTCTATGTCTTCTAACGTACGAAACTCCCCTTGAGTTCGCAACAAATACTTGTACACCCCTTCATAGGTATATCCTCCTGCTTGGTTCTGGTTTTCAAGAGCCAGAATGTTGGCAAGAGAATCTATACTGATACCATAAGCCTCAAGGCGATTCTTGGATACGTCGATGGCTACGATTTTTTTGATCCCTCCGTTGAGATTGACACTGGCTACTCCTGGGGTTTGCTCAATCTTTGGTTTGATTTGGTTTTCGGCAAGGTTATAGAGATACTCCTGGTCCTCTGATCCCACAATACTGATGATCATTGTAGGGATGAGAGAGGTGGAGAATTTGAACACAGATGGGGTCGAGGCATCGCTTGGCAAAAGTCTCTTGGCAAAATCGAGTTTTTCCCGAACATCGCTAGCTCTGGCATCAAGATCTGTGCCCCATTTGAAACTGATGGTAACCACAGAACGCCCCTCTGAGGAGGTAGATTCAATAGAATCAATATCATTGACAGCAGACACAGCACTCTCGATGACACGGGTGATGGATTTCTCAACCTCTTGAGGGGATGCTTGAGAGTAGGTGGTAACGACAGAGAGGGCTGGAAACTCAAGATTTGGAGTGAGATCCACAGGAAGTTTGGAGAGGGAGACGATACCTAAGATGATCAAGGCCAGAAGACCCATGATCATGGTAACAGGACGTTCTACCGCTATTTTTGGTAATGACATAGTGCCCTCCTTTTATTCTTCCTCAACGGGGTAAATAGGAGTGCCGTCTTTGAGGAATTCCTTTCCATAAATCACCACCTCTTCACCTACATTCAGTCCCTCTTGAATGGCCACCTGATCTTTGTAGGCAAAAGCAACCTTGACAGGCCGGAGACGGGCCACATTATTTTGATGGATATAGACGGCCTGGCGATTGTTTTCAAGTTCCACAAGAGCACTGGCGGGAATAACGATACTCTTACTTGATTCTCGTACCAGGATGGAGACATCAGCAAACATCCCTGAGAGGAGTTTTCCGCCCGGGTTTTGGATTTGGGCTCGCACAGTCAGGGTACGACTTGTGGGATCCACAGCAAGATCCTTGCGGTAAATGGTGGCCACAAAGCGTTCATTAGGATAAGCTGCTACTTTGATATATGTTGTTTGGCCAATCTCTACCTGTTGAACAAATCTCTCAGGGAGAGAGATGAGAACATCCATCTCTGTCAGTGAGCCGATAGAAGCCACAGGGACAGTCCCAGGGCTGATCATCTGACCTAAAACGACTGATACGGCAGTAATATAACCACTGATAGGGGCCTTCACAGGAGCAAGGGCATATTCAGCCCCGACCTGAGCACGGTCAATGTAGGCGATGACAGCCCCTTTTGAGACGTAGCTTCCCTCTTTCACAAGGATTTGGGCAATTTTTCCTGAAACATCGGCGTATACTTTGACTTCATTTCTTCCTGCAATCTGGCCGTTTAAGTCTATAAACTGCTGAAAAGGTTGAACCTTGGCTTTCTGGACAAGAACAGTAATCGCTTCTTGTTCCCTGGGTTGTCTGTTTCGTCCACATCCTGTAACCAGAGAAATACTCAGCATAATGAGGCTGATGATGAGTAGGTGATAGTGTTTTGATATCATATGATCCTCCTTGTTTTCTATAGTTCGTAGAGAAGCTGTTTGAGTTTGACAATACTATTCACATAGTCATAGATTGCCTGAAGGTAATTCACCTGAGCCTGACTGTAGGACGTTTCTGCATCGGTGACATCGAGAGAGGAAATATATCCTTTTTGGTATCTGTCATTGGCCATAGAGAGTCCTCGTTGGGCCTGTCGCATGTTGAGTGTTTGGGCATCGATGGCTTGTTTTTGGTCATTAATCTGTGAGAGAAGACTATTCACCTGGAGGCGAATTTGATCTTCAAGGGTTTTGAGGGCAAGATCTGTTTTTTCTTTTGAGAGAGCTGATTCTCTCAAAAGGGCATTATTTTTGGAGAAGGGGAGCCACTCGTCGATGGGAATACTCACAGAAACGCCAATAGACCATGAAGATACCCATGTTCTTTCCTTGTCGCTACTGTTGGTAAGCTTGTAGTCATACTTGAGGTTGAAGAAACTCGTGACAGTAGGGAGTTTATCAGCATATTGGATACGGGTGGTGTATTCTTGGATTTCTCGTGTGGTACGGATCTGAACCAGCGAGACATGATTGGAGAGAACCGAACCGAGGATCTCTTCCTGATTGGTGGTTGTGAGGGTAAGGTTGGTAGCATCGAGGAGGTTACCTTGAGGTTCTCCATTGGTCCCAATGAGTTGCCAGAATTGCTGGAGGGCGGTGGTGTAGGTTGTTTCCAGTCTCTGGATGGTGGGGAGGGTGTTTTTGTACTGAACCTCCACTTTGAGAACGTCATAATCAGAGACAAGACCTGCTCGATAATTTGCCTGCATAGATTCATACCGTTTCCTGAGAGCATCACTCAGTTGTTTGGAAAGCCGGATGTTTTCTTTGAGAAGAAGAAGGTTGTAATACGATTGAATAACAGAGGCCTTGATGCTTTGTTCCTGGTCAAGGAGTTTTTGTTTTGCAAGGCGAAGGTTGAGTTCACGAATCTTGAGGGTGTTGGCAAGTCGAAATCCCAAAAAAAGAGGTTTGGCAACTTGAAATTGTATGCCGTAGTTGTCAGCAAATACGGTTTGGTTGGTAGTGTATCCTGTGGGTATCATAGTAGGGACAGGAACATATTCCCCTGTAGGGATGCCTCCATTGAGAACAGGAAGATTAAGGTTAGTCATGGAGTATTGGGGAACCGTCATTTTCCCTCGATTGATGGTGTCTGGGTCGAGATAGGTGAAACTCACCCCAGCTGAAACATCAGGAAGCCAGAAATCTGCCCATGCTTGCTCATATTGAGCCTGAGCCACCTGAAGATCAAGGCGAGATTGCTTGAGGGTGGGGTTGTTGGCAGAGGCAAGAGAAAGAAAATGGGAGAGATCATCTGAGAGAGCCATGCCCCATGAAAAACTCAAAAAGAGAAACCAAAGTACCTGTTTCATGTATTTTCCTCCTTGGAAAAGGATGATTGGTATTCAATAGCATGATAAATGAAAGAAAGCAGGTCTCGAGTGCTCTGGTTGGTGGAATTATTTTCTGGTGTTTCGTCTCGCAAATAGCCCGTGATAAGGGCAAAGATCATGTTGGCAATTTTATGAGCATCAAGTTGACTTTTTATCAGCTGTTGTTGTTGAAGCTTAGCAATGAGACTTGCCAAAAGGGTGAGCCCTTCTGCTTTTTCTTTTTGAAAACGTTCCATGATGGTAAGGAGTTGAGGATTTGTTCCACAGTCATGCTGGAATTCTCTTCCAAATTCAAGAGGGTTTAACAGGGAGAAAAAAGGCTTGAGGGTTTTATTGAGCTGGATCAGGGTAGTGAGATAGAGATGAAAGGCTTTCTCAGGGTTTTCCATGGTTGGTATAGGAGCAAAATGGGATCTCATCTCTTGATAAGTATATATCACGACAGAAAGAAAGAGAAAAGCCTTGTTTTGGAAGTGACGGTAAATAGTCCCTTTGCCTATACCAAGAACCTGGGCAATTTGATCCACGTTGGTTCCTGCATACCCATACGTGAGGAAGGCATGACGAGCCTCTTCAATAATACGTTTATCCAGATCAGAGAGAGTGTTTTGGAGGATGTTGGTTATGACGGTCATAATGACTCCTTTAGAGGAGGGTATACGGACGGACGAGTCCGTCCGTATACAGTATACTCTTTTTGGAAGGTTTCGTCAAATTTTTTCGCTTTTATTGTGAGTTATACCCAAGAAGTTGCCTTAGCGTGAGAAGAAAGAAGGTGTGACATGGGGGGTCCATTTTATTGGAAAAATTTTTCCACAAAAACATGAGAGGATATTTTTGTCTTTGGTGATTGTGGTTTGGGAGGGTATGAGTGGGCTTTATTCCCTCTCTGTTTTCCGCAGGTGCTTTGGCAGGTGGTGAGGTGTTGTTCTTTGTGTGAGAGAGAGCCTATGGACAACTAAATGTGGCCTTTTTTGAGGGAAAAAAAGATCTTTTTCCCTTTTGTCAAGGTTTCTCTTTGTCTGGAAAAAAGTCCAAAGACATATGAAATACGGGTACAAAACCCTCATGAAGGAATGTGAGACCGTTATAACCGACGGTCGGATCGGTATTGCATACAGTACAAAACCCTCATGAAGGAATGTGAGACCGTTCAGAGAATTATACAAGAAAGAAATTTTCGATGGTACAAAACCCTCATGAAGGAATGTGAGAAAGTTTTTTCGCAAAGAGTGAATTTCTTTTTCTCAGGTGCCGATAGATAGAAAGGTGGAGGTAGATATGTTTATCGATAGAAGACAGTTTGAGAGAGAAATTATCGATATTCCTGGTCGCTATGAAGCGAAAGGGAAATGGCAAGAGTGTCATATTGATGATATCTCAGAGGATGGGATTGGTCTTGAGGGCGTAAGCAAACTCCATGCAGGAGAGGTTATCAAGGTTGAATTTCGGGGGAGAACCTTTGAGGCCAAGGTGATCTATACTGAGGGAGAACATGCGGGGGTGAAACTTCTCAATCCGACGGATGAAGAGAGAAAGTGGCTTGCAGAACAAAAAAGCATCCGTGAATAGCCTCTCGAAAACTACCAAGGCTTTTGTTAGGGTGAAGGGGGAGATTTCACGAAGTTTCTGAAACGGTTCTGTGGAAGACAACTATCCAATAAGGCGTTGTACCAGCACGAGAACATCTTCTGCACGAAAGGGCTTGGAAAGCCAGCCGTCTGCCCCAATATCGTGGGTTTTTTGTTTGAGGATATCTTCATTTCTTCCGGAGATAAGGATCACACGGGGTTTGTCTTTCGTTCGACGAGTGATGATTTCGTGTCCTAACGTATACCCTGCTATCCCAGGCATAAGAAGATCAATAATCACAAGATCTGGATTTTCTTGCATAATATCTTCTATCTTTGGGATAAACTGGAGACACAGGACATCATAATTGGCTGCTCGAAGAGTTTTTTCTAAGAGGTGAAGGACATCACGCTGATCGTCTATGATAACAATTTTCTTCATGGAGACTTTCTCCTTGTATTATTATACGATAAAATAGCAGAAGAACGCAAGTTTTTTAGAAGTCCTAAAAAAATAGATTTTTGAGGGCAAGAGAAAAAAGGGCTATTGACTATTTTTTTTTCTGTGGTATAATATACCCGAAGTATTTTCAGTAGGAGGAAGGTCATGAAAAGAAGTGTATTGTGGACAGTGAGTATTCTTGTTCTTGGGTTTGTTATGGGGTGTGGTGGAGGTGGAACAAAAACATCAGCCAAGGCATCCTCTCAAACCTCAGAGAGTGAGTATACCTTTACTCAGAAGGTGGCATCTGCCTATCGACAGACGGATAGCCGAATTGATGTCAAGATGAAGTATGATGATGCCAAGAGTTATGCGTATACCCTTGAGGTATGGGACTATGAGACCAAAAATCCCGTCAAGGTGGTGGAGAAACAACCAGGTAAGAAAAAGGGAGAGTATGTTCTTACCACTGAGCCCCTTGCTGCTGAAAAAAACTATGTGGTAGCGGTGATTTCTGATACCAAAGAGGGCAAGGCCACCAATACCTTTGAGGTGCAACCAGGAGATGAGTGGTTGAACCGTTACTTCTCAGATAAGCCCCTTGGGTGTATTCTCTCAGCGAATTCGGCTACGTTTCGACTCTTTGCTCCTCGTGCCACGAGGGTAGTGTTAGCCCTGTTTGATCAACCCTATGAAGGTCCAGCGGAAGCGGAAAAACAACCAGGTGAAAAACAGATAGAGATGAAAAAGGATGCCAATGGCGTTTGGGAGGTAACCCTTCAAGGGAATTATCTTGGGAAGTTTTATGGGTATCGTGTGTGGGGGCCTGCTGGAGACACAGAAGATTTCAATCCTAAAGTGATTGTAGCGGATCCGTATTCGAAGGCCCTCGCTACCAAGCAGGTCTCTCCTCAGCATCATTTGACAGTGATTGTTGATCCCTCGAAGTATCGCTGGCAGTCTAAACAGGCATATATGCCCTACAAGCAGCATGAACTGATTGTGTATGAGATGCATGTTCGAGATATGACCATGCTTTCTAAAAATGTGACCAAAAAAGGGACCTATGAAGGTCTTGTGGAAGAAGGCAAAGAAGGGGGGATTGCGCATCTCAAAGAACTTGGTGTCAATGCCGTAGAGCTTTTGCCTACCCAGGAGTTTAACGAGATTGAAGCCCCCTATATGGTGAGGGAACCAGGGCTTGTTTACAACAACTGGAATACCTATGGGCGAAACCACTGGGGGTATATGACAAGCTGCTATTTTGCTCCTGAGGCTTTCTATTTTGAGGGAGAGGTTCGTCCTGGGAAATGGATTGGTACCAGTGGTGGACAGGTGTATGCCTTTAAAGCTATGGTGGACGCTTTCCATAAGAATGGGATTGCTGTCCTGATGGATGTTGTGTATAACCATGTGTCTCAATATGACAGAAATGCTCTCAAATATATTGACAAGAAGTATTACTTCTTTATGAATGAACTTGGTGGGTATGATGCTCGCTCTGGGTGTGGGAATGATTACAAGTCAGATAGGCCAATGTCGAGTCGTCTCATTGTGGATAGCACTACCTATTGGGTTCAAGAGTATCGTGTTGATGGATATCGTTTTGACTTGGGGACAATTATTGACTGGAAAACCTATGAAGCCCTGGTACCGGCGGTGAAAAAGATCAATCCCAATGCCTACTTTACCGCTGAGCCTTGGATGGGAGGTCGTGGAGAACCTCGTGATGGTGGTGGTTATGCCTTGAATGACAACAACAATGGTTTTGACAAACGAGGGGTAGGATGCTGGAATGACAAGTTCCGCAACCTTGTTCGTGGAGGAGCCAATGCTTCGTATGGGGCAAGTGCAGGGTTGGTGTTTGGGAATGCTCCTGTTGCTGAGATGAAAAAGGCCGTACAGGGATATCCGACACTGTTTAGCTATGTTGGCAACTCTTTTAACTATATTGAATCCCATGATAACAATACCTTTGGGGATTTCCTCCGCCTTGGGAACAAAGATATGAAAAAAGATACAGCACTGGATGTCTATACAGATGGCAAGTTTGATGTCCAGAAGTATCTTGCTCTCTGTAAGTTGACAGAAAAACAGCTTAAACAGGCCAAGTTGGGGGCACTCTTCCTTTTCACTGTGCCTGGGACCATCATGATGCATGAGGGGCAGGAGTTTGCTCGTATGAAGATAGTTGTTCCTCCCACGAAAAAAGATGTGTTCCCCGAGAATAGTGGCAACTGGGTGAAAAATGAAAAAGGCGAATGGGTGAACGCTGCAGATGGTAACAAGAAATGGTCAACCAAACCTCGTCCCTGGGTCATTGATCATGATAGTTATGAAAAGGACAACGAAGCCAACTGGATTATCTGGGAGTTAAAGAAGGTGAATGCGGATCTTTATGCTTACTACCAGGGGCTTATCAAGATGCGTCGTACCTATCCTGCCTTTAGTGTTGGGGCTGGGAATCAGGTTCAGTTTATTGATGCAAAATCTGAGGACGGAGCAGTGACCCTTTCCTCTGCTTTGGGATATGTGTATCCTGCTGAGGTAACAAAGGATAAATACACGTTTGTGGTGCTTGTCAATGGAAACCTTGGTAAGAAGGCTTCTTTTGTCTTGCCTGCTGGAGAATGGAACGTGATGGTAGATGGAGAGTCGGCCTCAGTGAAGGGCAAGAAGGTTAGCGGTACGGTTGTCCTTGATGAGATGAGTGGTATGGTGTTATACAAATAAAGAGGAATATGAAGGACAAAGAGGGCGCGTAAGCGCCCTCTTTTTTTATTTCTTGTTTGGAAAAATATTGCGTTTTTCTGGGAATGTCTTACAATATAAATATCAACAAAAGAGGAAAAACAGCAAGGGGGTTGTATGAAGATCCTGCTTCTCAAGGCGTTGAAGAGCTGGATTCTTTCTCGCTACGGAGAAACAGCCTGGAAAAACGTGGCTACAGCGGCAGGGATTGGTGTTCAGGAGTTTAACAATCAGGATTACCATATCAATACAGATCGGCTTCAGCGTTTTCTTGCTATCATCCATGAGATTCTGGATATTAGTGAGATAGATTTTAAAAATGGTTTTGTGACCTATTGGTTGACAGATTTTTCTCCACTTCTGTATCAGACCTATCTTCAAAAATGTCATAATTCTAAAGAGTTACTTCTTCATATTATCAATACGAACAATATGCTTTGTGAAGTTCTTCCGAATGCGCTTATTTCTAGGATTGATGTGAGAGAAACCTCGGCTCATTCCCTGTCGCTAGTATATGCCCATGAAAAAGCCTTGGTGGATATTATTGCTATTCTCCGGAGTGCGGCCAAGGTGTATAACGATCAGTTTTCTGTGCGCAAGATAAATCAAAATAGTACTGAGATCCGTTTTTGATATGGCGGCGGCCTGTCTTGTTTTTGTTGCTGCTTGTCTGTGGGGGGTGTACGGAAGCGGACAGGAGTGGCTTGTTTTTCTTGTCTTGTATGGGAGTCTTCTCATTTTTTTTCGTCGTTGGGTGGTGTTAGTATGCTTGCTTGGGGGATTGGTATGGGGTATAGCAAAAGCTTCTCATGGAGAGGATTTTACCGATGGATATACAGAACGAACCATACAGGTTACTTCTCATCCTCTTCTGACCCCTGAGGGAGAGTATCAGCATAGAGCAGGTTTTCTCATGTTTACTTCATCTACGCCTTGGCTCCTTGGGGACACCCTCGAGGTGAGGGGAAAGATTCGGATGAAAGGGAAAACGGCTTTTCTTTCTCCGTTTGCTGTTTCGTATAAAAAAGGAATATGGTTTGGGGCATTATTGAGTCGGGTGTATCTTTTCTGGCAGGAGAGGGTGTGGCAACATATCCCTGCATCATCTTTTCGTGCGATGGTGTTCGGGCTTGTCCTTGGCAATAGGCTTCATCTGGATTATACCACACAACGGGAGTTTCAACTCAGTGGGCTTTTTCATCTTTTGGCTATTTCTGGGTTACATCTGATGATACTCTGGGGGGCTTGTCAGGTTGTGTGTGGTTTTTTTCTTTCTCAGAGGGTGGCGGCTTTTCTCTCTTGCGGTATAGTTTCGTTGTATACCCTTGTTTTGGGAGGACCTCCTCCTATGTTGAGGGCGTCTCTTTTTTTGTGGGGGTATGTGCTTCTTTGGGATATGAGAGATCAGGTGTTTTGGTTAGATTGGGTATGTTTCGTAGCGGCTTTGTGTTGTGCCTTTCTCCCTCTTTCTTGGTTGGGGGTGGGATTTTTTCTCAGTTTTTTGGCTGTGGGAGGTATTCTTCTTGTGGGGATGCCGTTGTCACTTGTTTTTCAAAGACTGCGACCTTTTCACACCTTGTTGGGAACGACATTTGCCGCCAATATGATGACCTTGCCTCTGCTTGCGGCAACGTTTGGCGAGATCAGTCTTTGCTCTCCGCTTGCCAATCTTTTTGTGGTTCCGTTTTTTCCTTTCTTTTTGGGCGCATGTGTGGTAGCTGGCGCATGGGCACTTGTTGGTTGTGTGCCAGCCTGGTTTGTTGCTTTTTTTGAAGGGGTGTGGCAAATCTTTGGCGGTCTTATTCATCTTTTTTCCCTTGGGGGAGTGTTGTCTTTTTCTTTGCCTTCTTCTCTTGTGGGATGGGGATATACGATAGGAGGATGGGGGCTTTTATGGAGGTTTCTTGCCCTCTCGAGGGATGAGGGATACGAGCGCACACAGAAAGCAGATCCATGAAACGAGACGGGTTTTTCTCAGCGTAAGCATACTCATTTTCTGGGATAATATACTTTCCTTTTTGTATCATCCCCCTTTCTACTTGTTTTTTTTCCGCTTTTTCGCTACAATAAAGTCCACTTTTTTGAAAAACAAAGAAAGGAGGATACCATGGCTATTTCAAAAAAAACAGTGAGGGATATTGATCTCAAGGGCAAGCGTGTTGTTATGCGTGTAGATTTCAATGTGCCTTTGAAAGATGGAGTGATTCAGGATGATACGCGTATCCGTGCAGCTCTTCCTACCATTGAGTATGTTCTCAAGCAGGGAGCGAAAAGTCTCGTGTTGATGTCCCACTTAGGGGATCCTAAGAAGGATATGCAGAAAGCCAAAGAAAAGGCCGAGAAAGAAGGTAAACCTTTTGATGAGAAAAAGTACCTTGAGGGCAAGCACAAAATGGCTCCTGTGGCAGCGCATCTTGCCAAACTCCTAGGGAAAGAGGTGAAACTGGCACCTTCTTGCATGGGGCCTGAGGTCAAAGCTATGGTGGAGAGTTTGCCTGAGGGAGGGATTCTCATGCTTGAGAATACCCGTTTTCACCCTGAAGAAACTTCCAAGGATGCGGCAGAGAGAGAAAAGATGGCAAAAGAACTTGCCTCCTATGGAGATATCTATGTGAATGATGCCTTTGGAACAGCCCATCGTGCCCATGCTTCAACAACGGATGTGGCCAAGTTTCTTCCTGCTGTGGCTGGTTTTCTGATGGAAAAGGAGTTGGAGTTCCTTGAGGAAAAAGTGGTCAAAAATCCTGCCAAGCCCTTTGTGGCGATTGTGGGTGGAGCCAAAGTTTCTTCGAAGATTGCTGTTTTAGAGAGTCTTCTTACCAAGGTTGACACCCTGATCATTGGTGGGGGAATGGCGTATACCTTTCTCAAGGCACAGGGAATGGAAGTAGGGGCTTCTCTTGTTGAGGATGATATGCTTGATACCGCACGAGAGATTCTCAAAAAGGCAGAGGAAAAGAGAGTGAAGATCTTTCTTCCCCTGGATAATGTGGTAACGCAAGAGTTTTCACCAGAGGCTGCCTACAAAATAGTAGAACGAGGGAAAATTGAGGCTGGATGGATGGGGATGGATATTGGTCCCAAGAGTATCGAGGCATTTAAAGAGGCTCTCAAAGGGGCAAAAACAGTGTTCTGGAATGGGCCTCTTGGGGTATTTGAATTTCCCAACTTTGCCAAGGGAACCATTGCAATTGCAGAGGCTTTGGCAGGTCTTTCTGACTGCGTTACCGTGATTGGGGGTGGAGATTCTGTATCGGCCGTGAATAAAGCCGGGGTTGCTGACAAGATGTCTCATATTTCCACTGGAGGTGGTGCTTCCTTGGAGCTCGTAGAAGGCAAGGTTCTTCCTGGTGTTGCAGCCTTGATGGATAAGTAAAAGAAGGAGAAGAGGATGCGGAGAGCATTTATCGCTGGGAACTGGAAGATGTACAAAACTCCCTCTGAGGCAAAAATCTTTGCCAGGGAGCTTAAGACAGCGCTTGCTGATGTAAAAGACAGGGATATTCTGGTTGGGGTTTCTTTTGTCAATATTGCCGGAGTAGTAGAAGAACTCCGTGGCAGCAATATCCTGGTGGCGGCTCAAAATATGTACTATGAGAAAGAAGGCGCTTTTACAGGAGAGGTTTCTCCTGTTCAGTTGAAGGATGCAGGAGTAACTCATGTGATCCTTGGTCACTCTGAGAGGCGGCATCTTTTTGGTGAGACAGACGAGATGATCAACAAAAAAGTTCGGGCTGCCCTTGACCATGGGTTATTACCAATTCTTTGTATTGGGGAACTTTTGGAAGAGAGAGAAAAAGGACAGACAGAGAGTGTGTGCAAAAGACAGGTGATTGAGGGATACAAAGGACTTTCCAAAGAAGAGGCCCTCAGGGTTACCATTGCCTACGAACCGGTGTGGGCTATAGGAACAGGCAAGACGGCGACTCCGGAGGATGCCAATCAGGTTCATTCTTTTGTACGCAAGGTTCTCGCTGAACTGTATGACAACGAAGTGGCTGAGAAGACTCGCATTCAGTATGGAGGGTCTGTCAAGCCTGAAAACATTGATGCACTTATGGCACAGGAGCATATCGATGGGGCTCTTGTCGGTGGGGCAAGTCTGAAGCTTGATTCTTTTACAAGGATCGTGAGGTTTGTAAGATAATTCTTTTTCCCGACTCTCCTTGGGAGAGTCGGGAGCCCATACTAACGAAAACTCTCTATTTTTTGGAGATTTTCTTGACAAATGGTATGTGGTGTGTGTATTATAAAAAGCAAAAATAATCTACGAAAAATCCGCAAAAAGGAGGCAAAGGATGCGTTGGATGTCGTCTGTGATCATGGGTGTGGTGCTTTTCTTGGCAGGATGTGGAGGAAAGCCTGCAGCAAAACCTGAACCTGCCCCCGTAACTTCCCAACCGGAGCAGAAACCGGTTGTTGTTGAGCAGAAAAAGGAAGAAGTTCAGGCTCCTGTGGAAACCCCTGAACAAGTGGTAGTGCGTCTGAACCGAGAAGTTATCACGATTCCTATGGTAGGGTTTGGATACCGTGTAACGACCCTTCAGGCACAGGCTGTCTCAAATTGGGCCAAGGGAGCTATCCCTCTGATCAAAAAGACACTTGAGGTGATGCCAGAAGGGTATGTACTTGAGATTCGTGGGCATGCCACTCCCCCTGATCCTAAGAAAAAGGGAGAGAGAGTCTCTACCATGGAGATTTCTACAAAACGCGCTGAGTTCGTATATGATTTTCTGCGCAAGCAGGGAATCAATATGTCTCGTGTGGTAGTACGTGGGGTGGGAGAGTCTGAACCCCTTGATCCTAACAATCCTACTGATCCCAAGAATCGTCGGGTAACCTTCCATGTGAGGAAGAAATAAGGGATTCTTGAGGTGGTATTCCCTCCCTTCAAGGGAGGGAATACCCTTCTTCTTATTTTTCTGGAGAGTGAGGGCAAAAAAGAGAGCCTTCCTTCCGGAAAGAGGCAAGGCGAAAATCTTTTTTTTTTACTTGACTTTTTTTCAAAAGAGTGTATAATATACATAAAATAAGGAGATGTCATGGGTGGAGTCATGGCAATGACAGCACGATATTTCGATCTCGAGCGTCAGGTAAGGGATGTCATCCACGAGATAGAGGTGTACAAGTGGTTAGAATCGGAAAAGCGAGGGTATGACATTGGCCTAAGTCAGGCAACCCGTGAATGGATCGAGAAACACTACAATGACTGGTTTATGTACAATGTTCAACGTTATATCCGTGATGAATGAATCATTGAGATGACGTCGCATTTCTGTATGCCAAGGGGGACTTCTTGAAAAGGGTTGTGCTCGCTTTGAGTATGGTATTTCTTTTTCTTCTCTCTCTTGTGGTGGGGGGAGTGGTGTATCTCTATCTTCAGTGGCCGGCAGAGAAGGTTCTCAGGATGGTAAATGATTCCCTGGAAAGAACGTATAGGCTTCGGGTAGAGATTTCTTCAGCCCATATTGATTGGCTGAAGGGGGTCACGCTTCTTTCTCCACGGTTGGTGGAAAAGGGAGGCAAGGTTCTTCTTGAAGCCAAAGAAATCAGTGCGTATTATGATATCTTTGCTCTTCTTCAAAAGACTGTGAAATTTTCACGATTGACTATTCGTGGGTTATATACCACGTCGGAAGATATTCAAAAAGTAGTGACACGATTTCAACCTTTGTCATCATCATCGAAAAAAGCAGAAGGTTTTGATTTTGTGATCCAGCAGATGGTCTTTGTAGATTCGCAGGTTGTCTACAACGCTATTCCCGTGAGTGTTGATGTGACATGGAATCTAGGATCATTCACTACTCCAGGATCCTATGAGGGCCTTTTGGTCAGCATGTATGGAAAAGTGAGTTTTCATGGCAGGGGAAAGAACATTCGTTTTCAGGTTGAGGATATGGAAGTAGGGAGGTTTTGGCCTGAAACAAAGGAAATAGTAGTAAAAAAACTTGGGGGAGAATTATATCTTCAGGGGAATCAGTGGCTCGTCAAGGGATCAACACTTTCTCTTTTGTGGCAGTCCAATCAAGTAACCTCTTCTCGGTACCAACTCCTTTATGATGTGAAGAGGTCGACTTTTCTTCTCTCGGATACGTCTCTAAAATACAATACTAGCGATATTCAGATCTCTAATTTTTTTTATGATAGCCGACAAAAGTTGGCCTATGGGGTGGCGGAAGATTTTTCCATCAATGTGAAGGATTTTGTGCCTGGTGGAGAGGGGACATGTGGAGGGAAAGTTACTTTTCGTTATGAAAATGGTAGCCTCTCTCAATTAGATGGAAGTATATACCTCAAAGGGGTAGCGTACGGTCCCTTGCAAATAGAGGGAGATTTCCGTGTCTTGGGCTTTTCTCTTGAGGGAGAAGCCTCTCTTCGTTTGGGAAAGAATACGATGGTGCTTCGTTCTTCGCCGATTGGACGACAGGGTTTGGCTCTTGTGATGAGCGCTGAGACGTTTGATCTTTCTGATGTCTTTCGTCAAAAATGGCCAAAACCAGCACAAAAGGCTCAAGAGCGCTCTTCACCACGGGAGACGAAAACCTTCTCTCTTGGGGATCTTCTTGAGGTGTTTCCTCTTGACATAGAGGTGAATCTTCCCCGTGTGGTGTATGAGGACCTTGTGATAGAGGATGTGTATATGCATCTTGTGCCCAGGGGAAAAGCCTGGGTTATGGAACAGGTGGGTGGTCGTCTTTTACGAGGGAGTATTCGAGGCAACGCTATTATAGCGGGAGATTTTCTTCGAGGGACTCTTCAGCTCACAGATATCAAACTTCATGATCTGAATGGTGTTATGTTGAAGGATGGGAAAACTGTGTATGGAACCCTAAAAGGAGCGATAGAGTACCAACTCCCCCTCACGAACATTCTTATGGGGTATGTGGGGTTTGGGGTGACGGTGGAGAAACCAGAGTTTCGAGGGCTCGTGTTACAGAATCAGATCAGTGAGGTCTTGTACAATCTTCCCTTGGAACGGCTGAGTTTTGATGTTCTCACCTTGAATGGGGAGATGAGGGAAGGAAAGATATTTATGAAGGATGCTCGTTTGGATAGTTACGATATTCAGGGGCTGGCTCAGGCGGTGTTTTACCTAGAGAAAAAAATAGTGGATACGTCTCTCACTCTCTCTGTGTCCAAAGAGTATATAAGTGGGCTTCCAAATGTCACCCAGCTTTTGACGGCCGGTTACAGTGAAGGAAATCGGCTTGTTTTTCGTCTGAAGGTGACCAATACCTGGGAAAAACCAAAGGTGGTTTTGCTTCCCGCAGGAAAATAGTCCATGGATGAGACAAAGCTTTTCTCCGATATCCGTTTGGGATACACTCCTGAGAAATCTTCTTTGTATCAAAAGGCCCTTGCTCATAACATTCCTGCTGTACGTCCTCAAATGGGGCAGTTTCTGAGTTTTGTGGTGAGTCTTGTTTCTCCCCGACGTATTCTTGAGATTGGAACGGGAAGTGGGTATTCGACCCTGTGGCTTCTCCGTTATCTTTCCCAGGGGGCTTGTATTGTGACACTTGAGCGAGATAGTCGCCGTTACCGAGAGGCATTGGCTCTCTTGTATGGGTATCCGGTGGAGGTAGTGTGTGCTGAGGCGTGTGAATTTCTTTCAGGGAGTGAAGAGATCTTTGATATGGTTTTTCTTGATGCGGAGAAACGTATGTATCCACGGTTGTTGCCGCTTGTGACTGATCACCTTGCTCAAGGGGGGCTTCTTGTGGTTGATAATCTTTTGGGAAAGAATCTCCATCATAGAAGAAGAACCCCTCTTCCTTCGGAAGCAGCTCTGGAGGAGTTCTATGAGGCTGTGGTTTCGTCTTCTTGTTATCGAGTCTTTGCTTTCTCGTGGGAAGATGGGATCCTTGTGGCTCAACGGGTATGAAGTGGGGAAAAAGACCATACTATGCCCTGAAGGTGTATCTAGAGAAGCGCTTTGGTTTTCCTGTGAAGCGGATTGCCCTTGATGCAGGATTCACCTGTCCTAATCGGGATGGAAAGTTGTCTCGTGGGGGATGTGTGTATTGTGGGGAAGAGGGAGCACGGGCGTCGTATGTTCAACCAGAGCTTTCTCCACGGGAGCAGCTTCTTTCCCGTATGCGTTTCTGGGAAAAGAGGGGGTTTCGCGGGGGGTACATTGCCTATTTTCAGGCGTATACCAATACGTATGGAGAACAGCAAAGACTTAGGGCACTCTATGATTCTGTACTTGTTCCTGGGGTTGTTGGGGTGTTTATTGGGACAAGACCGGATTGTCTGGATGATGGGGTGCTGGAAGTTCTGACGTATCTGGCACAAAAAACCTGGGTAACTGTTGAGGTGGGGGTCCAATCTACCCATGATCCGACGTTAGCTTTGCTTCATCGGGGGCACAAAGCCTCGGATTCTCGAGAGGCTCTTCGGAGATTGCGAGAGGCCCATGTGGAGAGATTGGTTCATGTTATCGGTGGGCTTCCTGGGGAAACCCAAGAGATATTTCTCAAGACCATTGCCGATGTCCAGGAATGGGGGTGTGAGGCCATCAAGTTTCATCATCTTTTTGTAGAGAGAAATACCCTTTTGGAGAAATGGTACCACGAAGAAAAGATTGTTCTTTTGAGTCGGGAGGAATATATCATGTGGCTCGTAGAGGCCTTGGTTCGTCTTGATCCTGAGATCGTGATCCATCGGTTGTTTGGGGACTGTGAAAAAGATCGCCTTGTGGCTCCCCTCTGGACATTGGAAAAGGCGAAAAATGTAGCGCTTGTAGAACAATTCATGGGCTTCCGTGATCTCTGGCAGGGAAAATATCGATAGATGGGGAATACTTCTGGAGGCGAGAGAGTCTTTATGGTTTCTGGGGTGGGTGAGGGTTTCCCCATACTCCATCGGAGGCGAAACGTTTCATCCAGAATTCTTTGGGACCAAGGGTTTCCAGATCCTCAAGAGAGACACGATAGACTTTGAAAGCCTCGAAAAGCGTACGATAAGCTGCAATAACCTCTCGTGTTTTTTCTTCACACCCGAGAGCGACTTCTTGGCAATGGTCAGGGTGATAGCGTTTGAGAAGGGTTCTGTAGGCCTGTTGAAGCTCTTCGAGGGAGAAGGTTTCCGAAAGCCCAAGCACAGAAGCGGCTTCTTTGAGTGAGGCCATGTCAATCTCCTTTTTTGAGGGTCTGGGCACAGAAGGATGAGGGATTTTTGAGGATTCTGGCACCTCGTGTGATCTTGCAGAGGCTAATATGAAGTTCTGAAGCCACGGCACGTTGAGATTTGCCTTCGGCGAGTCTCTTGAGGAGCTCCCACCGGAGAGTGAGGTCTTTTTTTTCAGCAGGCGTGAGGATCTCGGATAAGAATTGGTGCATGATCTCCGGATCAGTAATGTCACAGAGGATATGGATCAGATCTTTTTCCATATCCATATTGTAGGGGAAGGGGGTATTTTTGTCAAGCGGGGGAAACAGGAAACTCTTGCAAAAAACTATCGTTGGCTTTACAATAACATACTTCAAACAAAGAGAATACGTGGAGGCTTTATGATTCGTGTTGACCAACAACGGACTCATTTTTGTGGAGAGATTTGCGAGTCTTCTCTTGTCGGAAAACGGGTGACACTGACAGGTTGGGTACAAAATTACCGTGATCATGGTGGGTTAATGTTTATTGATCTTCGAGACAGGAGTGGCATTGTTCAGCTTGTGTTTGATCCACAGACGAACCCAGCAGCCCACGAGACGGCCAAGAAGGCTCGTCATGAGGATGTACTTTCAGTGAGTGGGACGGTTCAAAATCGTTCTCAAGAGAATATCAATCCAAAAATCAAAACGGGTGCCTACGAGGTGAAGATAGATCGTATCGAATTCCTCAATCGCTCTAAAACTCCCCCTTTCCAAATAGATCAGGAGGAAGTCAGTGAAGAGGTGAGGCTGAAATATCGGTATCTTGATATTCGTCGACCTTCGATGTATGATAATCTCTACAAACGTCATAAAATCACACAGACGGTACGCAAATTTTTGGACGAGCATGGATTTCTGGAGGTGGAAACCCCAATTCTCAACAAATCTACGCCGGAAGGCGCGAGGGATTTTCTTGTTCCTTCTCGACTTTCTCACGGCAAGTTTTATGCGCTTCCTCAGTCACCACAGATTTTTAAACAGCTTCTCATGGTTGGGGGGATTGAGAGGTACTACCAGATTGCCCGTTGTTTTCGAGATGAGGATCTCAGGGCTGATCGGCAACCGGAGTTCACCCAGATAGATGTGGAAATGTCTTTTGTTCGGGAAGAGGATGTTATGAGTCTCATGGAGCAAATGGTGGCGAGAGTGCTTGAGGAAAATTATGGGATTTCTCTCTCTCTTCCTCTTCCCAAGATGACCTATCAAGAGGCCATGGAAAAATATGGGATTGATCGTCCTGATCTGAGGTTTGGGATGGAACTTGTTGATGTCACAGACGTAGTAAAGGAGAGTGAGTTCAGTGTTTTTAGAAGTGTTGCAGAAAAGGGAGGGATGATTAAATGTCTCCCTGTTCCTGATGGTGACAGGCTTTCTCGTAAGGATCTGGATGATCTCATTGCCTTTGTAGGGAAATATGGGGCCAAGGGTATGGCCTGGATGAGGGTAAAAGATGGCAAACTTGAATCCAATATTGTCAAGTATTTCTCTGAGGCTATCCAGAAAAAACTTCTCGAGGTCACCGGAGCGAAGGAAAACTTTACCCTTCTTTTTGTGGGGGATGTGAAGAAAAAGGTGGTGTATGATAGTATGGCCAACCTTCGTCTTCATCTTGGGGATCGTTTTGGGCTGCGGAAAAAGGAAGACCTCAAGTTTGTGTGGGTGGTTGATTTTCCACTTTTTGAGTGGAATGAGGAGGAAAATCGCTACGATTCTGTCCATCATCCCTTTACTGCTCCAAAACTTGAGGATATGCCCCTTCTGGAAACAGATCCTCTCAAGGTTCGTTCAGATGCATATGACCTTGTGCTTAACGGGATTGAATTAGGGGGGGGATCGATCCGTATTCATGATATGCAGCTCCAAGCAAAGATTTTCTCTCTTCTGAAAATTTCTCCGGAAGAGGCAAAGGAGAAGTTTGGGTTTCTTCTGGAAGCCCTTGAGTTTGGGGCTCCTCCCCATGGTGGGCTTGCTTTTGGGTTGGATCGTATGGTGATGGAGTTTCAGGGGCTTTCTAATATTCGGGATGTGATAGCCTTTCCCAAGACTCAAAAGGGTACGGATCTGATGTGTGATTCTCCCTCTGAGGTAACCTCAAAACAGCTTGAAGAATTGGGGATCAAGGTAGTGGAATACAGAGCAAATAAATAAAAAGACGAAAGGAGTTTTTTTTATGATGCGTGAAAGGAATAAGCGAAGTCTCCATATACTTCGTCGCGTGATTGTCAGTGTGGTTTTTGTGCTTCTCGCAAGTATCCATTTTGTTCTGTTTGGGCAATGGGTGACGTTTGTTTTTGCGGCTGTGGCTATAGGACTTCTTTGGCTTTTGGAGGGGTGGCTCTATCCAAAAAGGGGAAATGTCTTGTTGGCTTTTGGAGGGGTGATTCTGGGGTATTTTGTTGCTCAACTGGTGTGGAATGTCTTGAATCAGATGGTTCTTCTTCGTCTTCCTCAGGCGTATCAGTTTTATTTTTCGGCTCTTTTGATGTATCTGGGATTCTTTTTGCCCTATACTGCCAAGCGACCGACGTTTGCGGGGATAAGTCTGGAAGAAGAGAAATCGTCCTCTGCAGATCTCAAGATCCTTGATACGAGTGTGATTATCGATGGGCGTATAGCAGATGTAGCAGAGACAGGGTTTATTTCTGGGGTAGTGATTATCCCCAAGTTTGTTCTCAATGAGATTCAGGCTTTAGCGGATTCTCGTGATCCCATCAAACGGAGTCGTGCTCGTCGTGGGCTTGATATCCTCAACAAACTCAAGGAAAACACCCTCATTGAACTCAGGATTGTATCCAGAGATTTTCCTGAGATTCGTGGGGTGGACATGAAGCTGATTGCCCTTGCCAAGGAGCTTCGTGCCAATATTGTAACCAATGATTACAACCTCAACAAGATTGCAAAACTCGATGATATTCGTATTCTAAACATCAATGACCTTGCCAATGCTCTCAAGATGGTGTTTTTGCCGGGGGAGGAGCTTGAGCTTGATGTTCTCAAAGAAGGCAAAGAGAATAATCAAGGAGTAGGGTATTTGCCGGATGGGACAATGGTGGTGGTAGCGAATGGTCAAGGCTACATTGGGAAACGGATCCTGGTGAAGGTAACGAGTGTTTTGCAAACGTCGGCGGGTCGAATTGTGTTCACAGAGGTGAAAAAATAGATGCTTCGTGTTGGATTGGGGTATGATCTTCATCGTTTGTCTTTTGGGCTTCCTCTTTGGTTGGGGGGGGTACAGATTGAGTCCCCATATGGATGTGTGGCACATTCGGATGGCGATGTGGTAGTGCATGCCCTGATTGATGCGCTCGTCGGACCTTTTGCTCATACGGATGTTGGAGAGCTTTTTCCGGACAATGATGAACGGTATCGAGGGGTGAGAAGTCTTGATCTTCTTCGGGAGGTGAGGCGAACAACCCTGAAAGAGGTGAAAATCCATAATGTTGATATTGTGGTTATTCTTGATAGCCCAAAGATAGCCCCCTATCGATCTCTGATTCGAGAAAGTTTGGCAGAAGCTCTTGGTATAGATAAAGATATGGTTCATCTCAAGGCCAAAACCTCAGAGCATACCGCTTGTGAGAGGGTTGAATGTTATGTGGTGGCCCTTGTGGAAAAAATCTGATACAGGAAAAAAGGAGTACTCTATGTTTGGAAAGAAAAAAGAAAAACCAAAACCCAAGACACTTAAGGAAAAAATTCTCTACAATCTCAGAGAGATTGGGGAAGCGTATGTGATTGTCCTTATTTTGCGGATTTTTCTTTTGGAGGCATATCAAATTCCCACCCAATCGATGGTTCCTAACCTTTTGGTAGGGGATATCTTCATGGTATCCAAACTGGGTATGGGTTCGTATGTTCCCTTGATTCATGGGAAGATACCAGGTATCCGTTCTCCCAAGCGGAATGATATTGTGGTTTTTATCTCTCCGGCATGGAATTCTCCAGGGATATGGGGCGAGGTGGTTTCTCTTTTTAGTCTCTCTCTTATCAACATTGACAACACCTATGATAATCCAAAGAATCTGGTGAAACGGGTAGTGGCAGAGCCGGGGGATAGGGTGGCTATGTCAAATACCCAATTGATCCTGAATGGGGATGTCGTACCAACCACATTTGTGATCATGAAAAACGAAAAGGTGTTGGGACCGGACAAACAGGTTTCCTATTATGACTTCAATGTGTATGAGGAACAGATTGGTGAGAAAAAACGGATTGTTCAACATCTTGTGGGACGATATTTTCTTTTTCATGTTCCTTCGTATGCTGAGGCCGTTCAGTTACTTGGAGATGATGGCGTGGTGACCAATTTTGACAAGTATCGGGTTGTGTTGCTTTGGCATTTCCCTGAGGTGTATGTGCCAAGGAAGGGAGATATTCTGGATCTCACCCGTACTCAAGGTTATGAGAAATATCTTTATCGTCTTTTGGTGGAGCGAGAATCTGGTGAGAAGATAGAGGTGAAAAACGGGAAATTCTATCTTCGAGGAACAGAACTGACAAAATGGGCTGTGAGGGATGATTACTATCTTTGTATGGGAGACAATAGAGATCTCAGTGAGGATGGGCGGTATTTTGGTCTTGTACCAAGGCGAAATATTTTTGGTCAGCCACTTTTGAGGTACTTTCCTTTTACGCGCCTTGGGATATGGAGTTTTAACGAGTCGGCAAAATCGATTGTGAAAAGAGAGTTGTAGCGGTTGTGTGGTGTGAGGTGGATCTTGGGGAGGAATAGGTTGCCCGTTGAAGGGTTTCTCCACGGTGTATGGAGGAAAAGAAATACGAAAAACCCTGAGAGAGTATCTCAAGAGACAGCCCTAACGAAACGTGAGTATTTTTAGGTTGCGAGGAATTTTTATAGGGAGGAAATGATGAAAAAGTTTTGGGTTTTGTTGGGAGTGGCTTTCTGTGTTTCGTTGTATGCCAAAACAGGGAAGCAGGGATCCCCTGAACAAACCAAATCTGTCTTGCCGAAGAATATTATTCTTCTCATTGGGGATGGCTTTGGGGTATCTCATCTTTCGGTACGGGTTTTGTTGGGATCATCCGTGTGGAAACAGTTTTCTTTTGTTGGTTTAATGGCTACCTATGCAGAGGACAATCTGGTGACAGATTCGGCAGCTGGGGGAACAGCCCTTTCCACAGGGTTTGGGACAAAAAATGGTTTCATTGCTATGAGTTCTACGGGTGAGAAGCTTACGACGGTCATGGAATATGCCAAAAAACGAAAAAAAGCCACGGGGCTTGTCGTGACCTCAACAGTGACCCATGCGACTCCTGCGGTTTTCTATGCCCATGAGAGCTCTCGTGCCAATGAGAATGCCATAGCCCTGTGGGTAACCAATGAAACGATGGATGTGATGGTGGGGGGAGGGCTCTCCTATTTTGGGTATCGGTTTACGAATGAGGAAATGGTGAAGGCTTATAGCGCATGGGCTGGTGTGGAGACAAACAGTATTTCTCTTGCTCAGTGGATGGCGTATCGTGGGTGGAAGGTTGTTTCTCAACCGGGAGACTTTTTTGCTCTTCAAAAGGAAAGAAAGATTCTCGCTTTGCTTGCGTATGGGGCTTTGCCGTCTGTGGCTCAAGGAAGGACCTATAGCCTGGGAGAACTGACTTCCAAGGCATTGGAGCTTCTCTCTCAAGAAACGAATGGATTTTTTCTCATGGTGGAGGGCTCTCAGATTGATTGGGCGTGTCATGACAATAATGTGACCAACCTTTTTCCTGAAATGGCCGACTTTGAAACAGCGGTAGAGGTGGCCCTTGATTTTGCCAAGAAAGACAAAAATACCCTTGTGGTGGTGACAGCAGACCATGAGACGGGTGGACTGGCGCTTCTTGGTGGGGTGAGGGAAAAGTTTATTCGGGTGACATTTGCTAGCAAGGATCATACGGCGGCTCTTGTGCCAATTTTGGCGTATGGCCCAGGGGCTGATGGTTTTACGGGACTTCTTGAGAATACGGGAGTGGGACAGAAGCTTATTGAACTGGTGCAGAGAAGATAACTTTCATTTTTTCCAACAAAGGCGAAGGGTAAAAAATGAGATGTGTGTAGTATGAACGGGCAGGGCTCTCTGAAAAGTATCAGAGAGCCCTGTTTTTTGTACACAAGCCACTCCCTAATACCATCGACGAGATGACTTTCCAAGGCCTTGGAGACGGGTGGGATTGATGGGTTTGCCGTACCGACGGATCTCAAAGTGAAGATGAGTTCCTGTGGAACGGCCGGTATTTCCCATCTTTCCTATGGTTTGTCCTTGCGAAATATACTGTCCTTCCTTGACGAGAGCGGAAGCAAGATGGCCATAGACACTTTCGTATCCCATTTGGTGTTTGATGATGATGCAAAGACCGTATCCTCCTTTCCATCCGACAAAAGTTACCCGTCCTTCTTTGCTGGCCTTGATGGAGGTTCCATAACGGGAGGCAATATCTATTCCTGCGTGGTACCCTCTTCCCCCGCTAAAGGGATCAATACGGATACCAAACCCTGAGGTGAATCGCCCTCGAACAGGCTTGAGGAAGAGGTAGCCGAGGGCCTTGGCTCTTTCTTCTGCAGTGAGGGAAGCCCCTGGCAAAAAGAGGATATCTCCTACTCCAAGGACGTCCTCTTCGACGTCATTATAATCTAGAATATCATCGACAGAGACCTTGTATTTTTTTGCGATCTTTTCCAGGGAATCGTCTTTTTTGACGACGTAAAGAACCCCATCCAGATTAGGAACAAGGATCTTGTTGCCAGGTTTGAGAAAGTGGGCATTGTCAATACTATTGAGGCTGATGAGACTGTCCATCGAGGTGCCCAGTTTTTTGGCTATGCTAGCGAGATTCTCGCCTGCTTTGACTTCGTAGAAGTAAAAATGGAGGTCTTTGGTGGCATTCGAGGAGATGGGCTCACTTCCTCCAATCCCACGAGGGGAAAGATAATCCTTGATGTGTTGTTCAATGACTAGCTTTCCAATATACGAGACACGGTGAGAAGAGTGAGAAAGATGTTTCACGCCTTGGGAGACGAGTACAAGGCTTATGGCGAGTACACACCCGATGCCTATAACCAGCAAAGAAAAAGGGGTGAGAGAGAAAAAGAAAGGTTTTTGGGATTTGGAGGTGGGTTCTTGGGGGGACGAAAGGCGTTTTCCTGAGAAATAGTGTTTGTAGTCTTTCATGGTGTCTCCCTATGGTATATGCTATTTTTCGGCAGAAAGACGTTCATTCTTTATGGCAAGGAGGGTTTTTCGGAGATCGTTATGGGGACGAACATCATGAACACGAACGATAGAGGCTCCCTCCATCCAGGCAAAAAAATGAGCACCAAGGGTTCCATATAACCTTTGGTCTGGAGGGAGAGGATTGTCTGGAGAAAGAATTTTGCCAATGGTGGATTTTCGAGAGGCCCCTATCAGGACAGGAAGTCCAAAACAACAGAAAGCGGAGGTATGCTTGAGAAGGGTGAGGTTGTGTTCTGGTGTTTTTCCAAAACCGAGACAGGGGTCTATGATGAGATTCTCTCGTCGTATCTTGAATTGAGTGAGTGTTTCGATGCGTGTTGCAAAGTGCTCTATGAGTTCTCGAAGAACATTTTCATAAACAGCATGGTGTTGCATATCCTTGGGTGTTCCTTTGATATGCCCAATAATACCAAGAGCCTGAGTTTGGGCAAGAACCTCGGGCATAGCTTTGTCAAAGGTCATTCCACTGATATCATTGATGATGTCTGCTCCGGCCTCAACAGCCCTTCTGGCTACTTCTGCCTTGGTAGTGTCAATGGAGATGGGGATAGAGAAATGGTTTCTGATGGCTGTGATAATGGGAAGGGTACGTTGTAGCTCTTCTTCAATGGAAATGGGATCAGAGCCAGGACGGGTGGATTCTCCCCCAATATCAAGGATATCAGCCCCTTCTTCTATCATGGTTTCTGCTCTTCTGAGGGCTTCATCAGGGGAGAGATATTTTCCCCCGTCAAAGAAAGAATCGGGCGTGACATTGAGGATCCCCATGATAAGGGGATTTTCGTAGGAGAGAACTCTTCCATGGGGAGAAGTTTGTGTTGTTACAGGACGTTGAAGATGGTTGAGAAGCTTTTCAAGCTGAGAGGTGAGTTCCATGAGGGTAGGGTAAGGATGGGTTCGTAGTTTGTTGACAAAGTTACGAAGCACAGAAAAAGACCCAAGAAGAATAATATCGGTAGTAGGTACTTCACAACTGACACTTCCATGATGGACGACGGCGTCACCTTTTTGGGAGAGCATTTCTTGCTTGATAATGTTTGCCATCGCTGGTTTGACATCGTGAATGTAGATAGGCACAATATCACTTTTGAGAGCAAAAATACTCACTGCTCGTGGGTCACATCCCACACGAAGGATGTCATCCTTGATCGTTTGTCGAGGATAAGCCAAAGGATAGAGGGTCATTATTTTATCCTTACGACAGCGTAATCATACACCAGCCACTGACCAGACACATTCTGGTAGAGTTTGAAGTAGTAACGAAGGATATAACTTTGGCTTCTCACGGCAAACTCTACATCAGAAACAACCTCAGCCTCAGTGCCTTTAATCGTTGCTTCTTTCACAGTGTACTGGAGAATCCTATCTTGCCAATGGACAGTGAGGTATTTTTTAAACTCCTCCACAATCTGCAAGCGATATCGGCCTGTTCTTGCGGAGAGATAGGCCTCTTTGTAGTCATCAAAGGCCATGATGAGTTTCTCTGCGTCGATGTGAAAAAGAAACCGTTCCCAATCTTTTTTGCTTTTGGCGTCCCACATATCGGCAATAGCCTCATAAGGGGGGAGTTTCATGAGGGATTGAAACTCTTGTTGACGACGAAGTTCTTCCTTGGCAACACTTTCCTCAATAATCTGAGGAGGTTTGATAAGAATTTTGTAGGTGAAGGAACGACGTACATCATTGGTGAGATCAGGGCGACGGTAAAAGAGGCCATGAATAGAATAGTAGCCTACCTCCGAGAGATCAAACCACTCATTGATATTGATATCCCGAGAAAAAGATTCTCCCGGGAGGAGAACGATTTTACGAAACTGGGCTACGTCCGAGGCAAGAGAAGACCTCGCAATCTGAAAATCATCTCGTAAACCAACCTGGATGTTTTTTGGTGTACGAATGTCAAAGAAAAATGTCTCATAGACAAGGGGAGAGACGTAGATTTCTTGGGGACGATCCGAGAGATTGTATACGAGAATTTGAACAGGAATATCTTCGTTAATTCTGTAGGCTTGTTTGTAGAATTTGAGTTCGACCTGGAGATCTTCACCGTAGAAACTTGCCACTAGGAAACACAGAAGAGAGAAGAAATATTGTTTCATCGAGGGGCTCCTTGCAAGGATTCTGTATATGGTATCGGCTCTTTTGAAGGTTGGCTTGAATTAGGAGAATGGCTTTTGTTCCGTCTGAAAGGGAGTTTCACTTGACGATTTAGCAAGGGAATGCGTATATTTAAAGCAAAAATTCAAGAAAAAGGAGTGATACTATGGCGAAAGACTTACTGTTTTCGAGTGAGGCACACCAGAAGATTTTGGCTGGTGTGGAAAAGCTGGCCCGTGCAGTTGGGGCTACGCTTGGTCCCCGTGGTCGCAACGTGGTGATCGACAAGAAGTTTGGTGCACCCACGATCACCAAAGATGGTGTGACTGTGGCCAAGGAAATCGAACTCGAGGACAAGTTCGAGAATATGGGTGCCCAGCTGGTGAAGGAGGTGGCTACCAAGACCAATGATATTGCTGGTGACGGTACCACGACTGCTACCGTGCTTGCCCATGCGATTATCCGCGAGGGATTCAAGAATGTTACAGCGGGAAGCAATCCCACCCTTATTAAGAAGGGTATTGACAAGGCTGTAGATGCTGTGGTGGGAGAGCTCAAGAAGCTTGCGAAGAAAGTGGAAACTCGTGAAGAGATTCGAGATGTGGCAGCTATCTCTGCGAACAACGATATGACGATTGGAGAGTTTATCGCTGAGGCTATGGACAAAGTGGGCAAGGACGGTGTGATTACGGTGGAAGAGTCCAAGTCTCTTGAGACGTATGTTGATGTGGTTGAGGGTATGCAGTTTGACCGTGGGTATCTCTCTCCCTACATGGTTACGAATGCTGAGAGTATGGTAGCAGAGCTTGATGATCCCTTTATTCTCCTGTATGACAAGAAGATATCCTCCATCAAAGAGATTGTGCCTCTTCTGGAAAAGATTGCTCAATCTGGGCGTCCTCTTCTCATTGTGGCAGAGGATGTTGAAGGAGAGGCACTAGCCACTCTCATCGTGAACAAGCTCCGTGGTACGCTGAACTGTGTGGCTGTGAAAGCTCCTGCCTTTGGTGATCGCCGCAAGGCTATGCTTGAGGATATTGCTATCCTCACAGGGGGGCAGGTCATCTCTGAGGAAAAGGGTATGAAACTTGAAAATGCCACACTTGCTGATCTTGGCCGTGCCAAGAAGGTCAAAGTAGACAAGGAAAATACGACCATTGTGAGTGGGGCTGGCAAGAAAGAGGCTATTGAGGCTCGCATCAAACAGATCAAAAAGCAGATTGAGGATACTACCTCTGATTATGATCGTGAAAAACTCCAAGAGAGACTTGCGAAGCTCGCTGGTGGTGTTGCTGTGATCCGCGTAGGAGCAGCGACAGAAGTAGAACTCAAAGAGAAAAAGGCTCGCGTGGAGGATGCACTTTCTGCTACCAAGGCAGCTGTTGAAGAAGGGATTGTCCCTGGTGGTGGACTCTCTTTGATTCTTGCTCAGAAGGCCCTTGATGGTCTCAAGGGAGAAAACGATGAGGAACAGGTAGGTATCGAGATTGTACGCCGTGCTCTTGAGGCTCCTATGCGCAAGATTGCCGACAACTCTGGAATTGATGGTTCGGTGATTGTTCATCGTGCAAAAGAGTCCAAGAGTGGGATGGGGTACAATGCTCTCACCAATGAATGGGTAGATATGATGAAAGCTGGGATCATCGACCCAGTGAAGGTAGAAAGATCAGCCCTTCAGAATGCCGCTTCTATTGCTGGTCTTCTTCTCACCACTGAGGTGATGATTACAGACAAACCTGAAAAAGAGAAACCTGCTGCTCCAAACCCTGGTATGGGAGATATGTACTAATGAAGACAAAACGCCCCGCTTGGCGGGGCGTTTTTTTCTTTTCCTGAAGAAAAGATGGAAAAAATTTCCTTTTTCTTTCTTTTTGTGTTATACTTATGGGAGAACTCTTTGAAGGAGTGAATATGGGAATTCTTACTTCAATAGTGTATGCCATTATCGGGACAAAGCAACAACGAGATATCAAGAAGCTTCGCCCTTATGTGGAACAGGTCAATGCGAGAGAAGCGGAAATTTCTGCTCTTTCCAATGATAGCCTTGCCCGAAAAACGGAAGAATTCAAAAACCGGTTGGCCGCTGGAGAAACCCTTGAAGACATTCTTCCTGAGGCGTTTGCTGTGGTAAGGGAAGTGGCGAAGCGGACATTGAACATGCGCCATTTTGATGTTCAGATTATGGGTGGCGTTGTTCTCCATCAAGGCAAGATTGCTGAGATGAAAACCGGTGAGGGAAAAACCCTTGTGGCGACCCTGCCTCTCTATCTCAATGCCCTCACAGGAAAGGGAGTTCATCTGGTGACGGTGAATGATTATCTTGCCCGTCGAGATGCTGTGTGGATGGGGCCTATTTATAAATTCTTGGGGCTTTCCGTAGGGATCATCAATCATGAAAAAAGTTACTACGTGGATTGGGAAGATATCAGCCAATGGAAAACCACCTATAGAGAGTGTAGTCGGCAAGAGGCCTATCGCTGTGATATTACCTATGGAACAAACAATGAGTTTGGTTTTGATTATCTCAGGGATAATATGGTGTTTTCCCTTGATCAGAAGGTCCAGCGGGGGCATTTCTATGCTATTGTAGACGAGGTAGATTCTATTTTGATTGATGAGGCACGAACTCCCCTTATTATTTCTGGTCCGAGTGAAGAGGCTACAGATCTGTATTACAAGGTAGATAGGATTGTCCCACGTCTCACTCAGGCGCAAGTGAATGAGAAGAATGAACCTATTGAGGGGACAGGGGATTATGCTGTTGATGAGAAGGACAAAACCGTTGTTTTGACAGAGCAAGGGATTGAGAAGATTGAACAATTGTTGGGAGTGAAAGAACTCTACTCTCCTCGAAATAGCAAGCTTGTCCACCATATTATTCAGGCTATACGGGCCCACAAACTCTATCATCGTGATGTGGATTATGTGGTAGAGAATGGTGAAGTCGTTATTGTGGATGAGTTTACTGGGAGAAAAATGCCAGGGCGTCGTTGGTCAGATGGGCTTCATCAGGCTATTGAGGCCAAGGAGAGGGTTTCTATCCGGCAGGAATTTCAGACCCTTGCGACTATTACGTTTCAGAACTACTTTAGGATGTATACCAAGCTGGCTGGCATGACAGGAACAGCAGAAACAGAGGCTCAGGAGTTTTATTCGATCTATCATCTGGATGTTGTTGTTATCCCTCCCAATGTTCCTGTGCAACGTCGGGATGATCCAGACAAGATTTATATCAATGAAAATGCGAAGTTCAAGGCTATCGTCAGGGATGTAGAAGAACACCACAAAAAGGGACAACCTATCCTTATTGGTACTATCTCAGTAGAGAAATCAGAACGTCTCTCCAAGATGCTTCAGCAACGTCGTATTCCCCACAATGTGCTCAATGCCAAGTACCATGAGAAAGAAGCCGAAATCATTGCCCAGGCTGGGCAGCCATATGCGGTTACTATTGCGACCAATATGGCTGGTCGTGGAACAGATATCAAACTTGCCCCTGGGGTACGAGAACTGGGGGGACTTCTTGTGATTGGAAGTGAAAGGCATGAATCCCGTCGTATCGATAATCAGCTTCGCGGACGTTCAGGACGTCAGGGAGACCCAGGGCGTTCTCAGTTTTATGTGTCGCTTGAAGATGATCTCATGCGGCTTTTTGGTATGGATAATCGTATCCAAATGATGAAAAGTCTTGGGTTTAGTGAGGAAGAGGAGATCCAGAGCAAACTCATTTCCAATGCTATTGAGAATGCCCAAAAACGGGTGGAGAATCGTAACTTTGAAATCCGAAAGCACCTTCTCGAGTATGATAATGTCATGAACGAGCAGCGAAGTTATATCTATCGTCTTCGCGATGAGATTCTTGATATTGTGCACCATCCAGAGGTGGTGGATGCCATTATCGACATGGTTATAGAGGATAAGGTAAATACCTTTTCTCAGCCTTCCCGTCCACACACCTGGCCCCTTGATGAACTTAGGAAGTGGTTGAAGCTTCAGTTTGTGGTGGATCTTTCTTCAGAGTGGAATCCCAGAGATGCTGAAGAAGCGAAAAGGATACTTCATACCCTTATCAAATCCCGTGTGTGGGAGAGGTTCGCGTATGTGCCGGAAACTGTACGTTACGATGCCCTGAAGTATGTGCTTCTCAGTACCCTTGATAACCGATGGAAGGAGCATCTGAGATCTATTGATTCTATTCAAGAGAGTATCTCTCTTCGTCAATATGCGAGCAAAAATCCCATTGTGGAATACAAGGTAGAGGCTTTTGAGCTTTTTGCCAAAATGCGCTCACATTTCATGGCAGATGCTCTTGCCATGCTTGCTCATCTTGAAATTCAGTTGCAGATGGAAGAAACTCCAATGGAGGTTGGTCCGCAAAAGATTGAAACAAAACATACCGAGTTTGGCCAATTTGGTGCCATGAGAGCATCCAACCCCGCCATGGAAAAACCCAAACCTGTCCAGAGGGGACCAAAAATTGGGAGAAATGACCCATGTTGGTGTGGGAGTGGAAAAAAATACAAATATTGTCACTATGAGTCTGATCAGAGACAGGCAAGATCACAGTGATTGTGACTGACAAAAGGAGATACACACATACCCTATGAAACGAAAAGAGGTACAAAAATTTTTAGAAAGCGTGCAAGAAGCCCCTCTTGAAGTATTGTATAAGGAGTTTCAGGCCACAAACAAAAGTAGCCAGAAAAGACTTCGGCATATCCTGGGTGACCTAGAACAGGAGGGGGTCGTTGAATTTCGCGAAACCATGGTGGTGATGAGAAGACCAAAAAAATCTCGAGTCTCATCTCGGGTTTTTTCCCCGACGGACAAAGAACCAAAGAACAAGAAAAGCTATCGTCGTTCTCCTCTTCGTGAAGATGGGAGACGAAAAAACTATGAGGCCACAGACGACTTTGCCTATATTCTTGAGGTTCATCATATTCGTAACGATTTTCCCCCAAAGGCTCTTGCCCAGGCTGAAGCCCTTCCCATGGATATTCCTGCCAAAGAGAGAGCCCTTCGATTGGATCTCCGCAAGGAGATGATTTTTACCATTGATGGTCCAGATGCGAAGGACTTGGATGATGCTGTCTCTATTAAGCGAACGCTTACAGGATGGGAATTGGGGGTTCATATTGCTGATGTTTCCTATTATGTGCCAAAACATACCCCTCTTGATAAAGAGGCTCTCAGACGGGGAAATAGCTTCTACTTTATCAACCGTGTGGTTCCCATGTTTCCCGAGAAGCTCTCCAATGGGCTGTGTAGTTTAAATCCCCATGAGGACAAACTCACCATGTCTGTGCTTATGGAGGTCAATCGCAAGGGACAGGTAACGAAATACCGTATCGTTCCCAGTATCATTCACTCTCATTATCGGCTCACTTATCCTCAGGTTGAGGAGGTTCTCAAGGGAAAGGTGACTATGCCAGATACGAGGCTCCAGAAGAGTCTCATGGAGATGAGGGAGCTTTTTCGTCTTCTTCATGACAAGCGAATACAGGAAGGGAGCATTGACTTTGACTTTCGGGAGCAGAAGTGTGAACTCAATGAGTGGGATGAACCGGTGAAGTTTTGGCTCAAAGAGAGATTGGATGCGGAACGTCTCATTGAGGAGTTTATGCTGCTTGCCAACCAAACGGTGGCCAGATTTCTCTCTGAAAAAACGGAGTATGCTATGTATCGTGTCCATGAAGAACCAGAAGAAGAAAAATTGAAATCATTTCTTGCTATGGCCTTGCGGTTTGGGTACAAATTTCGTACCCATACTCCCCCACCACCGCAGGAGCTTCAGCGACTTCTTGAGGAGGTGAAGGGAAAGCCTTATCAAGAGCTTTTGAATCAGATGCTTCTTCGGTCTATGCAGCAGGCGCGCTACCAGAATGAGAATTTGGGACATTATGGGCTTGGGTTTGCCTATTATACCCATTTTACGTCTCCCATCAGAAGGTATGCAGATTTGACAGTTCATCGTTTGGTGAAAAGCCATCTTGGGATAGCAAAAATCTCCTATACTGACAAGGAGTTGGCAAAGATTGCGAGTCATATCTCCAAGCAGGAACGTGTGGCAATGGAAGCTGAACGAGAATTCTACAAGATCAAATCAGTTCGTTATATGCAGGGAAAGGAGGGAATGGAGTTTGAGGCGGTGATTAGTGGGGTGACGTCGTTTGGGTTGTTTGTTTCTATTCGGGAAACGGGTATTGAGGGACTCGTGAGGCTTGCGGATCTTGCGGACTATTTTGTGTATCATGAGGAAAGCCATAGTGTGGTGGGAAAACGTACCAAAAAGGTATACCAAATGGGACAGAGTGTACGAGTGAGGCTTGTTCGTGTCAATGTCAAAAAACAACATCTTGATTTTGAGTTAGTGGAGGAGGGGGTATGAAACGTTTTCTTTCCTTTGGGATAGGGTTTCTCTTGTTTTCTTGTGGGCAAGTGGAGGTGAGCCACTATCAAGAGACCGTTACTCTGAGATTTTCTCAGACGGTGCTTCGGGTAGTTTTTCCTTCTTCACCCTCTCCTGAGGAGGTGACCTTGTATAGTGAGTTTTTCCGACGACTGGTGAAATTGGAACAAACGGGTGATGTAGGGGAACTGAGGGTAAGTGGTGATCGATATCAGGATCTTTTCCTCATGGGGAATAGGCTTCTCAAAAACTGGAAAAATCTCACCCTTCGTTGGGCATGGATTCAGCAGGTGTGGGAGACTATGCGTTGGGAGGCGGAGAAATCTTCTCTTCCTTGGGCATCTCTTATGAAGGAGGAAATGCTTTCCTATGCGAGAGTGAGGGACTTTGAGGATCTTTTCCAGAAGTATCGTCTCACGTCGTTACAGATCCGCGAGGCGAGGAAGTATCTCATCCAGTTTCTTAGTGTCGAGGTGTATTTTGTTTCTTTGCAAGAACTTATGGAAAGGTATGGGCGATATTATACGATGAACGATCTTCCGACGGTGTTTTTTCAGATTGTGGTGCTTCCTGAGAGTGTGGAGTGGCTTGAGTTTCTTCAGAAGCGGTATGGAGAGCGAAGGGTAAAGGAACTTGCTCGTCTTGTCTATGAGAAAAAAACCTGGGAAAAAAGACTGGGAAAACCTGTTTCAGATCTTGAGAGTGAGTTTGTGAAAGGATTGGAAAATCGCAAGTTTACCCTGGGGATATGGACAAATCTAGACTTTGTTCATGAGTACCAAAATCTTTTGTCTTTCTACAATAGATCAACCAAGTCTACGTTGTTTAAAAAATGAGAATGCGGCATCCCCCTTTTGGCCTCAAGGTCTGGTCTACCAACTGTCTCTATGAACAGCCTATCCGAAATCTCTGGCAGGAAGAGGTGATGCAGTTTCTTGAGATCTATGTCCTTCCAGGTACAGGGGAAAAGACAGCGTTATTCTGGAGAAGGTTACATCAAGAGCTTCACATTCCTATGATTGTGCATGTCCCCCATTATAGCCATGGGCTTTGTCTTGCCTGTAGAGACAGAGAGGGGTCAAACCGGCTTTTGATGGAAGAGAGCCTTCGTTTTGCTGATCACGTAGAGGCAGATATGGTGATTGTCCACCCTGGTGTGAATGGGGATATTATGGAAACAGCGAGACAAATCAGACTTTTCTGGGATGAGAGGCTTCTTTTAGAGAACAAGCCTCGGTATGGGAATGGGGAAAACCTCCTCTGTAATGGGGCTCTTCCGGAGGAAATAGCCCTGGTGATGGAGGAGACGGGTGTGAGGTTTTGTCTTGATATTGGTCATGCTATTACGGCGGCCAATGGTTTTGGTCTTTCTCCCTGGGAGATGCTGACGGCCTTTTTTGCGTTGAGGCCATCTCTTCTTCATCTCACGGATGGGCATTGGAATGGTGTACTCGATGAGCATCTTCACTTTGGGGAGGGTGATTTTCCCATCGAGGAGATTGTTGCTCGTCTCTTTTCGGCTGGGCTTTCTCATCTTCCTGTGACGAATGAGGCGTATAAAAAATCCGAGGAATCTCTTGATGATTTTAGAGAGGACATGGGATATCTGAGCCGGCTATTTGAAAGGTTGGGAAGAGACAAGACAACCATGGCGTGAGGCTTGGGTAGAGAACGGTGGAGGGTCTCGTTTGATGAGAGAAAAGAGAAGGTTTTCAGTTTGAGGCCTTCAAACATTTTTGAAGGGTTTTTTGCATAATCTCAAGAGGGGCCTTTTCTCCTGTCCATATCTCAAATTGTCGTGTCGCCTGGAAAAGAAGCATTTCAGCCCCGTTAATGGTATGGCAGTGTTTCTCACGGGCTATTTGGAGAAGTTTTGTTTCAGTCGGGTGATAGATCAGATCCATTACGGTGATGTGTGGAGGAATGAGATGCGCCTCAACAGGACTTTGATCCTCGTGAGGAAACATCCCAACAGGGGTAGTGTTTATGAGGATATCTGCCTTGGGAAGGAATGAAGCAAGAGATTCAAAATTGGCGGTTTCGATACGAGCATGAGAAAATGAAGTGAGAAGACGCTGTCGAAGAGAGTTTCGGTTCTCTTGATTTCTGGCGATGATGGTGAGTTGCGCGGGGTTGTCATAGGCAAAAAGAGCAAAACACACAGCAAGCGAGGCTCCCCCTGAACCAAGGACGACGACGTGCTTGTCTGTGACGGTAGTGTGACGAGAAAGGGATTCATAGAACCCATACGCGTCGGTGTTGTCTCCTTTGAGTTTCCCATCCTCTTGCCAGATAGTATTGATGGCACCTATGTTTTTGGCAAGGTCAGTGATCTCGTCAAGATAAGGGATAGCATTTACCTTGTGGGGAATGGTAACACTGACACCTGGAATACCAAGAGCCCGGATACCTCGTATAGCATCTTCGATGTTTTCGACATCAAAAGCCACATAGATAGCATTGAGTCCACAGGCTTGAAAGGCGGCATTGTGGAGAGCGGGAGAGAATGAGTGTCGCACAGGGTGACCAATGATACCATAGACATGAGTAGTTGCGTCAATCACGGCATTCCTCTTGTTCTATTTCATGGATTTTTTCGATCCGGCGAAGATGGCGTCCCCCCTCAAAGTCTGTAGAGAGCCAAATATCCACCAGAGTTTCGGCCTCTGTGGGTGATGTTCGTCTTCCTCCGAGGACCAAGACATTTGCATCATTGTGACGTCGGCTGTACTCGGCAGAGTAGGCATCAAGGCATAATGCTGCCCTGATACCGTGGATTTTATTGGCGACAATGGAAGCCCCAATCCCTGAACCACAGAGAACAATACCGTATTCGGCCTCTTTCTTGGAGACAGCCCGAGCGGCGAGTTTGATGGTATCAGGGTAATCCATAGAGGCTTCAGAATAGGTGCCAAAATCGATGACCTCATGCCCTTCTTTGGCAAGGTATGCCTTGAGGTGCTCTTTGAGATGATAAGCGGCATGATCAGACGCCATGGCAATCTTCATATGGGGCTCCCTTCTTTTGTGCCGGTAAAGTATACAGAATTTCTTTGAAGATGTCAATCAAAAAACGAGAAACGGTGTTCCAGAGGAGAACGAAAGATGTGTGGACTTTTTTGTGACCTTGATGGGGAAAAAGAAAGAATGAAGAAAGATCGTTCTTCATTCTTTTTCGGGAAACGCTCTTTTTAAAAACGCGGGATGACGTATGCCATCATACACATTCAACGAGAAGTTTTTCTTTTTAGGTAGGCATCAAAGAGATAGCCATCGTGGCGTTTTTTGCCGAAAACAATAATTCGTGCCCAGTAGCCGGATTTTCCGGCGATTTTTTCCTTTTTTCCTACACGCCAAAGAAACACAACTTCAGTCCCCTTAGAGAGTTGGGTGACAACCTGAGCATTGGTGGAAGGAAAAGAACGAAGATTGACACGATCCCCCGTGAGTTCCCAAAGACTTCCCAGGGAAGAAAAGAGATCATCTTCGTGTGGGAAAAGGATGTGGTTGGTGATGATTTCAAAACGTTGGGCCCAGGGGACAGAGGCGTTTGTTCCATCATAGTAAAGCATGGTTCTGCCTAGGGAAAAGATGGAATGATACATCTTGAGTTGGTCTTCGTATGTGTGATTTTTTTCATATGCTCGAATTCTTCCTTGAGTGAGGACATGACAAACAAGCCACTCATGGTCACCAAATTCGACGAAAAGGTACCATTCAGGAATTTTTTTGACCATTTGCAGGTCCTTTTCACTAAAGAGATCTTTTGCGTGTACCCACCCTTTTTCCTCATGTTCGTTACCAGATGTGAGGGAGCGGACGAGTACCTGATACCACCGTTCATGAGGGGAGAGATTAGTTTTGGCGATGACTTCTACTGACTGAAGAGCAGAAAGTTGTGTTTTTTTCTGGCCGTTGGGTGCATCATAGAGAAAGGCTTTCCACGAGACAATACTCACAAATCCTACATCGGGAGAAAGATAATCCCTCTCTGTTGCAAAGCAGAAACTCGCTATCATCCAGAGAATGCCAAGATATGTTCTCATTGTATTTCCTCACCCTTTTTTTTGGTAAAGTATAGCACAAGAAAAGAATTTTTTCAACTGAGGGAGATGATGTGAGACCTTTTCGCTAACAATGTTTTGCATGGGGATATGAGAATGTGCTTTTTGGGGAAAAATCCGGGATACAGGCGACGGTTCTGTGACACTTTTTCCCTTGTGTTCGGCAAGGGAGAGGTGAGAAGGTGAGGAAGGATTTTTCTTTGGGAAACATGGGGAAGGGGTTTCTCCACACATGAAAAAGTCTATATTTTTAAAGGAAAAAGTGAACACCTTCTCTTGAGGAAGGAACGTGGTTTTTTAAGCTATCGGGGTGTTATCTTCCTACGAGCAATCGATACGCTAGTTCTGGTTGTATCCCCAGGGAAAGCATCTGGTGAATAGTAGATTCAATATCGTACTCGTAGCGAAAGAAGGTTACTTCCCAGCCGCGACGACGAGACGTGAGAACACAGAAAGAAAGTCGTGGGTCTCCATCTCTGGGTTGGCCAATACTTCCTGGATTGATGAGATACCTTTTTCCTGTGTGAAGGAAAAGGGGTTTGTCTTTTTCATACCAGAAATTGCCTTGTTCATCGATGACACCGGGGTAGTGGGTATGTCCGAAAAGGGCAAAAAAAAGTCCTGTCTCTTCAAGCCTATAGAGGGCAAGAGAGGCTTCTTTGGGTCCCATAATATACATATCTGGATCTGAGGGGCTCCCATGGCAAAGCCAGAAGGGGTAGTGTTTGATCTCTTCTGGCCAGAGGGAGAGGACGGCGAGAGATTCAGGGGAAAGATGCCTTTTGGTCCACAGGATCTGTTCTCGTGCGAGTACATTCATCAGGTGCCTTTCATGAGAATCGAAGAGAGCTCTTTCATGGTTCCCCTGGATCACAAGAGAGGCCTTGTCCTTGATCCACAGGACACAGTTTTCTGGAGAAGGTCCGTATCCTACCACGTCACCCAGACAGTAGAGTTCATCATAGTTTGGAGAGTGTTTCTCAAAGGCTTTCAGGGCTTCATAGTTGCCATGGATGTCACTCATGAGAGCAATACGCATCACAAGAACTCCAGATGAAGTCTATAGAAATCCACCGTTCCATCCATAAAGTTTGAGATGGCAATGAGAGTTCCATCTGGAGAAATGGCAATTCCAATGGGTTGATTTCCCCCTTGTACAACCTCAAGGAGTCGAGGTACTTCTTCTCGGATGTCGTAGAGTTCTACAGTTCCATCTTCTGGGCTTCGGTAATCGGGCCCCTTTGGATTGTCTTTTCCACGGCAGGTGATGATCATGTAGCGATAGTCGGGAGAGAGTTTGAGATTTGAGGGATGAGTTCCACAGGGGTATTCAGGGGAAAGGGTATCTGTTGTGAGGTCGAGCATGTAGAATCGTGATCGACGAAGGTTGTTAATATAGGCCCACTTTCTCTTTGGGTGGTATCGAAACCGTCCATTGGAGCCACCTGTTTTGATGACCTTAACCACACGATCTTTGTTTTGGAGATCGTACTTCACAATCTCTCCTGAGCCATAGAAGAGCACATAGAGATATTGTCCGTCTGGACTAAAGCCCAATCCCCTGGGTTGGTATCCAGAGGTCTGGATGATGCGCTGGATGCGGTACTGAGAACGATCTATCACTGTGACAGTAGCAGAATCCCAGCATGTAACGTAATACCACCTTCCATCCGGAGAAAACTCTCCAACCTTTGGCATACTCCCTTTGACGTCAATCTCATGGGTAATACTCCAATTTGAGAGAGAGAGGACGAAAACCTTGCCTTTTTTATCTACCTGTGTAAACCAGAATTCTGTACCATCGGGTGAGAAAACTCCCTCAACATATCCTACATAACGATGATAGAGGGGAATTCTGACAAAAGAGAGTTTCTGACTCTGCATATCATAATATCCAATCCCCTGTTCTCCCATAAAGGTGATGAGAAGATATCTTCCATCAGGGGTAAACGTGAGGTCCTTTGGCATGGAACCCACTTTCTCTTGTTTAAGAAAGGTGAAGAGGGAGTTAGTGGGAAGCATGCGTACAAAAACCTCTTTTTGTTCGGTGATGAACTGAGTGACAGGTTTATGTCCTGCAAGGGAGATTTCCACCATTCCTGAGAGATTGGCAAGGGAAAGGGGGGTCTTTCCTAAAAGGATTCCCCCTTGGCGTACTTCTGCCCCCTGGGGAGAGCTTTTTATCACCACACCCCATATCATGAGAGGAACTAAGAAGAGACAAAATCCTATTCCTCGCATCGTTTCATATCCTCAAGGTATTTTTTGAGATACACCCCGGTATAACTCTCAGGGGAGTGGACAATTTCTTGAGGGGTGCCTTGAAAGACGATCCTTCCTCCTCCACTTCCCCCTTCTGGGCCAAGGTCAATAATCCAATCAGCGACCTTGATCACATCCATGTTGTGTTCAATCACTACCACAGTATTGCCACGATCTACCAATTTTTGGAGGACTTCAAGGAGTTTTCGTACGTCATCAAAGTGAAGTCCCACGGTGGGTTCATCAAGGATATAAAGGGTTCGTCCTGTGCTCACCCGTGAGAGTTCTTTAGCAAGCTTGATACGCTGGGCTTCTCCCCCGGAAAGGGTGGTGGCTGGTTGTCCGAGATGGATGTATCCAAGTCCCACATCCCGAAGGATCTCAAGTTTGCGCTTAATGGGAGGGATAGCCTCAAAAAAGACCAGAGCCTCATCAACCGTCATGTCGAGAACATCGGCGATATTTTTTCCTTTGTAAAAAACCTGGAGGGTTTCACGGTTGTAGCGTTTTCCCTGGCATATTTCACAGGGAACATATACGTCGGGGAGAAAATGCATTTCGATTTTTTTCACACCATCTCCCTGACAGGCTTCACACCTTCCCCCTTTGACGTTGAAACTAAATCTGCCTGGAGCATAACCGCGCATCCTTGACTCAGGAAGAGCGGCAAACAAATCCCGAATCAGGGTGAAAAGCCCTGTATAGGTGGCAGGGTTGCTTCGTGGGGTACGTCCAATCGGGCTCTGATCAATATCGATAATCTTGTCGATAGCCTCAATGCCTGTAATTTTTTCATAAAGGCCTGGTTCTTCTCGGCTTCCATTGATAATCTTGTTGAGCGCCCGAAAGAGGATGTCGTTGACCAGTGTTGATTTTCCTGAGCCACTGACACCTGTGACGACTACAAACTTTCCTAAAGGAAAGGAAACGGTAATATTCTGGAGATTGTGTTCCCGTGCTCCATAGATGGTGATGCTTTCTCCTGTACCAGGCCGCTGTTTTTCGGGGACGGGAACACAACGTCTTCCGGAAAGATAGAGTCCTGTGAGGGAAGTGGGGTGACGTCGAATATCCTGTGGGGTTCCCTCTGCTACTATTTGTCCCCCGTAAATTCCAGCCCCCGGACCAATGTCAATCACCCAGTCTGCTCTGGCAATCATCTCCTCATCATGTTCTACGACAATGACAGTGTTTCCCGTATCTCGGAGTTTTTCAAGGGTACGGATGAGTTTGTCTGTGTCTCTTGAATGAAGCCCAATGGTAGGCTCATCGAGGACGTAGAGAACTCCCATGAGGCTCGAACCGATCTGGGTAGCTAAGCGTGTTCTTTGGAATTCTCCTCCAGAAAGGGTGCTTACCTTTCTGTCGAGAGAGAGATAATCTACCCCAACATCGACAAGGAAGGAGAGTCTCTTGTCAATCTCTTTGAGGATACGTTCAGCGATCATCATCTGATGGGGGGAAAGTTTGACAGGAAGGGATCGAAAAAACTCTTGGGCTTTTGCGATGGTCATAGCCGTCACATCCATGATACTTTGTCCAGCTACCTTGACGGCCAGGCTTTCCTTACGCAGGCGTTTTCCCTCACAGAGTGGACATGGGACAGATGTCATGTAGTGTTCAAACCACTCTCTCATTTCCGGGGAATGGGTTTCAAAGTATCGCCGCTTGAGATTAGGGATGATACCCTCGTAGATGGCTGTGCTTCGTATGTCCATGCGGCTCGAACGATAGTGAATCTCCACCTCGTCTCTATCTCCATAAAGGATGACGTTTTGGATCATCTGTGGAAGATCCTGAAAGGGGGTAGAAATGTCAAATCCATACTTCTTTGCCAGAGATTCCCACATACTCATCCACGTCTGTTGGGTAGGGGGGTGGGTTTTGATAGCCCCATGGGCAAGCGAAAGGTGAGGAATCACCAAAAGATCAGGGGAAAACTCCATTTTTTCTCCAAGTCCCCCACATTCGGGACATGCCCCATAGGGCGCATTGAAAGAAAACATACGGGGTTCGATCTTCCCAAAACTCACCTGATGTTCGGGGCAATAAAAGTTTTCAGAAAAAAGCTTTTCTTGTTGGGAATCCACCTCAAGGATAACCACCAGTCCTCCGCTTTTTTTGAGGGCAAGCTCTACAGATTCGGCAATTCGTGGCCTTTTTTGTTGTGATACTATCGCTCTGTCAATCACAATGTCTATGGAGTGTTTTCTGTTTTTGTCCAGGAGAAGGGGTTCTTCGAGAGACTTGATTTCTCCATTCACGCGAACACGAACAAATCCTTCGGTTTTGAGTTCCTCAAGAAGCTCCTGGTGAGTACCCTTTTTCCCCTGGATAATTGGTGAAAGGATCATGATTTTTGTGTTTTCTGGCATAGCGAGGATGGCAGTGACAATCTCATCCACTGTTGTCGCTCGGAGTTCTTGTCCACATTCTGGACACGTCGGAGTACCGATGGTGCCCCACAGAAGCCTGAAGTAGTCGTAGATCTCGGTTACGGTTCCCACAATAGAACGAGGATTGGCATGGACAGATTGTTGTTGAATAGAGATAGCGGGAGAAAGCCCTTCAATAGATTCCACCTTGGGTTTTTTCATCTCGCCTAAGAATTGTCTTGCATAGGTAGAGAGGGATTCAAGGTATCGTCTCTCTCCTTCCGCATAAATGGTATCAAAAGCAAGTGAGGATTTTCCACTTCCAGAGACACCGGTAATAACCACAAGTTTGTTTCTCGGTATTTCTACGTCGATATTTTTGAGATTATGCTCCTGGGCTCCCTTGACAATAATCTTATCCAGCATCGGGGTACCTCTTTTTTGTGTTAGCCCATTACTATACCATAAGGAGAGACATTTTTCAAGTTTAGGGTCCTCTTTCCTCTACGGTTACGTTGAAAGAGTTTCTCCCACGATGATGAGGATATGGGACGGTTTTTCGGTATTCACAAGAGGGCCGTGAAAAAAGTCCTCTTGTCTTTTGGGGTGGGGCAACAGGATGCGGCAGAGGAGAGACAAAACTTGAGAATTTTTTTGTTTCCTTGTACAATACTTTATTCTCTGAAAAAGCAAAAGGGAGTCTATCATGACATCACGAGAGCTTCGTCAGGTTTTTCTTGAGTATTTTCGGTCAAAAGGCCACACAATTGTTCCCTCCAGTTCTCTTATTCCTGATAATGATCCTACCCTTCTTTTTACCACGGCAGGGATGGTGCAATTCAAACAATATTACTCCCGCGTTGTAGAACCACCGTTTCCATGTGCGGCTACTGTCCAGAAGTGTCTTCGTGCCGGTGGCAAAGGGAGTGACCTTGAGAATGTTGGGAAAACTCCCCGTCATCATACCTTTTTTGAGATGCTTGGGAATTTTTCCTTTGGAGATTATTTTAAAAAGGAAGCGATTGAATATGCCTATGAGTTTGTGACAAAAATCGTGAAAATTCCCCAGGAGAAACTCTGGGTTTCTGTGTATCAGGATGATGATGAAGCCTTTGAGCTGTGGCAAAAGATTGGGGGCTTTTCTTCTGATCGTATTGTACGGCTTGGAAAAAAAGACAACTGGTGGGGGCCGGCAGGAGATGAGGGGGCCTGTGGGCCGTGCTCGGAGATTTATATCGACCTTCGGGGAGTCATCGAGTATCCCCCCTGTGAGGAGGAAAAACCTGGACCTTGTGATGGTTTTCTGGAGTTTTGGAACCTGGTCTTTAATCAGTACAATCAAGACAAAGATGGCAAACTTCATCCCCTTCAGTACACTGGTATTGATACGGGGATGGGATTGGAACGTCTTCTTATGATTCTTCAAGGAAAAAAGAGCGTTTATGAAACGGATATCTTTGAACCAATCATACGAAAGGCTATCAAGATCTCTGGTCTCAAATATGATGGGAAGAATCGTATTCCCCTGAATGTGATTGCTGACCATGCTCGGGCTGTGACTTTTGTTCTGGCCGAAGGGGTATTTCCTTCGAATGAGGGAAGAGGATATGTACTCAGACATATCCTTCGTCGGGCTATTCGTTATGGCAAAATGATGGGGCTTGAAAAACCATTCTTCTATCAGATGGTGGAAGCGGTTGTTGAGGCTATGGGGGATGTCTATCCAGAGATCAGAGAACATGCCGCTATGGCAGAGAAGGTTATCTTTTCTGAAGAAGAGGCTTTCTTTAAAACACTCAATCGCGGCCTTGAGAGGCTCAATGATTTCATAAGAGAGATGCGAGAAACAGGACAGGGAACACTCTCGGGAGAAAAGATTTTCATGCTTTATGATTCCTTGGGGTTTCCTCTGGATTTTGTGCAGGAGATTGCCGCTGATGAGGGGTTTGGCTTGGATATGGATGGGTTTCAGAATCTCATGGAAGAACAAAAGAAGCGAGCCCGTGCTCACTGGAAGGGAGAGGGGTTTGATCTGAGGATACTTCAAGGGACACTCCATCCCACCCAGTATGTTGGGGAGGATCTCTTTGAATGTGAAGCGAAAGTCACCAAACTTATCAAAAATGGGCAGATCGTTGAGAGTGTGTCAGAAAATGACGATGTGATCATCATCACTGACAAAACTCCATTCTATGGGGAAAAAGGGGGCCAGGTGGGAGACCAGGGGGTAATTGAACATCGGTCCACGAGAATAGTGATTCAAGATACCCGTGTGTATGAGAACACGATTCTTCATTATGGTCGGGTTATTAATGGGACACTACAGGTGGGTGATGTCTGTTTGCTCCGGGTAGATGCGGAAAAGAAACAGGCGACCGCTCGTCATCATACAGCGACGCACCTTATTCACAAGGCCTTGAGATCGCTTTTGGGGGATCATGTGCGTCAGGCTGGTTCGTATGTTTCTCCTGTTTCTCTTCGGTTTGATTTCACCCACCCGCAAGCCTTGACAAAAGAAGAGATAGAGCGTCTTGAGGAAGAAGTCAATCGTGTTATTCTTGAGAATCGTTCGGTTTATCGTCACATCATGTCTCGGGAAGAAGCAATGAAAACGGATGCCATGGCTATTTTTGAGGAAAAGTATGGGGATGTTGTACGTGTGATAGAAGTCGAAGGGTATTCCAGAGAACTTTGTGGTGGAACCCATGTGCATCGGACAGGGGATATTGGGTTGGTGAAAATTCTTAACGAGAGCTCTGTCTCTGCAGGGACACGGCGTCTTGAGGCTGTGGCTGGGATGAAATCTCTTGAACTTCTCCAGACGCTTTTTTACCGCTCGAAGGAGCTTGCCCTGCTTCTTGCGTCAGAGGAAGAGAAAGTGATAGAACGGGTGAAAGACCTTCAAGAGCAGTTGAGGGAACACGAGAAAACTATCCTCGAAAACAAGAAAAAACTTGCTTGGTTTGAGGTAGAGAAGCAACTGGCGTCTTTGCCTGGTGACAAGCCTGCGGTAGTGATGACGGAACTGGATGGAGACCAAGAGGTGATGCTTGGGGTGGTTGATGCCTTCAAAGCCAAAGTGAAAAGTGGGGTGATATTTCTCTTTCGTGTGGCGTCGGATGACAAGATTCAGATGGTGTGCGGAGTGACCAAGGATCTGACCACAACAATCAAAGCTAACGATCTTGTGAAAAAGGCCGCTTCTCAATTAGGTGGTGGTGGGGGAGGACGGCCGGATCTTGCTCAAGCAGGTGGCAAGGATATCTCCAGACTGTCTCAGGTTATGGCGAGCCTATCTTCTGAGATAAAGGCTCTTTTAGGAGTATAGCCACGGAAAATTTTGCCGATACCTAAAGCGTAGTGTGTGGCGATGGTATCTTTTTCGCCGACAACAAGGAGAGGATCGGTGAAACAATGGGTGATTATTGGTCTTCTTGGTGTGTGTGTTTCGTGGGGATGGACGGAGAGTAGTGACTATGGATTTAAACCTCTCCGTAATAAAATCCGAACCAAAGAAGATTATTTTAGGCTTTTCAATCAGTGGCTGTATCAGGATATGGATTCCATAAGCAGGAATATTTTCTTTCTTGAGCTTGCCTATGTGATGCCATATGATCATCCTATCAAGGCCCTCACACCTATTACGAATGAGATGCAATATCTTCACTACCAGTATCTTTTGATGATGCAGATATGTCAGTTGTTGACTCAATCGTATATTGATTATGGCTATATGTATATGAAGGAGCATATTTATTTCTTTAATGAGGAGTTTAAGACGAATTATCTGCAAGGCTATGAGATAGCTGAATTTTATTTTACCAAGGCAAAGGAGTATTGGGACCAGACCGTGACGTATGCTATGAAGGCCTATGAAACACGGTGGTACAAAACAGATCTTTTGTATATGGAGGATATGGTGTACCGTATACGCGATGGGGATCTCAATTACTACAAAGTGATAAACAATCTGATGTTTCGTATTGCACGTAATCGTGAGGAAATAAGACGACGATGGGGAGAATAGATATGCGCTATCGATGGTTTTGGATACTTGTTGTGATGAGGGCTTTGGCATGGGGGGAGTTTGTGATTGATGAACCTGGGAGTGGGGGAAAATCTCCTTCTTCTCCTCGAGCAGTATTTGGGGAGGGCGGGGGGTTTGGGATTGATATGTTAGGAACAGTCAATACTTTTGATACGTTAGGGAGGGGAGTTTTTGCGGGGAAGGTGGCGCTTTATGAAAAGGGTGGTTTTGGGTTTCGGTTTCAGGTAGGGATCTTTGATGTCCTGGATATTGGGATTTCTGAGGGTATAGAAAATGTGATAGGAGTAGGAAATCCAGAATTCTTTATTCCTGGGGCTTATGCTAAACTTCAGATCATCAAAAACCTTTCTCGTTTTCATTGGGCGGTGGGGTTTGATACGTTTGGTTATGGACGGCGATCTCTGGTGGAAAGTGAGAGTGGCACAAGAGATATGTTGTATGGATTCTATAGTGTGGCAGGATGGAAGTTTTGGGGACTTGGGAGTGAGGACTATGTGGTGCTTGGGTTGCGGGTACCTCTTCTTCCAGCGTCGATGCGTCGATGGGAGGCTGTGTCTCTCATGGGAGGAGTGAGTATGCATCTAGGGAAGTATTTTTTCCTTTCAGCCACCGTCGAGCATGTGTATTTTGTTCAAGAGTATGCCCAGCGGCTTCTTCCCACGTTGATAGTGGGTTTTATGCCATCGGAGAATTTTGAGCTTCAGGTATTGTTTGAATACCTCAGTGAGGTGAATGCTTTTCATCGTTCCCTTATTTTTGGGTATAGGGCTCGGTTCTAAGTATGGTGAAGGGGATTCGTTGGTTCTGGGTATTGGGGTGGGGAATTTTTCTGGTATGGGCATTCTGGAAGCGGGATCTGTCCGCTATCCATACGTTTTGGCAAGCCCTCGTATGGGGTTTGGTAGTGATTGAGGGCTATGTGTTTGTGAAGGGTGAATCTTATGTGGCTTTTTCCTCGTTGCTGTTGATGCTGTGGACCTTTTTTGTGTATTTGGTATATGGGAGATCCAGTGGTGGTATAGAAAAGACTTTTCTTGCCAATGGGGGCACATATAATCTCATTGTGGTTCTCACTATTTCTTTGTTAGTGGTATGGCTTATCAGAAATTCTGGTTTTTTGGGGTGGATTTCCCGTATGGGATGGCAACCTTATATGGTGATTGTATTTTCCTTTGTGGTGCTGATTTGGATTGGGACGGTGCTTCTGATGTTTCCTTTTGCTCACTCGTTTCAGGCAAAGGTTTCCTTTCTTGATGCTCTTTTTACGGCGACTTCTGCCGTATGTGTTACAGGGCTGACGGTGTTGGATACAGGGAGAGATTTTTCTCTTGTGGGGCAACTGGTTATTTTGGGACTTATTCAATTTGGGGGATTGGGGCTCATGGTGTTTGCGGGGGCATTTGCGTTTATGATGGGGCGGGGACTTTCGCTTCAGAGTGGAGCCACGTTGACTAGTGCTCTGGGGGCGCCGAGTTTTCGCGAGGTGAGACGGATGATCAAGAGTATTCTTGTGTTTACCTTGTGGTGGGAGTTGTTGGGGGCGGGGATACTTTTTGTGGCTTTTTCAAAGCAATTTTCCTGGCTTCAGGCGTTCTATTATGGGCTTTTTCATTCAGTGAGTGCCTTTTGTAATGCGGGGTTCTCCCTTTTTTCTGATAGTCTTGTGGGGTTTCGGAAGGATCCTCTTGTTCTTTTGACAGTAGCCTTTCTGATCATCTTTGGAGGGCTTGGGTTTTCTGTGATGCGAAATCTGTGGTGGTTTTTGCGTCGATATCTGAGTGAAGGAAACAAAAGAAAAGGGCAAAAAAGTAGCCCAAAAAAGGGACTAGAAAATGAAGAGAAAATGAAGATGATGGAGAGTGAGGGATATCTGAGGCTTCATAGTCGGGTTGTTCTTGGTATGACAGTGTTTCTTCTTGTTTTGGGAACCGTGGGGGTTTTGGTGTTTGAGTATCAAGGACAATTGGCAGGGCTATCGCTAGGAGAAAAAATTCTCAATGCGTTTTTTAGTTCGGTGACAGCAAGAACGGCGGGTTTTAATACTTTGGATTATGGACGTGTTCAACCGGTGACACTTTTTTTGACGATTGTCCTCATGTTTATTGGGGCTTCCCCTGGTTCTACAGGTGGGGGAATCAAAACAACGACGGCTTTTTTGATTTTTTTGAATACGTATCATGTGCTTCGAGACACGCTTCGGGTGAGTGTAGGGGAACGAGAGGTCCCTTTTGACAATATTCGCAAGGCGTATCTTATTTTTGTTATGTCGCTTCTCTGGATAGTGGGGGCTTTGGGAATTTTGCTTGTGGTTCAGCGTGGAGTTTTTGAAAAGATCTTGTTTGAGTTGGTTTCTGCTTTTGGTACGGTAGGTCTTTCTACTGGTATAACTCCTTCTCTTTCGGCTCCAGCCAAGATTGTGATTATTCTCACCATGTTTTTTGGTCGTGTTGGGCCTTTGGCTCTTTTTTATGGGATTGGAGTATCGGCTCAGCGGGTAGTGGTGAGGTATATCCATGAGGATGTGATGGTTGGATAAAATTGAGGTTTTTTCTTCCCAAAGAGTGTAAAATTGCATTTCTTTTCTCTTCGTGATATACTATATCGGTGGTGAGAGATGTATGCTGGTAGATAGTCATATTCATTCTTCATTTTCTGATGGAGTGTATTCTCCTCAAGAAATCTGGAAAAAAGTGAAGGAAAAAGACTTGGGGGGATGGGCTTTGACAGACCACGACACCATGGATGGTGTCGAAGAGGCACGTCGTTGGGGAGAAATCTCTCATCCTGAGAGGCTCTTTGTACCGGGGTGTGAGTTTTCTACCCATCATCCGGTTGTAGGAGAAGTGCATATCTTGGCGTATTTTGCTCATTTTTATGAGAAAATTCTGCCACTCTTGGAAATCTATCGGCAGTCTCGTTTCCAGAGAGCAAAGGTGATGGTCGATCTTCTTCGTCGAGAGGGGTACCGTCTTGCCTGGGATGAGCTGGTAATGCGTTATGAAAATAAACCTCTTGGAAGAATGCATATAGCAAGGGCGCTGGTAGAGGCAGGGTATTTTTCTTCCCCTTCCCAGGCATTTCAGGGGCTTCTTGACAACGGGGGAAGGTGTTATGTGCCTCGGAAAGAAATCCGGACGGAAGATGTGATCATTGCTATCAGGGAGGCCGGAGGATGGCCTGTTTTGGCCCATCCTGTGTTTCTTGCCGAAGAGGAGAATCATCGGTATGTGAGGGAATGGATTGACCGAGGGATGGTAGGTATCGAGTATCGTCACCCCCGAGTGAGTGAGTCTGTGAGTGCTTTTCTTTTGGGAGAATATCGCTCGCTCTTTCTTGTGTCGGGAAGTGATTTTCATGATGCAGAAGGGGAGAGGGATCTAGGAAAGTATGGGGTACCACGGGTTTTCTGGGAAAAGTTTTTTGAAAAATCTCACGAAAAGGGTCCTCGGGATTGTTTTTCCCTCTAAATCTTGGATGAGGCAATGAGCCACAAAGGCAAAAATGCATTTATTTGTATTTTTTTGCCAAAGACCTTATAATAACAGACAAAATGATAGGAAAGTGGAGGAAAAGCCATGATTATTGTACTGAAGCCGACAGCAACCCAGGAAGAAATAGACCATATTGTAGAGATGATTCAAGGCTATGGGCTTCGAACCAATGTTTCTCGGGGGGAGTTTCAAACTATCATCGGTGTGATTGGAGATGAGAGTAAACTCATGAATGCCCCCCTTATTTCCTTGGCATGTGTCGAAAACGTTATGCCGGTTTCTAAACCTTATAAACTTGCAAGCCGTGATTTCCAACCCTACGATACTATAATAGAGGTGGGAGGCGTGAAGATTGGTGGGGGAAATTTAGCCATCATGGCAGGTCCCTGTAGCGTAGAGAGTGAAGAGCAGATGATGGTGATTGCCGAAGAGGTCAAAAAGGCTGGGGCAAATATTTTACGTGGTGGTGCCTACAAACCAAGAACGTCGCCCTACGCCTTTCAGGGTTTGGGGGTAGAAGGGTTGAAGATCCTTCGCAAGGTGGGAGATACCTTTGGTATGCCAGTTATTTCAGAGGTGATGGATACCCAGGATGTAAAAACGTGTGTGAAATACGTTGATATTCTTCAGATAGGGACAAGAAATGCCCAGAATTTTGCACTTCTTCGTGAAGTAGGCAAGACAAAAACCCCTGTTCTTCTCAAACGAGGGATGAGTCAGACCATTGAAGAATGGCTCATGTCTGCAGAATATATCATGTCTGAAGGGAATAAGTCGGTGATCCTTTGTGAACGAGGAATCCGAACCTTTGAAACAGCTACGCGAAACACCCTTGATATTCTTGCGGTACCGGTGGTGAAGGAAAAAACCCATCTTCCTATTGTTATCGACCCAAGCCATGCCGCGGGGGTATGGAAATATGTGATTCCTATGTCACTGGCAGCCATTGTTGCTGGTGCGGATGGTCTTGAGATTGAGGTTCATCATGATCCTGAGAAGGCTGTTTCTGATGGGGCTCAATCCCTGAAACCGAAGAAGTTTTCCATGTTGATGGATGAAATCCGCAAGATTGCCCCGGTTGTTGGTAGTGGAAAAAATTTGTAAAACGAGGCATCCATGGAGTGTAAAAAGATAGGGATCTATGGACTGGGATTGATTGGGGGATCTCTTGGACTTGCTATAAAAACTTATCTCCCTGGTTGTCAAGTCTATGGTTTTGGACGACATAAAGAAAAACTCCAGAATGCGAGAGCCTTGGGAATGATTGATGGCTATGCCACAGATATGGACTTGGATCTCATAGAGAGCCTCGATATGTTTGTTATCGCTACCCCCCCAGAGGAGGTTGCGACTATCTTTGAACGGTTTATGCCCTCTCTGAAGGATGAGGTTATTGTGATGGATGTGGCGAGTATCAAGCGCCATGTGATTGATGCAGTTGAAAAGGTCAATAGCCGTCAACTCACTTTTGTGGGAACACATCCCATGACAGGAAGTGAAAAATCGGGACTAGAGTTTGCGAGGGCAGACCTTTTTGAGAAAAAGATTGTGGCGATAGTGGGAGACTATCAGGATGAGGTTTTGGAGATAGTACGGGATTTTTGGAAATCTTTTGGGTCACAAATTGTCCTTGTTTCCGCAGATTTTCATGATGAGATTGTGGCCGCTACGAGCCATGTTCCCCATCTCGTGGCTTCAGCCTTGTCCTGTTTCCTTGAAAAAGACGGGTGGGCAGAGGTGCGTTTTTTTGGGCTTTATGGCAAGGGACTTCTAGATACCACGCGTATCGCCGCAGGCAATCCAGCGATGTGGACAGATATTGTTTTCAAAAATGCCGACAATATTGAACGTTCCTTGATGGACTTCTCTCGAGAGATTGATACTCTCCTTCACTTGATTCGCAATGGCAAGAAAAAAGAGCTAGAGGAGTATCTCCAGAAAGCCAAGGAGTTTCGTGAAACGTTATGATTATTACGATTGATGGCCCTGCTGGGAGTGGAAAATCTACCATGGCCAGACGGCTTGCGAAGCGGCTTGGGTTTGGTTTTCTCAATACGGGGGCTATGTATCGGGCTGTCACCCTGTATATGTTGCGTGGGGGGGTAAAGGTATCAGAAAAAGAAAAAATCCACAGCCTCTTGCCAAAAATTACCCTGGAATTTTCGGGTGAGAGTATTCTCTTGAATGGTGAGGATGTGACGCTTGCCATCCGTTCTCAGGAGGTAGAAAAGTATGTGTCTGCGGTATCAGCTCTTCGGGAGGTGCGGGAGCGTTTGGTTGAGCTTCAACGAGGCATAGCCACCGAGGGAGATTATGTGCTTGAGGGAAGGGATACCGGGACGGTGGTTTTTCCAGATGCTTTTTGCAAGTTTTATCTTGATGCTTCTGTTGAAGAAAGGGCAAGACGTCGTCAAAAGGAACTCGAGGCCAAAGGGGAGTATCATGATCTTGAGTATCTCAAAAGAGAAATTGAACGACGGGATGAGTTGGATAGCACCAGAGAGATAGCCCCTCTTGTGAAACCACCTGATGCTGTAGTGATTGATACGACAGGGCTTTCTCCTGAAGAGGTAGAGGAACGTCTCTACCACGAAGTCATGAAACGGAGGGGACTTTTGTGAAGGTAGTCTTGGCAAGAGAGTATGGATTCTGTTTGGGGGTTCGGCGAGTTCTCAAAATGCTCGACAATTCTTTGACGAGTGGCAAAAAGGTGTATTCTATTGGGGAGGTTATTCACAATCCTGTGGTGATTGAGCATTATAAACAACGAGGGGTAGAGTTTGTCAATAGTCCTTTGGAGGCAAAGGATGGGATAGGTGTGGTTCGTGCTCATGGACTGCCCCAATCGTGCATTGATGAGGCGCAAAACAAGGGCTTTGAGATTGTGGATGGGACATGTGTCTTTGTGAGACATATTTCCAAGATTATCACCCAAGAGAGATCGCGTCTTCCAGATATTTCTGTTTTTCTTGTGGGAGAACCCGAACACCCTGAGGTGATAGCCGCTACGTCAGATCTAGATGGACAGGTAATAGTGTTGGATTATAGGACTTTTGATCCTTCTTCTTTCTCTTTTCCTCAGAAAGCGGTGATTCTCTCTCAGACCACACTTGAAGAAGAAAAATTTCTTTCTGTTGTTTCTGCCTTTGTGAGGGAAGGGCAGGAAATCTTTGTGTATAACACCATATGTCCCTCGACGAGACGAAGACAACGGGCCGCTCGGGAGCTTGCCAAACAAGTGGATGCCGTGATAGTCCTTGGAGGCAAAAAAAGTTCCAATACCCGCCGTTTGTATGAGATTTGTAGGGCATTCAAACCCTCCTATCTTGTGGAGCGAGTGACAGAACTCCCCCTTGAAGAGATAAAAACCTACCAGGTTGTAGGTATCACCGCAGGGGCTTCTACCCCTGATGAGGTGATTCAGGAAGCAGTACACTATCTTGAAAAGTTATAGGGAAGAATATGCCAGAGGTTTATGGGATTGTATGTTCATCGTATCAGAGAGAAGAGGTTTTTGAGAAGGTAGAACAGGTGTTTGCAAGAGGAGGATTTCTCCCTTTTCTTCATCAGAGGGGGAGAAAGGTCTTACTTAAACCGAATCTTCTTTCTTCACAGGTACCAGAAAGGGCTGTGACGACGCATCCAGTGGTTGTTGAAGCGGTGATAAGGCTTCTTCATGAAGCGGGTTTTTTGGTTGAAGTGGGAGATTCTCCTGCGATTGAGGACATGATGGCTGTAATGAAAAAAATAGGGCTGGATGAGATACTTCGTCGCTATGGAGTGAAACCAGCCAATTTCAAAGATACAGTTATAGTAGAAAATCCCAAGGGAAAACTTGTGAAAAGGTTTGAAGTGGTGAGGGCCTTTGTAGACAATGATATGGTAATTTCTCTCCCAAAACTCAAGACCCATACGCAAATGTTTTATACGGGAGCCATCAAAAACCTCTTTGGGCTTGTTCAGGGTTTGCAAAAATCTCGATTTCATCTTCAGTTTCCTGAAAGAGAACGCTTTGCCCAGATGATTGTGGATCTCTATGAGATGGTTAACCCTGTGATGAGTCTTATGGACGGCATTGTGGCTATGGAGGGGGAGGGACCTCAGGGAGGGGATCCACGACAGGTCGGTCTGCTTTTAGCCTCAACAGATACCCTTGCTTTGGATGTGGTGGCAGCTGAGCTTATTGGTTATCGAGTAGATCAAGTGCCTATTTTGAAGCATGCTGTCGATGAAAGGGGCACGGAATATAGAGGAAACATCACATTGCATGGGGTAAGTTACGAAGAGGTGAAACCACAGGATTTTGTCCTTGTCAAAGAGGTGTCAGATATAGGGTTTATCAAGGATAGGTTTCCCTGGCTCTTTGCTTTTGCGAGAAATCTTTTGGTTCCGAAGCCGGTTTTTCTTCATGAAAAGTGTATTCGGTGTGGACGATGTCTCCAGATCTGTTCTGCACACGCCCTTTCATGGAAGAAAACACAAAAGAGTCAGAGGGTGAGCATTGATTATCGTCGATGTATTCGATGTTTTTGTTGTCATGAGATATGCCCAGTAGAGGCTATTGACCTTCGCCGGCGGTTTTGGTAGGTGTGGTATTTTCGGCTTCGCTTTTTCGGAGGTAAAGGGGTTCCAGGGTCATCATCTCTTCATGGGAAAGGGGGCTTTGAGCAAGGCCGTGGTCACGGAGGACGTGGGGTGAGATCCAAAGGGGGAGGGTATGGATATGGGACTCACCTAGGAGAGCACGAAATATCTCAAGGTAAGGGTTTTCTCCCACAAACCAGAAAGGACCAGCAAGGGTAACGAGAAAGTTTGCAAGGTCTTGAGGGAAAATATCGCTTTCTGGGAGGATTTTCTGGCGTTTTTGGTAGACACAGGCGTAGAGTTTTTTCATACGAGCATCGGTTGAAGCAACCACAGTGGCTTCAGGGAGACACTGCCAGGGAAAAGAGAGAGCAAGGGTTTCGAGAGAAGACACAGGATAGAGAGGGAGAGATTTTGCCCAGGCAAAGCCTTTGGCGAGAGAAAGCCCTATCCGCAATCCAGTAAATGACCCGGGACCAATCCCTATCACGAGGCCATCGAGTTTGTCCAGGGATGCCTTTATGCTTGTTAGAAGATGATCGATGGCAAAAAGAAGTTTGTCCTGTTGGCTGGAACTGATATCAAGAAGAAGAGAGATCTCTTCATTCTCCCAGGTGAGGTTAACGACGGTTCTACGGGGATGAGAAGTATCGAAAGAAAGTACTTTCACGACTTCCTCTCAAAAAATGAAAGTTGGCTATCTCCATAAGATTTGGTCTCACGATACCCAGGAAAACTCGAGAGATCGTCTTTTGCTCCGTGTTCACATACAAAAAGACCCTCTGGTACGAGAATATGCCACACAAGGTGATGAATGATAGCAAACCCATCTTTAATGTCTTCGTAAAAAGGGTCGGCAAAAACGATATCAAACATCCCTTCAAATTGCTCTGGTTTCATAGTAAAAATGTTGGTTTTGATGGTTTTGTAGAGACTTTTGTCCACACCAAGATTGGCGAGGTTCTGTTTGAGAAAAATGTAGTTTCTCTCGGCTTTCTCTACAAAACAGACAAAAGCGGCTCCCTGACTCAGGGCTTCAATACCTACTGATCCTGTTCCGCAAAAGAGATCAAGGAATCGTGCCCCACTGAGACGAGGACCTAGTGAATTCATCAAGGCTTGTCTTACTCGTTCGGAGGTGGGACGGATACCCTTCGTTGGGGTGAGAAGAGGTTTGCCCTTGAAGGTACCAGTGGTGATGTGCATGTCTATTCTCCAGCGTGAATAAGGGTGCCTACAGGTTTTCCCATGATGGCATCTACAATATGGCCAGGTTCGAAGATATTGAGAACCATGATGGGGAGATTGTTATCCATACAAAGGGCGATAGCGGTACTGTCCATGACCTGGAGCCGACGATCAAGGACCTCTCGGTAAGAGATATTTTCGAATCGTTTGGCATCAGCGTATTTCTTAGGATCTTTGTCGTACACACCGTCAACTTTTGTAGCTTTGATCATGAGGTGGGCTTGGATTTCGATGGCTCGGAGGACAGCTGCCGTGTCTGTAGAGAAATAGGGATTGCCTGTTCCAGCGGCGAAAATGACAATGCGGGATTTTTCGAGATGACGGATAGCCCGTCTCCGGATGAAGTCTTCGGCTACAGAGGAAACCTTGATGGCAGATTGAACCCGTGTTTGAAGATTATAGCGTTCCTCAAGAACAGCTTGCAAGGCAAGGGAATTGATGACAGTGGCAAGCATACCCATATAGTCAGCGGTGGTTCTTGCAACTCCGAAGTTTTGGGCATCAACCCCACGAATGATATTGCCCCCACCTACGACAAGGGCGAGTTCACAACCTGTTTTGGAAGCACTGGCTATTTGAGCTGCCACGTTGTTGATAGCTTCATAATCAAGTCCGCCTGATTTTCCACCCAGCACCTCGCCACTGATTTTCAAAAGCACTCTTTTGTACTTTGGTGAAGACATAAACAACCCCTTCTCAAAAGATTTTGGCAGAAGACTCCTGTTGAAATATAAAAAACGGCTGTTCCTGTGTATCAGAACAGCCGTTTGCTTTTATCTTATTGGAGAGAGAGGCGAATAAACTGGTGGACAATCAGGTCAATACCTGTACTTTTCTTCAGTTCAGTGAAGAGGTCTTTGACCTTTTTCTCTTCATCAAAAATGAAGGGTTGTTCCATCAGAACGACTTCTGCATAGTACTTTTCAAACTTGCCCTTCACGATATTTTCGATCACCTTTTCTGGTTTGCCGGTAGCACGAGCCTCTTCTTCGAAACTCTTTTGCATCTCAGCACGGACATCGGCAGGAAGGGTGTCGACAGATACGCACAAAGGATTCATAGAGGTGATTTGCATGGCAATCTTTTTTGCCACATCCTGCACCTCAGATGTATCAGAGAGATTGCCAAAATCCGTGATAGAAGCCACCTTGTTCAAATGGACATAGGGGTAGAGGGTTCCTTTGGCTTCAATCCACTTCCAGGAAACAAGGATATTTTCACCAAAATTGGCGATAGCCTCTTTGCGGAGTTGTTCTACATCCTCAGGAAGACTCTCGGAAGAAGGGTATGCCTTGGAGAATACGACCTTCATGATCTTTTCTGCAAAGGCTTTGAACTCAGGGGTTTTCCCCACAAAGTCAGTTTCACAGTTGAGACGGAAGAGAAGCCCTTTGTTGCCTTCGCAGGTGTACATCACGATACCTTCAACGGCGGTGCGACCCTCTTTCTTGCTTGCTTTGGCAAGTCCTTTTTTCTTCAAGATATCAATGGCCTTGGCAATATCGCCGTTGGTTTCCGTGAGGGCCTGCTTGCAATCAACAATGCCGGCACCTGTTTTCTCTCGGACCTCTTTTATCATAGCAGCAGAAATTTCCATATGTTGGCTCCTTATTTTACCAGACTATCTTCATCAACGTCAGTGTATTCATCTTCGATGACGACGTTTTCTGTTTCTTCACTTTCTTCTTCCACAATAGCGTTTTCTTGTTTGGCGGCCATGGTAGATCCTTCAATGATAGCATCAGCTATAAGAGAGGTGATGAGTTTGACGGACCGGATGGCATCATCATTGGCAGGGACTGGATAGTCTAAAAGGTCAGGGTCACAGTTGGTATCAGCAATACCAAAAACCTTGATGCCTAAAGACCGCGCTTCAAGAACCGCATTGATTTCTCGTTTTACATCCACCACCCAGAGGGCTTCGGGGAGACGCTTCATGTCACGGATCCCTTCATAAAACCCCTTCATCTTGGTGATAGTCCGCTCAATGTCAATAGCCTCTTTTTTGGTCATTTTCCCGCGGTCTGCCTCAAGCTTTGCCTCAAGCTTCTTCATCTTGTCAATGGATTTTTTGATGGTGCTGAAGTTGGTCAGTGTTCCACCAAGCCATCGTTTGGTAACATAGGGCATGTTACACCGGGTAGCTTCTTCAAGAATGGAAGCCTGTGCTTGTTTCTTGGTACCAACAAACAGCATTACTCCATCGTTAGCAGCCAGTTCTTTCGCTGCCTGGTAAGCCTTCTGAAGCATTTCCATGGTGTGGCGCAGGTCTATGATGTAGATGCCATTTCTTTTGGTGTAGATAAATGGCCTCATCTTGGGATTCCAGCGCTTGGTCTGGTGACCAAAATGTACTCCTGCTTCAAGCAAGGCGTTCATGAGTTCTTTTTCCTGGTAAATAAGACTCGCCATACTCTCTCCTTCTCTCCTTGGGAGTTTTAGTGTAAGATTATAACATACTTTAGGCACTCTGTCAAATAAAAGAAGAGAGAAAACCCTCTTTGTCTCAGAGAAAGAATGAGATTTTTTGAGCACGTTTTTTACAGCAAGTTAGAAGCGACCTCAGCCAAAAGAGAACGTTCTCCTTTCTCAAGAGTGATATGGGCATACAGGGAAACGCCTTTCATTCTGTCGATGAGAAAGGAGAGACCATTACTTCGGGAATCAAGGTAGGGCGTATCGATCTGGTATGGATCACCCGTGAAGACAATCTTTGTTCCTTCTCCAGCACGAGTAATGATGGTTTTTACCTCGTGGGGGGTGAGGTTCTGCGCTTCGTCTACGATGAAGTAGAGTTTTGAAAGGCTTCGGCCACGGATATAGGCTAAGGGGGTGATCTTCAGGGTTTCGTTGTCAAGCATCTTGTTGATGGTGACAAGCTCATGACTCCCTTCACTGAACTGATGTTGGATAACTGCAAGATTGTCGTAAAGGGGTTGCATGTAGGGATCAAGTTTCTCTTCAATGGAACCTGGGAGGAACCCCATGTCGCGGTTGGAAAGGGGGATGATAGGGCGGGCTAACAGGATTTGCTTGTATGTTCCAAAAGAGGCAAGAGCACCAGCAAGGGCCATCAGGGTTTTCCCTGTGCCTGCTTTGCCAGCAAGGGTGACGAGCTGGATATTAGGGTCGGTGAGAGCATGAAGGGCAAAGGCTTGTTCGGCATTTCGTGGGGCAATTCCATAACAGGTGTGTTTTTCGATGAGTTGCCATCCCGGGAAAAAGGGAGAATAGGTGGCTAGGATACTCTTTTGATGGTTGCGAAGAATAAAAAACTCATTGGGCATAGGGGGAGGTTGTACACTGAGAAACTCGGGAGGAAGGATTTTTTCTTTCTGAAGAGTATAGAGGAGGGTTTCGTTGACGTTTTCTATGGTTCGTTTGCCGGTGTAGAGTTCTTCGATACTTTTGATCTTGCCTGTTTCATAGTCTTCGGCAAGAAGTCCAATAGCTCTCGCTTTCATTCGGAGATTGATATCTTTGGAGACAATAATGACGGTAGAGGGATCTTTCTCCTGAGCAAGATAATAAGCACAGGCAAGAATCCGGTGGTCTGGTTTATCTTCCCAGAAGAGTTTTCGGATAGAATCGTCGAGTTGTACATGGGTATCAATCCGTACTGTCCCTCCTGTGGGAAGTCTGGCTGGTTTGTTGAAAGGTATATCTTTGAAAAGACGGTCAAGTTCTCGACTGAATTCTCTGGCATTGAAATGAATGATCTCATTGCCTTTTTTGAAGTTATCTACCTCTTCAAGAAGTGTGATAGGGATGACTACTTCATGTTCTTGGAAAGAAAAGATGGCTTGTGGGTCATACAAAACAACATTGGTATCAAGAATAAAGGTTTTTCTTTTTTTTGCCATATGCTATGGTAACATAGTTTTTGGGAAAATGCAATTTTTTTGTGGCCGAAGGATGGCGATTTCGAGGTTGTGTTTTCACGGTGGTGAGTGCCATGACAAAATTGACTTTTTTTCCTCTTTTCTCTAAGATGAATACCAAGGAGAGGTCATGCGGGTGTTGGTACTTTTTTATTCGTATGAAGGAAATACTGAGTTTATTGCCAAGATCATCGCTGAGGAAGTTCATGCTGAGGTAGAGAGTATAAAACCAGTTGAAGAGAAACACTACCACGGTGTGATGAAGTATGTGTGGAATGGCAAGGCAGCCTTGATGAGGGAAAAACCCACGCTTATCCCGTTGAAGAAGGATATCCTTGCCTATGATCTCATATTTTTGGGAACACCTGTCTGGGCGGGGACATGGGTTCCGGTTTTTAACACGCTTTTCCAACAGAACGATTTTATGGGCAAGAAAGTAGCCTGTTTTTATTGTCATGCGGGAGGGCCGGGGTCGATTGAGAAGCGTTTTCGCAAGCAGTTGGTGTCGGCTTCACTTTTGGGATTTTGTGGGTTTATAGATCCTTTGTGGAGTAAGTACAAGGAGAAATATGAAAAACAGGCGCGAGAGTGGGCGAGGGAAATGCTTGCCTTGGCAATGAAGGATAAACGGTAGCAAAGGAGGAAGCTATGAAACTCTCAGAAATAGCACGAAGGTTAGGACTTTCTATGCATGGAGAGGATGTAGAGATAGAGGGGGTTTCTGGGCTGGATGCTCCTGTGGCGGGGACACTAGGTTTTATTGAGCATAAGCGTATGGTGGCCGAGGCCAATGCTTCACCTATCGAAGCCTTCATTGTGGGTGAGGGGGTATCCTTGAACAAACCCTTTTTGGTGAGTCCTCATCCCAAGTATAGTTTTTCTCAGGTGGTAGCGTGGTTTTCCCCGTATACGCCCTATGAGAGAGGAATTTCTCCCCAGGCGTATGTTCATCCTTCGGCAAAACTTGGTGCTGGGGTAACGGTGATGCCCTTTGCATGTATCATGGAAGATGCCGAGATAGGGGAAAACACCGTGATTTATCCTCATGTTTTTATTGGCAAGGGGGTCAAGGTTGGGCGGGAGTGTGTGATCAAGGCAGGGGTGAAAATTGATGATCTTACCATCATCGGTGAGAGGGTCATTATCCACCACAATACCGTGGTAGGGGGAGATGGTTTTGGGTATGTGGTCCATGAGGGGAGAAATGTGAAGATTCCTCAGATTGGGCGTATCCGTATCGGTAACGATGTAGAGATAGGAGCGTGTGTGACCATTGATCGAGCGGCTCTCGGGGAAACGGTGATAGAGGATGATGTCAAAATTGACAATCTTGTACAAATTGCCCACAATGTTCATATAGGGGCACATTCGATTATTGTTGCTCAAGTGGGGATTGCTGGGAGCACCTCTTTGGGAGAAGGGTGTATCCTTGCAGGTCAAGTGGGGGTAGCCGATCACGTGACCATAGGTGATCGGGTGGTGGTTATGGCTCAGAGTGGGATAGAGGACAAGGAGGTTCCCTCTGGCAAGGTTCTCTTTGGTACTCCGGCACGAGATTTTATGGAACAAAAACGGATTTTGGCAGCCCAGCTTCGGCTTCCTGATCTTGTGAAACGGGTAGGGGAGATTGAGAAGCGTTTGGGTATAGAACGAGAATGAACTGGAATCCCCACAAGACCTCAGAAATCGAGAGGGTACTGCGGGAGAGGGGGCTTTGGTTGGCCCGTTCTCGTGGTCAAAATTATCTTGTGGATAGAGATATAGCCTCTCGTATTGTTTCTTGTGTTCCCGTTACTCAGCCTGTGCTTGAGGTTGGGTGTGGATTGGGGGCGTTGACAGTTCTTCTTCCCCCTCGAAGGGTGTATGCCCTTGAGGTGGATCATGGGATTTTCTCTTTGGTTTCCGAGTTGATTTCTCATCCCTGTATTCAGCTAAGAGAGGCGGATTTTTTGCGTTTTGACCTTGACTCTCTTGGAGAACAGCGACTTTTCTTTCTTTCGAATCTCCCGTATAGTATTTCGGGGGAAGCTATACGTCGGTTCATTGATGAAAGAGTATTTGAGGAAGGGATTGTGATGGTTCAAAAAGAGTTTTTTGAGCGTATGATTGTGCCAGTGGGTGAAAAAAACTATGGGGTATTTGCTGTTCTTGTGCAGAGTTTTCTTGAGGTGGACAAACTTTTTATGGTACCAAAGGGATGTTTTTTCCCTGTACCCTCCGTGGATTCTGTGGTTATTCGGATACGGAAAAAAATGGTAGTGATGGGCAAAAGGAGGGAAGACTTTGCCCCTCTTCAGGAGAGTTTTCGGGCCTTTCTTCTCAAGGGGTTTGGATCCAAACGGAAAACTCTTTTCAATAATCTTCGCTCCAAAGAACCAAAAGAGCGAGTGGAGATGGTTTTGAGAGAGGTTGGGGTTGGTGGAGAGGTTCGCCCAGAAGAGGTCAGTGTTGAGCAGTGGCAGAAACTATTTCTTGCGATGGGATGAGATATGGAACTTCATCTTTTGATAGGGAGCAGAGAGCGAAAACGCTTGGAGCTTTCTCACATAGCCAGAGTGTGGGCTATGCAGAGACTCAAAGAGTATGTAGGAGAAGAGGTGATATGGGCTGTGGATAGGTGGGGCAAGCCATTCCTTTTCTCTCATCCGACGTGTCATTTTAACCTTGCCCATAGTGCTGAGGTGGTTTTGTTGGCTATCGATAGTCAACCTGTAGGTGTGGATATTGAGAAAAGCAAACCTCGAGATTATGAGGCGTTGGCTGAACGTTTTTTTCATCCTGAGGAGAAGGCATGGGTAATAGGAGAAGAAAATCGATTCTACCACATATGGACAGCAAAGGAGGCTTATCTCAAAGCAAAGGGAATGGGGATTCGGATGAGGCTCTCCTCTTTTTCTGTGGTCAAAGACAAAAAACTCTGCTCTCCAGAAGAGGGATGGTATCTTCTGCCTTTGTTTCTGGGGGAGAGATTGGCTGGCTATTGGGCATGTCTTTGTGCCAGACACAAGCTACTCACTTCGTTTGTTCTCTGGGAGGAGAAAAAAGAAGACCAGGGAACGTGGTTTTTGTCGGAGAGAATTGACACCCATGTTTTTTTGGCTTATGATGAAGAAGGGGAAAGACGATGAATACCTATTTTGATAATGCAGCCACAACGTTTCCAAAACCACATGAGGTAAAGGAAGCTATAACACGCTGTCTTGAAGCTTTTTCAGCCAATCCTGGGCGGGGTGGGCATCGTTTGGCAAGACAAGCTGAGGCTCTTGTAGAAGAGGCCAGAAGAGAGGTAGCATCTCTTTTTGGGAGAAGAGACCCTTCTTGGGTTATCTTTACCTTGAATGCAACAGATGCTATAAACATGGCTGTGCGTGGTGTGGTACAACACGGGGATAAGGTTCTTACGACTGTCTATGAGCATAATGCGGTGCTTCGGGTACTCTTTGAGTTGGAGCGTGAAGGGATCATTGAGGTGAAGGTGATTTGTCCAGAGGAAGAGGAGTACACTCCAGAGGATTTTGTACCACATATTGGGAGAGGCGTGAGACTGGTGTGTCTCAATCATATCTCGAACGTGACAGGGAAGATCCTCCCTGTGGAGGATATTGCCAGAGTGGTCAAAACATATTCGGATGCTTTGGTGCTTGTGGATGTGTCTCAGAGTGCGGGGATGGTTTCTCTTCAAGGGGAGGATGTAGATCTTATCGCTGGTACAGGACATAAACATCTTTATGGTCCAATGGGAGTAGGGTTCCTTGTCGTGAAGCCAGGAGTGAGCCTTCGTCCCTGGCGTGTAGGGGGGACAGGGTATCGCTCAGAGGACCTTTTTCAGCCGGAAGAAATGCCCTATCGATTGGAGGCCGGGACACCAAATCTCCCTGGTATAGCTGGCCTTTTAGCAGGGATTCGGTGGGTGCGAGATAAGAATGCTTTTGCCCATGACCAAAGCCTTTTGGAGCGTTTTGCCAATGGGATAAAAGATACAGCCTTTATGTGGTATAGACCAAAGCGAGGGATTGGTGTGGTGAGTTTGCGCCATCCCTTTGTAGGGGTTCAGGAACTGGCAATGATTTTGGATAGTGAATACGACATAGCTTCACGGGCAGGGCTTCAGTGTGCCCCCCTTGTCCATAAGAAACTTGGGACTTTTCCAGAAGGGACACTTCGCTTGAGTTTTTCCCTTTGGCATACCGATGAAGATATTGATTTCCTTGTAGAAGCTTTGAAAACAATAGATCTGATGTTCAAACAAGGTGGAGGAGGGGTGGTATGAGAGAGGTGAGACGACCTGCCGTGGCCAATATCTTTTATCCAGGGGACAAAATTAATCTGAAGGTCATGGTAAATGAATTTTTAGCCCAGGTGGATGAGCGGTTTATTCAAGAGATAGGACAAAAGGTGGGATTGCCTTTTGCCCTTGTTTCTCCTCATGCAGGGTATGTGTATTCTGGCCAGGTGGCAGCGTATGGTTACAAACTTATTGAGAATACCAACTGGGATGTCGTTGTGCTTCTTGGGCCAAGCCATTATGTGCATTTTGAGGGGGTGGCTCTTTCTTCAGCCGTATCTTTTCAGACCCCTTTGGGAGAAATTGAGGTCGATAGTGGGTATAATGCCGCTTTGATTGAAGAGGATCCACACCTTTTCTCCTATCTCTCGGTGGCTCATGAAAGGGAGCATTGTCTTGAGACTCAGCTTCCTTTTCTTCAGGATGTTATTGAAGGAGAGTTTCGGATTGTTCCTATGCTGTTGGGGGTTCTTTCTCAAAGTACTATTTCTGACATAGCACAGATTGTTGTTAACCTCTATCGTCGGAGGAATGAAAGAGTGCTTTTTGTGATTTCTACTGATTTGTCACATTACCATACAGCAAAAGAGGCAGAAGAAATGGATAGACGACTTATCCGGCATCTTCTCAGGATGGATACAGAGGCACTTTTCAAGGATGCGATGTCCGGAGTTATAGAGGCTTGTGGGATTTTCCCTCTTCTGGTGATGTGTGAAATGGGGAAAAAATTGGGGAGAACCCAGGTAAAGGAGCTATGTTATCGTCACTCGGGGGAGGTTTCCAAAGATATGAGGCAGGTTGTAGGGTATCTCTCTGCAGTGGTGTGGTAGCAATCTTGGTATGGTCATGTTTTGGGGATGAAGGTTTTACTTGTTGATTTCTGTGATGACAGTCTCTACCGTCTGGGCAAAAGTGTTTTTCTTTTCCTGTGAGAGGAGATGGAGGCTGTAGCGACTCTCATTGAATACGGACACAATCCACAAAAGGCTCTCTCTTAAGGAGGAGAGATTTTGAGAGAGTTTCTCGATATACTCGAGAGGACCATAGGAGGAACGATAGGGGAGGATACGAGTGCTTGCTGCTTCGATGAGCCTCACAAAGTATCTCACGATTGTCATGATTTCCTCTTTTTTTTCGTCACTGGTGTTTTCAGCATGTTCAAAGAGGGCATAGAGTTGCTCTTTGAGAACCTCGTTTTCTTTGAGATTCTCTTTTCGTTTGCTGAGGGCTTTTTGAAGGAGGGAGATTCCTGTGAGTGTGGAAATCACAGTCCAGAAAAGAGAAAGAACAAATCCCACTATCTGAAAAAAAACCTTGTTCTTTTCATAAAAACGGATGAGCCACCGGATAAGGGCATTTTTCGGTTTGTAGGACCAAAAACGTTCAAAGAAATATCCTATAAGTCCAATCACCACATAGAGGAAGAGAAAGAGTCCTGCACCTCGTGCTCCCCATATGAGGAGAGGAGAAGGAGAAGACAGGGGGGGGCTTTCCTGGGTTTGGTGCTCTTCCGTGAGAGAAGGGATGGATTCCTCCTCGTTTTGATGTTGTAGCTCTATTTCAGTTTGTTTCACGGATTCACGAAACTTTACACCGAGGGATTCCAAAGAGACAAGCACAAAGCGATGCGGGAGAAGAAAACTTATACCCAGACATCCTACCAAAAGCAAAACCAAAAGTCCATGAGGTATAGTGGGTTTGGCGTGGTCGGTAGAGAGTCCCTGCATACGCCATCCAAAGAGTTGGAATTGCTCATGGAGAACGCTCCGACTTCCCCAGAATCCCAGAAAGAGAAGGACCCATCCTATGGTGAGATGCCCTTGCAGAGAGGGGTGAACAAGAGTAGCCAATCCACTCAAAAGAAGTGAAAAAAACAATGTCCAGAAGAAAAGTTTTTCTATCGAGTCAAGAGAGGTATTGAGGTTGAGACGGGCTATTTCCTCAGCTGCCCACTTTTCATAGGGGAGGGAACTCTCTTGGGGGTATTTGTTCAAAAGATGAAAAAAGAGTCGAGGTTTTTGAGAGAAACCCCACCAAAAGAGTACTCCAAGGAACCACGAAAACCCCAAAAGTCCTCCAAGGGAAGACAATGGAAGTTGTCCGAAAGGCAAAAGAAGTCCCGCGAGCCAGGTCATAGCTAGGGAGAAGGGGTAGGCGAGAAGAATTCGTGTGAGGGTTGTCCATCGGAGGGGGGAGTACATCCTCATGCCAATGACGAGGCTTTGAGAGGCACAACCTATCCAGAAAAAGGGCATGAGGTTTTCTGGATGGGCGATGACAAGCGAGAAAAGGCTTCCCCCTATTGTAATGGTAAGCCCGCACAAAAGAATCATCCACACCATCTGCCCCATGCTTTCCTCCTATAAACGATTGAGCTGAATAAGGGTAGCCTCATGTTCGGCATAGTAACTCTGGAAGCCTATATTCCAGAGACTGAGGTCTTTGGAAATCTCTGGTCCCACCTGGATGATGGTGATAGAATGTCCGCTATGGTAGAGATTGATGAGGTGTTGGATACATTCTGGGGAGAGTCGGGGAGAGATGACAAAGAGACTCACTCCCCATGAGATACCCTTAAGATGTTTGGCAAGGATTTCTCGAAAGGGAATACCTCGAGAAGATTCTACGACAGCCAAGTGAGAAAGCATACTGGTGAGGTGAGCATCTCCCTTGCCCAGGTCGTTTGTGATCACCTCATCCACATTATCAATCCGACCATTGATCATGAAAGCCATCTCCTGTCTGAGAAGGAAAAGCTCCCTCAAAAGAGAGGCAGCAACCTCTATGGCTCGTTCGATATAGTAATCTTTGTTGTGAAAACTGTAGTCTTCATCAGCCAAATTTAAAAGAACAAGACTGGCAGAGGAGATGGCGGGTTGATAGGTATTGACGTAAAATTTGCCCTGTTTGGCAGAAACCTTCCAATTAATACGGCGAATTTCATCTCCGATGGTGTACTCCTTGAGCCCTGTGATCAGAGTGGGATCCTCAAAAATAGGCATGGGGTTTTTGATGACCCCAAAGGGTTGCATACTTCGATACTTATGACCAGCAAGACGAAAAAGTGTAGGGTACACGATGATAGATTTTCTTGTATCGTATTCGATCTCTGTATCAAACCATCCCACAAAATCGGAGAGGAAAAGGCGAGTGGGTCCGATAGTGAATTTTCCTCGTCTTCTTCCAGAAAAATTGTAGGAGAGCATCTGCCGTTGGTGAGGGCTGAGGGTGAGGAGAAAAGGATAGCTTTGACGAGGAGCCAAGTGAATATCGATGGCATCACTTATGAAGAAGTAACCAATAGGGAGGAAAGAGGTGTTGCTCACGTGCAGGAAGTTGTCTTCAGAGAGAGTAGAGAATACCTGTGTGGTTTCAAGAAACCGTTTGAGGCTGATCCAACGAGGGGCATAACGCACATAGAGCCAGTTAATGAGAAGAAAGAGACAAGAAGCATAGAGGACTATCTTGATACCAGGCAAGTCGATCACCAATGAGACTATACCCATGAGGATACCAAAGGTTATCCACAAACGTCGTTGCATACATTATCCCTGGGATTTTGGCTGTTCCATAGGAACAGGGATATTGTTGAGAATTCTCTCAATAATGGCTTTGGCATCGATATTCTTCAGTCTTGTTTCAGATCTGAGGACAAGCCTGTGTTTCAATACATCGACAGCGAGGCTCTTGATATCCTCAGGAATCACATAGTCCCGGCCATTCACAAGAGCATAAGCCTGGGCGGCTTTGTAGAGGGCGATACTTCCGCGAGGAGAAGCCCCCAGGAGGATGTTTGGATCATGCCTTGTAGCATCCACAATCTGAAGAAGGTACTCTCTCAGGGAAGCGTCCATGTACACATTTGGAACCTCGGCTTGGAGGATGAGAATATCCTGAACCTCGACGACCGCTTCAAGGGATTGGATCGGATGGACCTTGTTTTGTCTGAGGATGATCTCGGCCTCTTCATCCCTCTCTGGATAGCCGAGGCCCAAACTTATAAAAAATCGGTCCATCTGAGCCTCAGGGAGGGGAAATGTTCCCTCAAACTCGATAGGGTTTTGAGTAGCTATCACGAAAAAGGGTTGAGGAAGAGAAACACTCATCCCTTCGATAGAGACCTGGCCCTCTCCCATAGCCTCGAGAAGAGCAGACTGGGTCTTGGGAGTGGCACGGTTGATTTCGTCCACAAGAAGAATCTGAGAGAAGAGAGGACCTTTGCGAAATTCGAAACGTTTACTGTCAGGATTGTAGATAGAAACCCCAATGATGTCTGCAGGCAACAGGTCAGGTGTTCCCTGGATGCGCTTAAAAGTCGCATTGATGGTTTTTGCTATAGAACGAGCAAGCATCGTTTTTCCTAACCCTGGGACATCCTCAAGAAGAACATGACCTTTGCATACAAGACTGACAAGAAGTTTTTCGATCACGGGTCGCTTGCCGACAATAACCTTCTCTACGTTTTTGATAATTTTTTGGGATATTTGCTGAATTTTTTCGAGATCCATACCCCCTCCTTTTCTGAAGTGTCTTATTATACCATTTTCTGGAAATTTTGCAAGTGTTTTTCCCCTATTTAGCAAAGGTTTTCTTGTATTTTCCTTTTTTCTTGAAAAGGATTGAAGAGGGGGAGTTTTCTCTTTTTTTGACAGAAAGAAATAGCCTATGTATAATAAATAAGAAAAAAAGGAGAGATTCATGAAGCGGATTTGGGTCTATGATACTACCCTTCGAGATGGTAAACAGGCAGAGAATGTCAATCTTTCCCTTGGCGATATGCTTGCCATCGCAAAGAAACTGGACCAGTTTGGGGTGGATTATATTGAGTGTGGTTGGCCTGCCGCTAACCCGAAAGACAGGACCTTTTTTGAAGAAATTAAAAAAATAGAACTTCAGCATGCCCGTGTGGCTGCTTTTGGGAGTACTCGTCATGCCAGACATAAGGTGCACGAGGATCCCAACATTGAAGCCCTTTTGAAAGCGGATACGCCGGTAGTCACTATTTTTGGCAAGAGTTGGGATCTTCATGTTCGAGAGGTTTTTCATATTCCTTTGGAGGAGAATCTCAAACTTGTGTATGAGTCTATCGATTATCTCAAGAGCCATAATAAACAGGTTTTTTTTGATGCAGAGCATTTCTTTGATGGGTATCGCTGCAATCCTGAGTATGCCTTGGAGGTTCTTCTCACTGCCCAAAAGGCCGGTGCAGACGCTATTGTGTTAGCGGATACGAATGGAGGGATGATTCCTTCTATGATCAGAGAGATCATGAGCGTAGTGACCAAAGAAATTAACGTGCATATAGGGATCCATGCACATAATGATAGTGATTGTGCTGTTGCAAACTCGCTGGAAGCCATTGAGGCAGGTGCTGTTCAGGTTCAAGGAACCATGAATGGGATAGGGGAACGGTGTGGGAATGCCAATCTTGTTTCTATTATTCCCAATCTTATCCTGAAGATGGGGTATGACTGTGGGGCTATCACCAGGGAACGGCTTAAATATTTAACGGAAGTTTCTCACTATGTGTATGAGATGGCCAATATCTCTCCTGACAACAAGCAACCCTATACAGGTCAAAGCGCTTTTGCCCACAAAGGTGGGGTACATGTGAATGCCGTGGAAAAAAACCCAAAAACCTACGAGCATATTGAGCCAGAACTTGTGGGGAATCGTCGTCGTATCCTGATCTCCGAACAATCGGGCAAATCTAACATTCTCGAGAAAGCGAAGGAATTAGGAATTGAGGTGAGAGAGGCCTTTATTCAGCCCCTTCTCCAAAGGGTGAAGGAAATGGAGAATATGGGTTATGAATTTGAGGGAGCTGATGCCTCTTTTGAGCTGTTAGTGAAACGGATCACAGGTCATTTTATTGAGCGTTTTGAGGTATTGTCTTTTCATGTGTCCACTTTTGTGAAAACCCATGATTATCGGATGGTGGAAGCCACAGTGAAGCTTCGGGTGGGGGAGATGGAAGAGTTGACAGTGGGAGAGGGGGATGGACCGGTGAATGCGTTAGATATTGCTTTGAAAAAGGGACTTGCTGTTTTCTATCCGGTGATCAAGGCTGTAAAACTCACAGATTACAAAGTGCGTATTTTAAACCCCAAGGCAGGAACAGCGGCGGTGACAAGGGTACTTGTTTCGTTTCAATACAATGGCTATGAGTGGCAAACTGTGGGGGTTTCAGAGAATATCATTGAGGCAAGTTGGCAGGCCCTTGTGGATAGTATGCATTATATTCTGATGAAGGTGGAAAAGTAATCCATGGATACGCAACAGAAGAAGCCTATTGGTATTTTTGATTCTGGGGTGGGTGGACTGACGGTGGTGAGAGCCATGATGGAGCTTTTGCCTTCAGAGTCGTTTGTCTATCTTGGGGATACTGCCAATCTTCCCTATGGAGAAAAATCTGCTGAGATGGTACGGCAGTATGCCTTTCATAATGCACGGTTTTTGCAAGAGTTTGATATCAAGGTGATGGTTGTGGCGTGCAATACCGCCTCTTCGGTGGCTCTCACGGATCTTCAGCAAGCTTTTGATTTTCCGGTAATAGGGGTGATTGAACCCGCTGCCAAGGAAGCAATCAAGGTCAGTTCCTCGAAAAAGATTGGGGTGATAGGTACCAAACGTACTATCCGCACCCAAATGTATACCCACAAGATTCACGAAATAGAGCCACAAGCCACGGTAGTCGGCAAGGCCTGTCCCTTGTTTGTTCCCTTGATCGAGGAAGGTTTTCTTCATCACGAGGCCATGACCCTTATTGCTCGAGAGTATCTTGTTCCTTTGAGAGGCAAGATTGATACGCTTATTCTGGGGTGTACTCATTATCCTTTGATTCGCGATACTATTCAGTCTCTTCTTCCCGAGGTTCATCTGGTTGATTCGGCGTATTCCACGGCGCGGGAGCTTCGCCAACTTCTTTTGGAGAGGGGATGGCTCTCTCCTTCGTTGACCCCTTCACGGCTTTTTTATGCAACGGATATTACCGAACATCTCAATACGTTGGCCAGAATGATCCTTCCCGAGATGCCTTTTCTCACCTTTGAAGAGGTTCGTTTGGCCTCAACACCTGTGGTATAGGGGGAAAGAGTGGGAGAAAAATGGCTGAGTCTTGGAAGTGTGTGGTGGCATCCATGGAGAGGGGCGCGGGAAGCTGTTCGTGAACAAGGGATGCCTTTTTGGGGAGTACTTCTCGTGATAGGACTGGAAATAGCCGCCATGAGTATGGCGAGTCTTCTCTCCTTTGGGGTTCAATTTTCTTCGGTGTTCTCGGTAGTTTTTCTTTTGGGTTTCTTTTCTGTGGGAACACTTGTGTTCTGGGGTGTTATAGTGAGTGTAATGATGTTTTTTTTGGTGGTTGTTTTTCGGCGGGTGATTGTCCCAGAACGGCTTCTTTTTCTTGTTGCGGTATCGCATCTCCCTTGGTTGGCTCTGTTTCCTGCCTTTCTTCTTTCTCTTGGGTTTCCGGGTATGGGGAGAGTCATAAGTTTGGGAGCGATAGGGCTCTCCTTTTGTTGGCTGTGGGAGATGCTTCATCTGGAGTATGCTCTCTCTCGAAAAAAGGCGTTTTTTGTGATGGTTGTGCCATTTGGTGTTCTTGTTTTGCAGGCGATGGTATGGATTGGCCAGCTTCTTGTGATGATAGGCCTGCAGGGGGTGGCATGAGGTCGATGGGGGCATGGTTGAGGCAATATTTTTGGACGACCTATGATAGGTATTTTTATCAGATTCTGATACCCTCTTTTTTGGTGGGGTTTGTTTTTGTGACCCTTTTCCAGGGGATTGTAGAATTGTACAATCTCATTCAACTCTATATTAAATCGAATGTCCCGTTGAAGAATATCTTTCTTATGGCGATCAATCTTGTGCCTTTTCTTGCGACGATTACCCTTCCATTGGGAGTGCCTTTTGGATATATCTTGGCTATGGGAAGGCTTTCTAGGGACTCGGAGATTATTGCCCTACGTTCGTGTGGAGTGTCCACCTTTCGGATTGTGCTTCCTGGTATGGTCTTTAGTGTACTCCTCACTCTTTTTGCCCTCATTTTTAATAATTTTGTGGGGTATCCTGCTACGAGACAATATCTTCTTCTTCGGGCCAAGTCTGAACGAGAGAAGCCCATTGTTCAATTGAAGAATCAAGCCTTTCTCAATGTGGGGAAGTACCAACTAAAGTTTGACAGAACAGTGACTTTTGAGAATCTTGAGATTCTTTTAAATGTCCAGTTGGTAGATTTGCCGGGGAAAAGAACCATTACAGCAGAAAAAGGGCGTTTGTACAAGGATCCTGAATCGGCAAATAACTATGTGATTAAACTCCAGAATGGGGGTATCTCTGAGGTTCAGACCATTGAGAATGATGATGGTACGCGAGAGGAAAAGATGTTTATTGCTTCCTTCAAGTATCTTACGGTGTATATCCCTATTTCTTTGGAGGGGTTTAGTCTCTCTCAGATTCCAGAGAGTATGAATGTGTGGGAGCTTTCTCAGAAAATTGAAGAAGAGATGAAGAAGAACTTTTCTTGGCAGAATATAACCAATCAGCGATTTCGGCTCAAACAAAGAGAAAAAGAACTTTATCGTGAACTTCTTGCCTTGAAAAAGACTCTTCAGAATCCTGAAGAGAGAAAAGCCAGAGAACAGCAAATCAAGGCAGAATTGACCCAGATGGAAAAACAAAAAAAGGATCTTGTGAAACAAGAGAGGGAGTTTTTCCCCCGTGAGCGCATGAGTCTGATGGAAAAATATTCGTTTCCTGTGTCTATTATGGTATTTGCTTTGCTTTGTGTTTTTTTGGGAATGTTTCTCCCCCGAGGGGGAAGAAACGAGAATCTAGGGATTGCCATGATAGTCATGATTGTGTACTATGGGGTATGGATGGGAATGCGGCGGTTGATTGAGTCGGGAAATGGAGATCCCTGGCTGGTTTGGTTGCCCAATCTGGCTTATCTCGCGGTAGGGTTGTGGGTGATGATACGCAAGGTGAGGGAGTAAAACAGAATGAAATTTGCCAAAGAGATTCTTTCGGTGATAGGGGAATGGAAAAAAGAAGTTACGCAACGTATCAGGAGTGGGTGGAAGTATTATAGGCCTTCGATTTTTGATAGGTATATTCTTCGACAATATGTCCTTGTGAGTGTGTTTGCTCTTTTCTTTATTGTGGTTTTGTATGAGGTGGTGCAGGTTTTTCAGTTTCTTCGGTGGTTTCCTGAGGGGACAAAGGGATGGGATATTTTTGTTATGAATCTCCATGAGGGTACCTATTGGGCCATGATCTTTCTTCCGTTGGCACTGAGTTTAGGGGCTGTGGTGGTGTTTACCCGCCTTGCGAATCACCATGAGCTTCGGGCAATGGTTTCCACGGGGATAAGTCTCAGAAGGGTAATGTTGTATCCCCTTCTTGTGACAGCAATGCTTGTCCTTTGTATAGTGTTTTTTTTCCAGGAACAGGTGATTTTTCCCCTGTATCAGCGGTATTTTGCTTATAAAAAACGTGTTTTTGAACGTGTTTCTCTGGAGAATATCGATCACTTCAAGGACAATCAGAATGTGGTAGTGTATGGTCCCAACCATACTCTGTACATGGGAGAAAGGTATTATGCCTTGGCGAAAAAACTTGAGAATGTGGTGATTCTTCTTCTTCTTCCCCCAAAAACGTCTCCCTCTGAGGCTCCTCTTGCGGTTACCAATGAGTATCTTTTGAGTAATCTTCAGATGATTGAACAGGAGCGCTCCCTTGAGGTGTTACGTCAGGTGAATTTTCGTATGCGAATTGATGCCAAGGCCATGGTGTGGGATAAGGGATCCTGGGTTTTGTATGATGGGCTTCTCTGGACGATTGATCCAAAAACCTTGACAGTAAAAACAGAGAGATTTTCTTCTTTTTCTACCAACATTCTTTCTATTGAACCGTATTATCTTGAGCGTATATGGTATGATGTGAATGCCTTGCGGCCTTCACAATTAGCTGCGCTTATTCGTTTGCGAAAGAAGTCGGGTCAGTTTTATGCGGATCTTGAAGCAGTGTATTTTTCAAATATCTCTTATGTACTGAATGCTTTTTTTCTTGTGCTTTTGCTTGTAGGGCTTGTTGATATTTCCAAGAAAAAGGTTTCTCTTATTGAACATCTCGTGATATGTTTTGTGAGTTTTGCTCTCTTCTATGTGATTTTTGCTATGGGAGCCAGTTTCGCTGCGAATGGGGATCTTCCCTCCCTGTTAGGGGGTTTTCTTGGCACGTTACTTCTTGCGCCGGTGTCTCTTGGCTTTTATAAGCGGCTTCGGACCTAACAAGGGACGATCTGGAACCATACCTCTCGTGTTCTTGGCCCATCGAATTCACAGAGAAACACACTCTGCCATGTGCCAAGGTGGGCTTTTCCTTCCGAGATGATAAGAGAAAGAGATGGTCCCACGAGGATGCTCTTGATATGGGCGTCTGAATTGCCTTCACTATGGTGGAAGTCACCACGTTTGGGGATGATTGTTCTGAGATGAGAAAGAATATCCCGCTGAACATCAGGATCGGCGTTCTCATTGATAGTAAGTGCAGCTGTGGTATGGGGAACAAAGATAGTACAGATTCCTTCTTTCACCCCAGAAGTGGCAATTATCTCCTGGATGAGGGCATCAAGAGCAACCATACATTCTCGAGAGGGAGTAGAGAGGTTTCGGCGGATCATTAGAGATTGCTCCATGCTCCGGTAGTCATGTTGATGCGAAGCTCTCTATCGGGTGGCAAAAGGTCTGTTTGGAGTCCACGGATGACGTAGCCCTGATACCACAGGATAAATTTTGCCCTGACACCCATGTTTCGACTGTCAGGAAAGAAGCTCACCCCTTCTTCATCCCCTGCATAATGAACAGCAAACCCCTTGGCGACATCTTCTGCAATGGGGATACCATCCTTGTCAGGGACCCCATACCTGCGTATAGTTTTGAGAGCCTGGCCTGTGAGGCCGTGAATAAGATATTGGCGGCTAAACTCCTCAAACCCTGAAGACAGGGAAATTGTCTTTGTCTGGATGGTGAGCCAATCTCCCTCCAATCGACAGAGACGATACGGAGAGGGATAAGAAACCAGTGATCCTGTTTCAATATCGTAGAGGGTTTGTTTGTTGACGACTGTTGCCGTGATATCCTGGGAATGATAATGTCCTGTAAAGACAAGGCGGATCCCATGGCGAGCCATCAGGGTGGCAAGCTCACGTCTATTGTTCAAAAGATACTCGGGGTGGAGCTTGCGCTGGCCTGGCCAGTGTTCAAAAAGCCCATGATGCATCATAAGCAAAAGGGTGGCGTTTTCTTTCTTGGCTGTAGTGGCAATACTGTCAAGCCAGGAGAGAGTTTGCGGTCTGAGTCTTCCCTCTGTGACGGGGTGTTTGAGCATACGGTTGGATTCATAAATAGAGGAATCAAGAGCGGCAAGCCAGAGAGAGGGAGTGATCTTCACAGCGTAAGAGAGAGAAGAGGAATCTCGACTGAAAGCCTCTTTGTAGCCGAACTCTTCATAGAAAGAGGGAAAGTCTTCAGAAGAGAGGAAGTCCACGGGTTCAGTGGTATCGTCTCGATACCGATAGGCCTCAGGGTTATTGAGATCATGGTTCCCTGGGATAACAAAAATCCTTGGCCTGTTGGGGTGGGTGTCTTTGAGTTTTTTGAGAGCATTTCTTACCGCAAGGTGATTGATCATTTCCCCATCTTTGGTGAGGTCTCCAGGAATGAGAACAAACTGAATGTTTAATTTCATTATGTCACTCATCCATGCCTCAATGAGTTGGGGGCTCTCTCGCAAGAGTTTCCTATCATCGGCAAGGTAAGCTTCAAAGGCTTTGCCATTGGTACCGAGTTCCGGGCTATAATAATGAAAATCTGAAGCAACAACCCACGTAATGGTTTCACACATTCCCCATGAGACAAAGAAAAAAAAGAAAAGAAAAGAGAAAGGGTATTTCATATTTCCCCCTGATTGCTTTTTCTCTCCCCTATTGTAATGTGGTAAAGAGAAAAAGGCAAGTTTATGCAAAAAACATTTCCAATTTTTGGGAAATGTTATACCTTCCTTTCAAGAGAAATGAAGCCCCACCTGTGAGAACGTGACGTGTCAAGAAAGTGGGGCTTCGAATCTGAGGACTGTGGGTGAAAAAAAGGGAGTTTCTCTATTTCCTTGCTAAAAATTCTTTTTTTCCTTACAATACCTCAAAACAGAAAAAAGAAAAGGAGAAATCATGCTTCCGGTCTGTATTCCCTTTTTGTCGGCGAAGGTTTCCCTTTTTGGACGTGATGACCTCAAGGAGTATCTGGTTCACACCATCTATGAGAAAAATCGTTTCCGTATCTTGATCCTTGATGAGAAAAAACTCTTTGCTTCTTTTTTTAGTCGGGAGGTGCGGCGCATCATTGATCAAACGGAAGTAGTGCTTTGTGGGTCTCCGGTGATTGCATGGTGTATTCGGCTTTTAACAGGAAGGCATGTCGAAGTTTTTTATCCCATCACTATTCTTTTGGATATGTTGAGAATAGCTGATGAGATGCAGTATTCGTGCTATCTTTTAGGGGGGAATAAAAAAGTGGCCAATGAGGCAAGCAAGCGAATTCGTCGTTCTTTTCCCAATGTGAGGCTGTTGGGGTATTATACCAATGAGCTGTCGGAAAAACAATGGCTTGATGTGCTCATTTCTATCCGCAAGGCCTGTCCCCAAATCTTCATTGTGAGTTTTCCCGATAGTGTGTATCAGGAACGCTGGATTACCAAGAATTTTTCTTACTTCTCGCAATCGATTATTTTGGGTATTGATGCTTCTCTTGATGTCTTTGCTGGAAAGAAAAAAATGGGTGTGGTTTGGGATGAGAAACGAGGGTGGCGAGCGGTGGGGTTTTCCTTTCGCCCAATCACATGGTTGAGGCAGATGATCATTATTGGAGCAGCGATAGGGAAGAAAATTTTCCAGCGAGAGGAAGCCTGATGGGAGAAGAGAGAGTCTGTGATATTGCATTGATTATTGGGAAACAGGACAAGGATCTTCTCTCGCTTGATGTGTACACGCATCATTATCTTTTGCCGTTTACCCCTCGGGTGAGGACGATTGATTTTGTGGTATCTTCTCTGGTAAATACGAAGGTGAATCCTCTTCTTGTTCTTACGCCAGAGGATGCGGATCTTTTGCATGATTATCTTGTGAAAGGTTGGCCAGAGAATGAGATATATGTTTTTGATAAACACAAAACAGAAATGGAGTTTTTGCCTTTCCTCGAGACTTTGCAGTCTGACCATCGTGGGAAAACGATTGGGATTTTTTATGGGCATTTTCCCAATTGGTTTTTCCCTCCGGCAAAGCGGCCGTTGCCTACCTATGCGGTGCTTTGCTGTGAAACACCTCAAGCACAGGTCCCTGTTGGGGTTGTCTTGCCCTTTCGGGCTTTTCAGGAGGGTATTCGGGCGACTTCGCAGACCAATCTTTATGATTTTTTGGAGGGATTGATTGATACTCTTGCTCAGGAAAAACGGATGCAAAGGGTGAGGTTGTTAGGCTATTTTCGCCCTCACTATACCATAGAAGAGTACTATCAGATCCATATGGATATGCTGGAAGACTATTATTTTCTGGATCATCTCAATTCTTTGGTTCCTGTGAGACCTTTCACTCTCCCCAATATTGTTTCTCGGACATACCGTTCCTCTCATGTGATCAATTCTCTAGTAGGGGAAAATGTCCATATCTATGGGCGGGTGGAAAATTCCATCATATTTTCCAATGTAATTGTGGACAAGAAAGCTGTGATAAAAAACTCGGTGATACTCCCGGGGAATCATATTGGAAGTGAGGCCCACATTGAGCATACCCTTATTGATGAGTTTTCTCTTGAGAATACTGTCCCTAATATTGGAGCCAAATCTCGTATTGGAAGTCTCTCGGCCATAAGGCCTAATGAAAAGTTTCCCCAGTTATCCTCTGGATTGACGGTGATTGGCAAAGATGTTGTGCTTCCTGAAAAGAGTGTTATTGGCGGTAACTGTTACGTAGAGAGTTTTTTGCCACCAAGTGTTTTGAAAAGGCATCATGTTCTTCGGGATGGAGAGAGTCTTGTTCATGAAGGATAAGTGATGAGAGGAGGAGGTTTTCCCTCCTGGTGATGGGGAAAGTGTGACTTTGGAGATGGTGGGGGAAAAGGTACTGGAGGTTTGGTCTCAAGTTTTTTGTAAGAAACGGTCGATAGAGTATATATGGAAGAGTCCGAGAGAGGAGGGTTGCTATGCCAGGTTCAAAACCCCATGTGCTTTTGGTGGCTACGGAAGTCTCTCCCCTTGCCAAGGTGGGAGGACTGGCAGATGTCGTGGGAGCCCTTGCCAAGGAATTTCAAAGACTGGGCAAAGTAAAGGTGAGTGTTGCCCTTCCTCGCTATCATGAAGTGGACAAATGTCTGATGTCAGAACACATCACACCTCGTCGGAGAGAAGAATTCGCTGTTGCCATAGGAACACAGTCTTTGATGGGAGCTATCGAACATGTGGTGTATCACGATATCGATGTCTATCTTGTGGATCAACCCCACTATTTCAAGCGAAACGGCATCTACTTTGATGAGACTTACAAGATAGATTATGCGGATAATCTGGAAAGGATGGCGTTTTTTACTCGTTTTGTTTTCGAGGCCCTCAAGGTTCTGGATCTGAAGGTGGATGTGATTCATGCCCATGATTGGCAGTGTGGGCTTTTTCCCTTTTATCTCAAGAGTCTTTACAAGATGGATGGTTTTTTTAAAAACACCAAGAGTGTTTTTACTATCCATAATCTCTCGTATCAGGGGATTTTTTCTGTGGAGCAGTATGGGATCTTGGGTGTGGACTGGAAGTATTTTACTATCAATGGACTTGAGTTTTATGGACATATCAATCTCTTGAAGGCAGGGATCAACTTCTCGGATATGATTACGGTAGTCAGTGAAACCTATGCGAAGGAGATCCAGTTGCCAGAGTTTGGCAATGGGCTTGAGGGTATTATCAGGGAAAAGGCGGCGGCAGGTCAGATTGTGGGAATCATGAATGGGGTAGATTACGAGGAATGGAACCCTGAGACAGATGAGTATCTTCCGGTTCACTATACAGCGAAGAGCCTCGACCAGAAAAAGGCCTTCAAAATGACCTATCTCAAAGACAAAGGTATATCTCAACCGGATCCAGGGCGACCCTTGTTAGGTATGGTTTCGAGGCTTGTGGACCAAAAAGGACTCGATATTCTTCTTGAGATTGTTCCTCAGCTGATGGAACAGGGGGTGTATCTGACTGTCCTTGGGCAGGGGAAAGAAGAGTATGAGGTGAGACTGAGAGATCTTGCTCGCCATTATGCTCCGGCGTTGATACTTTCTATCACCTTTGATGTGGCAGAGTCTCACAGGATTATAGCTGCTTCCGATATGCTTCTGGTGCCCTCTCGGTTTGAACCGGCAGGACTCACCCAACTCTATGCCATGGCGTATGGGACTCTTCCTGTGGTTCGAAAAACTGGGGGGCTGGCTGATTCGGTGAAACATGGAGTTACTGGGTTTGTCTTTGAGCCGTATACCCCAGAGGCCTTGTTAGGGATGGTGTCGCAAGCGATTGCAACCTATAAACAGAACCCCACTCAGTGGGAGAAGATGATGAAAAATGCGATGAAAGAAGATTTTTCATGGAAGCAGAGCGCGCATAAATATCTAGAAATCTATAAACACCTTCTCCAGGAGTGATGAAGCATTTTCTTTTAGTGTATTATGCGTTGGCAGTTTTTTCTGGCGTTGTGGGTATGGCGCTGGTGGTATTGATGGTGTGCCAGCGTCTGGGAAAGTTGGCCCTTGTGTATGGAGTTTTCGTGGGGGCTTTCTTGCTTCTTCTTGTGAATATCCTTTTCCAGTACTATAGTTATGTTATTCTTGGCACAGGAGAGACACCAGAGAAACTCTGGGGGCTGACGCTTTTGATTTTTCTCTCTAAAAATCTTTTTCTCTTTGGGTTTGGGTTGATTATGGGTTTTCTTTTTTGGGGAAAATGGTGGGGACGTGTGATAGGGGGAGTGGAGTTTGTGTTCTCGGGTGTGGGAATTCTTATGGCCGTAGGGATGGCTGTTTTGGGCTTTTCCCCGGAAAAACTTCGACTTCTCTTGTTTCTTGATCAGTGGGTATGGGGAAGTCTTATGGTAGTTTTTCTTGCTGTGACCCTTGCTTTGCTGTGGTTTCAACGGGTGTGGGGTGTTTCTTTTCTTTTGTCTCGAGTAGTGCGGGTGCTTCTTTGGTTGACACTTGGGTTTCTTCCCTTGTTTGTTGTGGACAATCTCTGGGAGATTTTTCAGATAAGGTGGGGAATACTCCCTCGCTGTTTTAATTTTAGTCCTTTGTATTACATGGTATGGAATTTTCTCACTTTTGTGTATATGATACGGTTTCTTGCAGAGAAAAAGCTTTGGCTTTCTGAACTTGTCCAGTCTTGTCCTTCGTCGGTTGGGGGAGTGGTTTTTTCCCGGCGGGAAAGAGAGATTATAAGCCTTCTGATCCAGGGGCATGATAATGCTACTGTGGCCGCGAAACTCTTTATTACTGAACATACGGTGAGAAACTATATTTCCAAACTTTATGAAAAAACAGGTACCACTAATCGGGTGCAATTAGTTCAAAGGCTTCTTCGTATGATAAACGAAGAAAAAGAAAACCCGTCCCTATCGAAGTGACTTGGAGTCTCAGGCAAAGACGTGAAATCACCCGTGGCTATGATGAGAGAGAATTTTCAAAAACAGAAAAAAGATACTCTTCTGTGAAGTAGGGGTTTCAGCAGACGAGATCCTTTGCGTGTGTCTTTTTCATTGCACTTTTTTTGTTGCTATGGTATAATATACGGCAAGAGACAGAGGAGTATCGTATGGAACATAAAAAGTATATCTTTGTGACTGGGGGAGTGTGTTCGTCACTGGGCAAAGGTATTACTGCGGCTTCGATTGGTGCCCTTCTCAAGGCCGCTGGTTACAAGGTCAACATGATGAAAATTGATCCCTACCTTAATGTGGATGCTGGGACAATGAGCCCCTTTCAGCATGGAGAGGTGTTTGTGACTATCGATGGGGCAGAAACGGATCTTGACCTTGGAAACTATGAACGTTTTCTTCAGATAGAAACCACCCAGGCAAATAGCCTCACAACGGGACAGGTGTACAAGCATGTGATTGATGCTGAACGACGAGGAGAATACTTGGGCAAGACAGTTCAGGTTATTCCCCATATTACCGATGAAATCAAACGACGGATCAGGCTCTGTGATGAGGGGAAAAACTCGGACATTGTGATTGTAGAGCTTGGGGGGACCGTAGGAGATATTGAAGGGCTTCCTTTTCTTGAGGCTATACGCCAGTTTGCTATCGAAGAGGGTCGCAATCATGTCAAGTTTCTCCATCTCACGTTAGTGCCAATGATTGCAGGGTCGGGGGAACTGAAGACCAAACCTACCCAGCATTCTGTGAAGGAGCTGATGTCTATGGGGATTCAGCCCGACTTTCTTTTTTGTCGGACAGATGTCTTTTTGCCTGAGAGTCTGAAGAGTAAAATTGCTCTCTTTTGTAACATTGATGAGAGTTGTATCTTTTCTGCTGTCAATGTTTCTTCTACCATTTATGAGGTTCCTCTTCTTTTTCATCAGCAGGGGGCTGATCGGATCATTTTGGAGAAATTAGGTCTTCCTTATCGCAAACCGAATCTCGTGGCCTGGGAAAAAATTGTTCATACCTTTAAACATGCGAAAAAAACAGTGAATGTTGCCATGGTGGGAAAATATGTTACCCTTGAGGATACCTACAAATCGGTAGATGCAGCCCTCAAACATGGTGGGCTTCCTCACGATTGTGAGGTGAGAATCGTCAAAATAGATGCTGAAGACTACGAGGCAGAAAACTATGACGGCGAAAAGGGGCTTCTTTATCGGGTTTCGGCAGAGTATTTCAACAATCAGATTCTTTCACGGATTGCTGATGAACGGGATCAAGCCTTTCTGAAGTCTGTGTACGAAAAGGAGGTAACGAAAAACACCTATCTTCTTTCTCCTGATATCAAAGAAGACGATCGTAAACGGGTGGCCAAGATTCTTCGGGAGATAGGTTTTGCTGGGATTATTCCTCCTTCGATTGATGCTATCTTGATTCCTGGGGGATTTGGGAATCGGGGGATAGAGGGGAAAATCAAGGCTATATACTATGGACGTACTCACCGTATTCCTACGTTTGGAATCTGTCTTGGGATGCAGTGTATGGTGATAGAGTTTGCAAGAAATGAGTGTGGGCTTACAGAAGCACACTCTACTGAGTTTGCTCCAGCGACGAGTCAACCAGTGGTAGATCTGCTTGATAACCTCAAGGGGGTGAAATACATGGGGGGAACGATGCGCAAAGGCGGGAGCAAGTGTCTCCTTGTGGCCAAGAGCCGTATCCACACCATATATAACCAGACCACGATTGTTGAGCGTCATCGCCATCGTTATGAGGTGAATCCTGAATATATCGATCTTCTCCAGAGTAAGGGACTCGTTATCTCAGGTCGAGCAGAAAATGAACTTGTTGAGACAGTGGAACTCTCTGACCATCCCTGGTTTATTGGGACCCAGTTTCATCCAGAGTTTCAATCTTCGCCTTTGACCCCTCACCCGTTGTTTGTGTCTTTTATCAAGGCGGCTTTGGACTATCAGGCAAGGAAGGGAAAGTAGCATGCGTGTGATTGAACGCTGTGACGAGATGCAAAAATTAGCCAGAAGTTGGCACAAGGAGGGGCTTTCTCTTGGTTTTGTTCCTACGATGGGTGCCCTTCATGAGGGACATCTTTCCCTGGTAAGGGAGGCTCGAAGGCATCATGATAGGGTTGTGGTGAGTATCTTTGTCAATCCTTTGCAGTTTGGACCAAAGGAAGACTATACTCGTTACCCTCGTACTTTTGAGCAAGATAAAAGTCTTCTTGAAAAGGAAAATGTGGATGTTCTCTTTTATCCTTCTGTGGAGGAACTGTATCCTCAGGGGTTTCAGACCTATGTTGTGGTAGAGAAACTCCCCGAGCCTCTCTGTGGGCGTTCTCGGCCGGGGCATTTCCGTGGGGTGACAACAGTGGTGACTAAACTTTTTCATATTGTGATGCCCCATGAGGCTTACTTTGGAAAGAAAGACTATCAACAATACCGTATCATTGAACGTATGGTGATGGATCTCAATATGGATATTCGTATTACTCCTATGCCTATTGTGCGAGAACCAGATGGATTGGCAATGAGCTCAAGAAACCGATACCTTTCCCCAGAGGAGCGTCAGAAGGCACGCATCCTCTTCCGGGCACTTGAGTTGGCCAAGGAGTGTATCCAAAAGGGGGAGAGAGAGAGTAGTGTGTTAACCGAGAAACTCAAGAGTTTTATTGTAAACGAAGTTCCTGAGGCTCGGATTGATTATGTGGCTTTTGTGGATGCTTTGACTCTTGAGGATGTTTCGCGTCTTCGTGGGCATGTGCTTCTTGCTTTGGCTGTGTTTTTGGGAAACACCAGGCTCATTGACAATTGCGAATTCTTTCTCGAGGAGTAAGATGGTAGTGAGGGTCAAAAAACTGAGAGAGAAGGCTTCTCTCCCTCTTTACAAAACTGAGCATGCGGCTGGGGCAGATCTTGTGGCTTGTGTGGAGCAACCTCTTCCTATTCATCCAGGAGAAGTGGTTGGTGTTCCAACAGGGATAGCCCTCGAGATTCCCCCTGGGTATGAGGGACAGATACGTCCTCGAAGTGGATTAGGCAAACTTGGACTTTCTATTCCCAATGCCCCTGGGACGATTGATGCGGATTATCGTGGGGAGATTATTGTACTTTTGATCAATCTTTCTCATGAGACTCATACTGTCTATCCTGGGGATAGGATTGCCCAGTTAGTGATTGCCCCGGTAGTTCAGGCTGAATTTGCTTTTGTTGATGAGCTTTCTCATACCCAGCGGGGACAGGGGGGATTTGGGAGTACAGGGAGGAATGATGCTTTTCAAGGATGAGGTGGAGATCTGGGTAACTGCGGGCAAAGGGGGAGATGGATCCAAAAGTTTTCGTCGGGAGAAATATATCCCGTATGGGGGGCCAGATGGGGGGGATGGAGGGGACGGGGGAGATATTGTCTTGGTGGTGAATTCTCACCTTCGTACCCTTTCCCATATCCATAATCGTCAGAAATTTCGTGCTGAGAATGGTGAGAATGGGATGCGAAAACACATGCATGGGAGAAATGGGAGAGATACTCTCATTGAGGTGCCGCCTGGTACGGTGGTATGGGATGCTGACAGTGGGGAGCTTCTTGCGGATTTGACACAAAGTGGGGAAAGAACTATCATAGCCAAAGGAGGGCGTGGGGGAAGGGGAAACGTTCATTTCAAAAGTGCTACAAATCAAACCCCTTTTTATGCAGAACCAGGAAAACCAGGACAAAGTCGGCATTTGCGTCTCGAACTCAAGATGATAGCCCATATTGGTCTTGTGGGTTTTCCCAATGCTGGAAAATCTACGCTCATTTCTCGTCTCACCAATGCCAGACCCAAGATTGCTGATTATCCCTTTACGACGTTAGAACCCAATGTGGGGGTGATGACTTTGGATGATGCGTACACGAGTGTCTTGATTGCTGATATTCCTGGACTCATTGAAGGGGCCCACCTTGGCAAGGGGCTTGGGATTGAGTTTCTCAAGCATATTGAAAGGACGAGGGTGCTTCTTTTTGTCCTTGATATCACCAATGATCCCCAAAGACATTTTGCTATCCTTCGGGAGGAACTTAGGGCATATTCTCAGAAGCTTTATGAAAGACCATTTCTCATTGCCTTGAATAAAAAGGATATGTATAGTGAAGAAACACATGATCTTGTTCGAGATTTTGCCTCATGTAGCCCTTGTTATGTGATTTCAGCCCTCACAGGAGAGGGTTTGCGAGAACTCAAAGTAGCTCTTTTTGATGCTTACAGAAAAGAAGAAAAACGGGAGGCAACAGATGAACCTCTCTCTTCCCAATGACCATAGTCTTTCTGTGAGACGTGTGGTACTTAAGCTGGGGACAAAGCAGATAACCGATACGACAAAGATAAACGAGGAGAACATTACACGTTTGGTGTCTCAGATTGTTGAGTTGCGAAAGACTGGGATAGAGTGTATTCTTGTGGCCAGTGGAGCTATTGGAATGGCGCGCTACGCTATGGGGTTTGGAAAACAAGAATTCACTCTCTCGCAGAAGCAGGCTCTCGCTGGTGTGGGGCAGAGTCTTCTGATGAATTTTCTTTTGGAGAAATTTCGTATCCACAACCTATGGGTGGGGCAAGTCCTTTTGACACATTATATCTTTGATAATCGGAGAACCTATCTCAATGCGAGAAATACCCTTATGACCATGCTGGAAATGGGTATTATTCCCATTATCAACGAAAATGATTCGGTGGCAACTGAAGAGATTCAGTTTGGGGACAATGACAGATTGGGAGCCTATGTGAGTGTGATGATGGATGCAGATCTTTATATTATGCTTACAGATATAGATGGCTTGTATGCTAACTATGGAACTCCTGAACAGATGCTTTTGCGGGTGGTGACAAATCTTTCTTCGGTTATGCGTTATGCCAAGAAACCCCAAGAGAGTTTTACGCGGGGAGGAATGATTACCAAACTTCAAGCTGCCCGTATCACAACCACGGCAGGTATTCCTGCCATTATTGCCAATGGCTTTCGAGAGCATGTGCTTCAAGAGATTTTTGACAATCTTTCTACGGGAACTATCTTTCTCCCCTCAGCTCGAGGTATCAATCGTCGGAAACGATGGATTTCTGCCAAACGTATCAAAGGAAAAATCTATGTTGACGATGGGGCAAAGAGGGCTCTTCTTGCCCATAAAAGTCTGCTTGCTGCTGGTGTGACACATGTGGAGGGAAACTTTCTTGAGGGAGATACGGTGGTTATTTTGGACAGCAAAGCTGAAGAAGTTGGGCTTGGTATTGTCAATTACGATAGTAGGGAACTTATACAAATTGCTGGGAAACGCTCTGAAGAGATCACTGCTATCCTTGGTAAGAACAAGGTGAATACCGTTATTCACTGTGATAATATGGTACTCTATGGTGAGGAAAATGAACATGACCATCTATGAAATAGAAAAAGAGGTTTCTGATCTTCTTCAGGCTCATATGTTTCAAGATTTTTGTTATAATGGTATCCAGATAGAGGGCAAAAAAGAGCCCACCCTTCTCGCGGTAGGGGTTTCTCTCAATATGGCTTTTCTTCGTGAGGCTGTCCAGAAAGGGGCAGATATGGTGCTGGTCCATCATGGTTTTTTTGGCAAGGATTTTATGCGGCTGAGGGGATTTCTTCGTCAACGGGTGGCGTATGTCCTTGCCCATAATCTTACAGTGATGGGGTATCATCTTCCTCTTGACGCTCATCCTGAATATGGCAATAGTGCACTTATTGCCAAAGGTTTGGGGCTTGTTCTTGATCATCGGGTGGATGTGGGGTATCTGGCTCTCTATGAGACTCCTCTCTTGTGGGAAGAATTTGAAAAACGTCTTCGGCTTCTTTTTCCTTTCTCCAAACTTCATATCTATCGTCACAATGATTGGGTTCATCGGGTGGGGATTATAACGGGAGGAGGGGCCTCTTTTCTCAAAAATTTTGAGGGAGAGATTGATACCTTTGTATGTGGAGAAACCAAGGAGCAGACACGGCATGAGGCTGAAGAGATGAAGATTACTTTCGTGAATGCAGGGCACTATTATACCGAGACGTTGGGTGTTTGTGCACTGGCGAGGTATATTGAGGAACGATGGGGACTTCCTTGGGTTTTTATAGATGTGCCTAACGATGTCTGAGAAACTACATTCGGTACCCTGGTTTGATCCAGAGGTCTTCCATATGGGGAGCGATTTCTGGGTCGTAGACTTTTTCCTTCCATTCGGAGGGGGAAATCTCCTCGATAGCAAGGGAGATGGTTTTTGGATCGGCTCCAATGGAACGGATGATGGCCTCACTCACAGCCTCAGCCATTGTCCTCTTCTGCTCCTCTGTTCGTCCAGGATAGAGTTTGATAATGATGTGTGGCATAGAAACCTCCTTGAAAAAGTATAGAGGAAGAAGGGCTTTTTTGCAAAAAGAGGGTCCTTGGAGAGGGGTATACTTTTAGAGAAAAGGTGGGTTTTTTGAGGGAGAAATATCCTCATTGAGAGGAGATGAGATGAAGCCATCGATTTTTCATAATCTGTGTGTATTCGTGGAGGCTCTTCACCATCCCCGTTGTCCCTGGTATGTCAAGGTGATTATCTTTGTTACTGTAGCTATGGCCATGAGTCCTGTAGATCTTGTGCCAGATTTTGTTCCTGTATTGGGTCAATTGGATGACCTTCTTCTTGTCCCCTTTGGGATATGGTTGGTGTACCGTCTTCTTCCCAAGGAGGTGATTCAGGAAGCAGAGAAAAGGGTAGCGGAAAAAGATACGCGTTCTCTCTTGAAAAAATATGCGGTGGGGGGTATGATAGGAATGATGATAGTGTGGCTTCTTGGTGTAGGATGGGTGGGAATACTTGTGGTGAAGTGGTTCCACTCCTCAAAATAATTGCATATTTTTCTCCTTTTCTTTACAATAACCTATCAAAAAAGGATGGAGAAGCATGGAGGAAGTATGGGCATGAATATCTTCAAGGCTGTGGCTGAGGCGTTTGTCAATGATATTGCGATTGATTTAGGGACAGCAAATACCCTGATATATGTGAAAGGCAAAGGAGTAGTGATCAATGAGCCCTCTGTGGTAGCTGTTCAGACAGGAACGGGACAGGTGCGTGCTGTTGGCAATGAGGCAAAAAACATGCTAGGGAAAACCCCCGGCGACATCATTGTGATTCGTCCCATGAGAGAAGGGGTGATTGCTGATTTTGATGTGGTAGGAAAAATGCTCAAGTACTTTATCAACAAGGCTCAAGTGACCCGAAAACTTGTCCATCCTCGAGTGGTTATCAGTGTTCCTTCTGGAGTTACGGAAGTGGAACGTCGAGCCGTGAGGGAATCTGCTCTTCAAGCTGGTGCTGCCAAGGTTCACCTGGTAGAGGCTCCCCGCGCGGCAGCCTTGGGTGCCAATATTCCTATTGAGGAACCTGCAGGACACATGGTGATTGATATAGGAGGGGGAACAACAGAGATCGCGGTTCTTTCTCTTGGTGGTATTGTGGTGAGCAATTCCATTCGGGTAGGCGGGGATAAATTTGATGAGGCTATTATGGCTCATCTGAAGAAGTATCACAATCTTATTGTGGGTGAAAAAACCGCAGAGGATATCAAGATCAAGATAGGGAGTGCTTATCCCCTCAAGAATGTAGAATCCATGGAAATCAAAGGACGGGATGCTGTAAGTGGTCTTCCTCGTATTCTTAAGATTGATAGCGTAGAGGTTCGTGAGGCTCTCCAGGACATGGTAAACAAGATCCTTGAGGCTGTTCGTCAGACTCTCGACCAAACCCCTCCTGAATTGGCATCAGATATTCTCGAGAGGGGGATTGTTATGGCGGGAGGGGGATCTCTTCTTCGAGGTCTTCCCAAATTTATCGCCAAAAATACCGGAGTCCCTGTGTTTCTGGCAGATGATCCTCTTGTGTGTGATGTCCTTGGGGCTGGGAAGTTTCTTGAAAATATCAAGAAGTATGAAACCCAGTTCAACCTGTAGGTGAGGGTTTTTCATGCCAGTGTTGACGTTTACTCGTCGGCGTACGCTTTTGACCATGTTTCTCTTGTGTGGTATCTCTGTGGCTTTGATGGTATGGGAGGTAAAGATTCCCCAGGTTACTGTCCGTTCGGTATTTCTTTTTTTTCTGTATCCTTTTCAGTGGGCATGGTCAACGAGTGTCCGTGTGGTGGGGGAGGCAGCCCAAAGGATAGTGGCAGTGGGAGAGGCACAGAAATCCCTCAGTGAGGCAGAGACTGAGATTCGAGAGCTCCAGACAAAACTTTTGCTTCTTTCCCAGCTTGAGAAAGAAAACGAGGACTTGCGGACAATTCTTGATATCAAGAAACGGGTGACGTATGAATCCCTCTATACACGAATAATTAATAAAAGCCTTGACGTAACCTCGTCGAGAATTCTTATTGACCGTGGCATACGTGATGGGGTAAGGAGAGATTCAGCCCTCATTGGATATACCAAAGAACATGGTTTTTATGTCGTTGGGAAGGTCGTTGAAGTCAATGTGTTTACCTCTGTGGTTGAGCTTCTCTATTCTGAGAACTTTTCCATGGGTGGCATGCTGTCAAATGGGGCGCTTGGAGTGGTGAGTGGTCAGGGAGGGTGGCACCAGTATTGTGTGATGTCGTATGTTCCTAATGAAGCGCTTGTAGAAGTGGGGGATGTTGTGAGTACTACTTCTGAGAGTGATATTTTTCCTCCTGGATTTGGTATAGGGGTGGTGGTGGGTATTACCACCTCACTTCGACAGGAGTTTTTTAAACGCTTGTATGTGAAGCCGTTCTTTCATGTGATGCAAGCGCAGTCACTTTTTGTGTTGAAGTGGACACCTCAAGAAGAGGGGGGAAATCGTGAATAGACCGTGGCTTCGGTGGGTGTGGTTTGGGATTTTTCTTTTTCTTGTGGTTTCGCTTCAGTGTAGCCATGTGTTTCAGGTGTATCAGGTGATTCCAGACCTGTTACTGGTGGTGTTTGCTCTCTTTTCGATTTTTCGGGATAGATTTATGGCTGAGATTGTGGGTTTTGGTGTTGGGCTTGTTGTGGATACATTGACGGGGGGCTGGTTTGGCTTTCATGCGTTTCTTTATACCTTTGTTGCATGGTTCGTTGGGCCATATCAGAAGAAGTTTTTTGTGGATACGTTTCGTGGTTTTCTCTTTTTTGTCTTCTGGATAACGGTGATGAAGTACTTGATTTTTTCCCTTTTTTCCTTTATAATAAAAGGACAATGGGTGTGGAGTAGTGGCTATCTCTTTGTCTTTTTTGGGGAGTGGCTCTACAATAGCCTGTGGGCTGTTCTTTTCTTTTTTTCGCTTCCCCCATTGTTTTTTAAGGAAGAATGATGTGCGCCCATAGCTCAGATGGATAGAGCGTCAGATTGCGGATCTGAAGGCCAGAGGTTCGATTCCTCTTGGGCGCGTTTTTTGAAACCTTCGCGGAGAGCGAAGGTTTCAAAAAACCTGTGGTGGTGTGGAGCTTGCGGGGTAAATCTATTGGTTTTGGGTTGGTTACATCAGGCAAAATTCTCTCACCATAAAGAGACGGACAGTATTTTTTATCTCTTTGGAGAGGTGCCAGAGTGGTCGATTGGGTCTGACTCGAAATCAGATGTACGCTTTTTGGCGTACCGTGGGTTCGAATCCCACCCTCTCCGATGGTGTATTTTTCCCCTTGACAAAATCCAAAAAGTATGCTATACTATATGCCTCTTTGAGTATGCCCCCATCGTCTAGGGGTTAGGACACAGGGTTTTCATCCCTGCAGCCGGGGTTCGAGTCCCCGTGGGGGTAAGAGGGCCGGATTTTCCGGCCCTTTTGCTTTTTGGGGTTGTATTGGTGTTTCTTAAAAAAATCTCAAAAAATCTTCTCAAAAGACTTGTTTTTTTTTTGTGTTTATGGTAGAATGAAGATAGAGAATTCTCGCAAGGGAGGTAAATATGAGAAAATTGATAACTGGAAGTCTGATTGTGCTTATAGCATTGTGGTTTACGGGCTGTTCTTCTGTTCCCAAAAAGGAATTGGAAGAGGCCAAGGCAGCTATAGAAAAAGCGCGGGCAGTTGATGCGTCGTTATTTGCTTCGTCGGAACTTGCTGCTGCTCAGAATGATTATGATGCCGCCAACAAGTTTGTAGAAGGCAAGAAAAACAAAGAAGCCAAGGAAAAAGCACTCTCATCGAAACAAAAAGCAGAAGAGGCTTATAAATTGGCGAGAGAACGACGGGCAGAAGATATTTATCAAAAGAATGTAGCGCTTATGAACCAAATTCGAGATAACTTTGGTGAAAAGAGGGCTCCTGAAGCTTACAAGGACGCGGTGTCTTCTTTTAGTTCTTTTGAGGCGACATATGCCAAGAAAGATCCCGATGCTACCTATCAGGAGGGGGCTAAGTTGTATGAGAAACTGGCTCCGTTAGCTCAGAAGTTGGTGGCTGATGTGGAACAAGCGACAGCTGCTGTGACCTCAGCCCAGGATAAGTACTATGCTGCTGAGAATCGTGATATTGTGAAAACCTATGCTTCGAAAGAGCTGTCGGATGCAGCGGTGATTCTGCAGAGAGCCAAAGAGGCTCTTTCGAAAGGTGACTTGGAAGAAGCCATTGCTCTTGCCCAACAAGCCTCGGCCCTGATTGATGGAGCGGTTGCCAAAGCTGAACAAGCCTACCAAAGAGAAATCTCTAGCCAGCAGCAGAGACGGATTCGTCCTGGGGGAGAGGATGCAGCCACCCAGAAGCAAAAAGCTGAGCAATACATTGACGAAGCAAAGAAGAAACTTGAAGAGCTCAGAAAACGTCGAGGAAGTAAGGGGAGTAGTTATCTTCCTGAAGCCAATTTCGTCTATTTGGCAGTAGGGGTAGAGGCCACAGAGGAGGTTAACGATGCCCTGGTGGAAAAATATATCAAGCTTGCCGAAGAGGCCTATGCAAAAGAAGAATACCTGGATGCTATAGATTATGCGCGAGAGGCTATCCGGTTAGCAGATATGCTTCTTGCTATGGAAGAAGCGGCCACCTATACGGTGAAGCTTAATCCTTCCAATAGGGATTGTCTGTGGAAGATTGCGGGCTATATGTATGATAAGCGGTATTGGTTGTGGCCCATGATCTGGCGTGCGAATAAGTATCAGATCAAGGATCCTGATCTCATTTATCCTGGGCAGGTGTTTAAAATTCCTCCCATGGTAACAGAAGGGAAATAAGAAGACCAAAGGAGGGCCTGTGAGATCGACAGGCCCTTTTTCTTTCAAAAATTTGTAAGAAACGTTTTTTTGTTGTATCATACTAAGGGAGAAAAGAGGGAATATGCAGTTTTTTTCGACGTTGGTTTTGTATTTTTCAGCGATGGCTTTTGCGGGATGGTTTTTAGAAACTGTGTTTCGTTCTTTTCAACAGCGAAAGCTTGTCAATCCAGGGTTTCTTCAGGGGCCTTTTGTGGCAGTTTATGGATTTGGAGGGGTGGGAATTTATCTCGTAACGCTTCTTTTGCCTTTTGATCAGTGGGGGATCTGGGCATGGGTGCTGATTCTTGTGTTGCCCTCAGTGGTGGAATATGTGGCTGGGTGGTTTACTGAGACGATTTTTCATCTCAAGTTGTGGGATTATAGTGAGTTACCATTTCACCTCCATGGGAGGATTTGTCTTTATTTTAGTGTGGTGTGGGGGATACTATCGGTGATTGTTGTGGTATGGATTCAACCATTTCTTCTCTCGCTTTTGGAAATGCTTTCTCTTGAATGGCGATGGCTTCTTACCGGCTGGTTGAGTATGTATTTAGTGGTAGATTTCTGGTTTTCGGCCAAAATGTACCAGCGGTATGCTGTATGGATCACCCATCTGAAAGAAAATCTTGTTCAGTTGCCGGAGAAGATTTTGTTTCCTTCTCTTTCGCTTCGTGATACACAGAGATATTTTCGTCATCTTTTCCAACCGCTTCATGCCTTTCCTCATTTGGCGAGACAGTTTCGAGAAAAGATAAAGGAGTTTCCAGAGTCTTTTCGTGACTTTGTGAAGCGGTTTCTTCCCAAGGAGTGAGTGTGAGGGGGGATAATGGTATTGGGTAGGCATACCTATGCTGTAGTGAAAAAACCAATCTATCGGCGTTTGAAACATATTCGACATCATGAGAGAAGTATTTTTTATCACAATCTTCGGGTGGCAAGGGTGGCGTATCGCCTTGGAAAGATAATAGAACGGTTATCTTTTTGGCGCATGAGAAAAAAAGCGCTTATCCGAGGAGCACTTTTGCATGATTTTTTCTTTTATGATTGGCGAAGGGAGAGACCGGTAAGTGGAAAACTCCACGCTTTTGAACACCCTCGGGAGTCTTCTCGTCATGCGGTGAGGTTTTATGCCGCGACTCGTCGGGAAAGAAATATTATCCTCTCTCATATGTGGCCCCTTGGAAGGTATTGGCCCTGCCATGTAGAGAGTTGGCTTGTTACCATTGCGGACAAGTGGGTCTCAACCAAAGAATTTTGGAGAAAATGGTTTCCATAAGGAGCAAAAGTATGTATGAGACTTCTGTAGGTTCTTTGGTTTTCAAAAATCCAGTCCTCACAGCGTCGGGAACGTTCGGTATGGGAGAATCCTTTGCGGATTTTTATGACTATAGTCTTTTGGGGGGTGTGGTTCTGAAGACGCTTACCCCTCAACCTCGTGAAGGGAACCCTCCTCCCAGGTTGTATGAAACACCAGCAGGGCTTTTAAATTCCATTGGACTTGAGAATGAGGGATTTGATGCTTTCGAAAGACGGATAAAAGAGAATAATCCTTTTGTGTCCTGGGGGACGCATGTGATTGTGAGTATTGCCGGTGATGATGAGGGGGATTTTGCGCTTCTCTCTCAAAGGGCTTCGCGTATCCGGGAAATTGCTGCCCTTGAACTCAATCTCAGTTGTCCCAACGTGCATGCAGGAGGGATGACTTTTGACGCTCGAAGTGAGCATGTGTATCGTATTGTAGCGTCGGTGAGAGAAAGGGTGGAGATTCCTGTGTTTGTCAAGTTGAGCCCTCAGCATGATATGGTGGCCAATGCTCGTGAAGCAGAACGAGCGGGAGCCCATGCAGTCACAATTTCCAATACTTTTTTGGGAATGGCTATTGATAGTCAAAAACGTTCGTTTGTGTTTGCAAAAAAATTTGCAGGTTTTTCTGGTCCAGCGGTGAAGCCCCTTGCCCTCGCGAATGTGTATCGTGTGGCCCAGGCGGTGAGTATCCCGGTTGTGGCAAGTGGTGGCATTGCCTCAGGGGAGGATGCGGCAGAGTTTCTTCTGGCAGGGGCAAGGCTTCTTGAGATTGGAACGATGGCTTTTGTCAAACCAAGGCTTGTGGTTGAGGTGGTAGAGTTTCTTGAAAAGTATTCCCAAGGGGGGCGTATTATCCCTCTTCAGTGATGTCACATACGACTTGATTTTTACCTCTTTGTTTTGCCTGATACATGAGATGATCGGCCCGCTGGATGGCGCTTTCTAAACTTTCCGGAGGAGACACAGACGTAGCACCAATGGAAGCAGTGACAGTGATACAAAGATCACCTTCTTCAATAAATTGAGAGGCAATAAGACTTCGGTAACGTTCTGCAATCTTTGGGAGGTGAGCAAGGGTATCCAAAAAGACAACCACCACAAACTCTTCTCCTCCCCATCGACAGAGAAGATCAAAAGGACGAAGGGTATGCTTGAGGGTGGAAGCAGTATTGAAAAGTACTTTGTCTCCCATGCTATGCCCGTAATGGTCGTTGATCTGCTTGAAGTTGTCCACATCAAGGAAAAGAAGGCCTATATGTTTTTTGAAAGCAAGCATTTCTTGAAGTCGAGAGTAGAAAAGACTCTCAAGCCCTCGTCGGTTGAGGGTTTCTGTGAGGGGATCATTGAGAGCGAGGCGGATGAGGGCCTCAGTTGGGATAAAAAATTCCTGCCACAAGGGAAAAAAGAGTTCAATAGCCACGTTTTCCGTGGGATGGTTCAAAGTGGGAAAGAGTGTGGATGGAAAAAGGATCCCTTTCACATGAACAGGGAGACGATAGCCCTTTTTGTGATGGAGAAAGACATCAGCTTCAATGAACCTTTCTCCCGAGAGAATGCAAAGCATCGGACAGCCGTCTTCACAGAGATTTCTTCCCTTGTCATCAATATGACGGAGGATGTTGTCCTTGCAGGATTTTCCTACGACCTCTTCGGCTTGGAAACCGGTTATTTTTTCGGCTGCTGGATTCCAAAAGAGGATAGTACGGGATTGGTCAAGGATGTAGGCTCCCTCTGTGAGATGATTCAAGATCTCCCTCAAAAAAGGAGGGATAATCATTGTTGTCCCCTTTTTCTTCTCTATGTTTTGGCCTGTCATATTATAATCGGCCAAGCCGTCGCAAAACATAAATAGCCTTCAAAAATGCCTCCTGAGACTCGGGAATACGATAGTCCCCCCAATTGTGAAAGGTCAGTGTTTTTGAACGAATATCTTCAAGAAGATGGCAAAGGATAGGAGGGAGCAAATCAGTCGGCGTTTCAAAAGGCTTAATGGCGTAAAGACAGGCAGCCACCCCAATCTCATAGGTGATGATCTCTATTTGCCAGGAAGAGGTGAGGGTGGAAAGTACCAGAGGCACTTCTTCTTGGCGGATAATCTCCTTTGCCTCGAGCAGAAACCATTGTTTAAGAAACTCCATGGCTTCGAAAGCACGTTTTTCCATGGGTTGGCTGATCCACCACAGCCGATCTTCTCGAAGAATAGCAAGGCCTCGTTTGGAGATCACGTCGTGCCACCAAGAGAGAAAAACCTCTTCTGGAACAAAACTCCCATAGGCAGCAATGAACCGTGAGGGGATGAGGCTTGCATACCTTTCCCGCAGAGAACGGGGGAGGTGAGAAAGGGAAGCGTGCCAGTGATCAGCCCCCTGAAGGAATCTTACCAAGTCTTCGGCGGTTTGTTGTCTGCGAAGATCTGAATATGTCCTCAATATAGCAATATGGGACACGAGAGGACCACTATGACGAAAGAGATTGTGGTGGATGAGGTATCGTACCTCATCAGCCCAGCGATAACTTCTTTCCCTTCTGTAGGCTGCCATGAGTTCTACAACGTGATGACGGATACTCTGGGAGAGATTATCCACAAGACGTTTTCCCTTTTCCTCGAGACTCCAGATATAGGCGGCTAGCATATCCACAGAAACAATATGTTGAGAGAGCATCCACTGAAGAAGCCATTGGAGGTTGCGGTCAGAAAGAGAGGTGATCAATGTTTCAAAATTAAGGGGAGGGCGTGTGAGAGCAGCCTGAAACCAATGGGAAAGTTCTTCCAGAAGGGTATCTCTCTCAAGAGAAGAGGCCGCTTTGCCAGAAAGAAGATGGATCAGTGCCTCAAGATCTTCTGGAGAGAATCCCAAAACGAAATGAAAGCAATGGCCTGAAAAACGGAGAAAAAAATACTTTTGAAAAGAGAGAGGAGAAGAAAAAGAGTTCTTTTTTTGTAGATGGACACCACGAGGGAAAAGTGGGTGAGGTTTTGCGAAAAAATGGGAGAGTATCTCGTCTGTTTTTTCATTTTCTACAAAAAGTGGGAGAGTACGGTCAATCCCGAAGGGCTTGAAGTAAATCCTCAGTCCTTGAGGGAGCCCAGGAGGGAGATCAAAAGAGAGAATCTCGATACTTGCAGGGGAGGGTGCAAAGAGACATGCCCATGCTGTCATGATCGGGAAAGAAAAAGATCTCCGGAGTACACTTTTTCTATGGTTTGGTCTGTTTGGATGATGGCTATCCCTTGTTCATTAATATCAAGGAAAATCCCTTCAATAACCTTTTGGCCGGTATCGATACGCACTTTTTGTCCAAGTCCCATCAAGACACTTCGCCATTCCTCATAGATCTGGGAAAAATCTCCTTGGCCGTAGGTGTGAACAAGATCAAAAAAGGTATTGAGAATCTCTGCAAGGATAATGTGTCTGTCAAATTCTTTTTCTGTGAGGGTCTTGAGGGAGACTGCCTGGGGAAGAGAGGGGGTTGAATTAATATTGATACCAACACCGAGAATCAAGCTTCGAAGGCGATTCTCTTCGGTGAGCATTTCAGTAAGAATACCACAGAGCTTTTTTCCATTGACGTAGATGTCGTTTGGCCATTTGATCTGTACTGTGGTATTGGTAAGAGGGAGAAGGACTCGGTAAACAGAAAGAGCCATCATGATAGTATACTGATAGTAATGACACACATCGGTATTGAGAGGAATCCCCAAGGAAAAGGCTATATCCTTGCCAGTTTCACACTCCCATTGACGTCCAAGTCGCCCTCGTCCAGCAAATTGTTTGTCAGTAAAAAAAACAGAAGGTTTTTCATATCGGACCATCACCTCTTTTGCCCAAAGATTGGTGGAGTCCACTTCAGGCTTGTAAAACCACTCGAGGGGATAACGAGAAAAAAGGGCAAGTTTTTCAACAATCCAACGATTGGTGGGAAGGGTATGGAGTCGGTAGCCTTTCTTTTTGATACAGTCTATCCCATAACCCTCAGCTCTAAGGCCTTGCACGTGTTTCCACACTGCCGTGCGCGAGAGGCCAGCTTCTTGGGAGATTTTCATCCCCGAAACAAATACCCCCTGGTGTTTAAGAAGATGAAGAAGCACTGGATCCATGTGTTTTCCTTAGAGATTTTTTCGATTATTTTATCAACGCTTTTTATTATACAAAAAGAGGGAGAAAAAATCAAATTTTGTCTTGGTGGGTATCGTTGGGGAGAGGGAAGAGGGAAACGGGCAACTGGGAAAGAGAGAAGAATTTTCTCAGATCCTTGAACAAGAGAGGACTTTTGATGTTGCCCATGGCATCTCATGTTTTGTGAGGATGGAATGTCCCATAAAGAATATGGGGTGTCATTTTTGTGAAAATGAAAAGGGGTATTTTTCACAGGCAATATCACCCTATTTTTGAGATTTGACATTTTTGGGAGACAATGGTATAATCATCGCATTGGAAAGAGAGGGAGAGATGAGTCTTGTTCTTTTTGTGTTGAATCTTGTTGGAATTGTGGCATTTGCGATTTCTGGGGCCATGAAAGGGATGAAGTATTCTCTGGACATTTTGGGGGTTGTGGTTCTGGGTATTTTAACAGCCCTTGGTGGGGGGATAGTGAGGGATGTGCTTTTGGATCAGGTGCCAACGGCTCTCCAGCAGGAGAACGATCTCATCTATGCTATTGTGGCCTCAGTGGTTACATACTTTTTTGGCAAGAGAATAGAGAATCTTACAACATGGGTGAGGTATTTTGATGCACTGGGATTGGCTGTTTTTACGGTTGTTGGGGCACAAAAGGGGATAGAAGCCTCTCTTGGGATCCTGGGGGTGGTGATTATGGGTACCTCTACAGGGGTAGTAGGGGGGATGCTTCGAGATATTCTGGTGAGTGAGATTCCCTCTGTTCTCAAAGAAGAAATCTATGCGTCTTTCTGTATTGGTGGATCGATTCTGTACTATGTGTTTGTTCATGGAGGGATTTCACGGGTGGTGAGTTTGGGGGTGGTAGTGTTTTTGATTTTTGTGGGGCGCATTTTGGCAATCACCTATGATTGGCACCTGCCAAGGCGAAGTTTGTAATGAACTTTTTGCGAAAAATATTTCTTTTTCTTTATAATAAACACGAAAGAATGTTTTATGTCGAAAGGAGGAGAAGGATGAAGAAGTTACTTTTTTCTCTCGGGTTTGTGTTGTTGGTTTTTGGGTGTGCGTCCAAACCCAAGGAGATTGCCGTTGGGTTTATTGGACCATTGACTGGTGATGCGGCGAACTATGGGAAGCTCTCTCTTCAGGCTGTTCAAATTGCCCTTGAAGAGGTGAATAGCCAGGGCGGTATTGGTGGGCTTCCTGTGAAGCTTTATGTAGAGGATGATGAAGGCAAGCCAGAGAAGGCCAATGCTGCGTTTGAGAAGCTGTATGGTGTGAACAAGATTTATGGGTTTGTAGGTCCTATGTTTTCTTCGTGTGCGCTGGCCATTGCTCCAAAGGCTCAGGCAGCCAAGGTCGTATTGCTCTCTCAATCCGCTACACACAAGGATGTGACGGCGAAGGGAGATTTTATCTTCCGGAATGTGTTGTCTGATCAGCTTCAGGCAGAGGTGTTTGGTCGCTACGTGGCAGAGAAGCTTGGTATTAAGAAAGTGGCTATCCTATATATTAAGAATGACTATAGCCAAGGGCTTGCGATGGATTTTAAGCGGGTGTACGAGGCAAGTGGTGGCCAGGTTGTGGCTGTAGAAACAGGAGTCCAGGGTGATAAGGATTTCAAAACCCAACTCACCAAGATCAAGGAAGCTAAGCCGGAAGCCCTCTATATCCCTAACTATGTGGCTGAGATGGCCCAGATCCTTGAGCAGGCCAAGCAGCTTGGATTGAAGGTGAAGATTCTTTCTGCCGATGGATTTTCTAATCCTGAGATTTTCACCCTTGCCAAAGATCTTGCTGATGGAGTGATCTTTTCTAATTCAGCTGACGAGAGCGGGATCAAGAACCCTCTGAGAGAAAATTTCGTGAAAACCTATCGACAAAAGTATGGTGAGGATCCTGATGCCTTTGCTATCAATGCCTATGATGCCTTCAAGGTGCTTTTGCTGGCTATCAAGAGTGCGTATGAAGCCTCTTCTGATGGCAAGATTGATCGCACCAAAATTCGTGATTTTCTCTTGAAACTTCAAGGGTATCAAGGTGTCTCTGGAACGATCACGTTCTTGCCTTCTGGTGATGCTATTAAGAATGTGGGTATTTTCGTTGCTGATGCCAAGAACAAGACCTACAAGCAAACCGCTGTGTACAAGGTGGAGAATGGCAAGCTTGTTGAGGTGAAGTAATATGATCTCCGGACGGCTTTATGCCGTCCGGTTGTCTTTATTTTTTAGGTAAGGAAGGGCAACTATGACACTTTTTCATCTTTCTTGGTCAGAGATAGGGCAACACGTGGTGAATGGTATCACTCTTGGAAGTATCTATGCCCTGATAGCCCTTGGATACACTATGGTGTATGGTATTCTCAAGTTTATCAATTTTGCTCACGGGGAAATCTTGATGATGGGGGCATATGCGGGGTATTTTTTCTACCTTGGCCTTAATGGAGAACACCTTCAGCCTTTTTCTTTGGGGTTATTTCTTGTGGCTATGGTAGGGGCAATGGTTGTGAGTGCCCTTTTGGGGATGACAGTAGAAAAGCTTGCCTACAAGCCCCTTCGTCGGGCTCCTCGTCTTGCGCCACTTTTGAGTGCGATTGGGGTCTCAATCATTCTTTCGAATCTGGCAGCCTTTCTCTTTGGAACAAAATCAAAACGGCTTGATTATCCTTTTGTGAATGACACTCTCTTTCTTGGGACAGTGGCAATAACCCCGCATCAAATCCTGATTGTGGTTTCTGCGCTCGTGCTTATGGTCGCGCTCAAGATTTTTGTGGAGTATACTCGCTTGGGCAAGGCAATGCGGGCAACAAGCCAAAATATGTTTGTGGCAAAGCTGATGGGAATAGATACGGATTTTATTATTTCCCTGACTTTTGCAATTGGGTCAGCATTGGCGGCAGCCGCTGGTATGCTTGTGGCTCTTGAGATCAAGATTTATCCTACGATGGGGACGCTTGCTGGTCTGAAGGCTTTTGTGGCCGCGGTCTTTGGGGGGATTGGCAATATTACGGGTGCCATGATAGGGGGAATACTGTTGGGGGTGATTGAGACGTTTGGTGTGGCGGCATTGGGTATCCCTCAAGGGCTTCGAGATACGGTGGCATTTACTATTCTCATTTTGATACTTCTCTTTCGTCCATCGGGATTGCTGGGAAAAAAAGAACGGGAGAAGGTATAATGCTGAATTTTCTTTTTCTTTTGATGATTTACATAGAGATCTATGCTATTCTGGCTCTCAGCCTTAATCTGATTGCTGGGTATACGGGGCTTCTCTCTCTTTGTCATGCGGCATTCTTTGCTGTGGGGGCATATACTACGGCTATTGGAACAACCATGGGAGGATGGAACTTTTGGGTGGTGTTAGGGCTTAGTGGTATCTTGGCGGCTGGATTGGGGTTTTTAGTGGGGCTTCCTACGTTGCGGCTCAGGGGGGATTATTTGGCAATTGCCACGTTGGGTTTTGGTGAGGTAGTGAAGAATGTCATCATCAATTGGGATAGTCTCACTCGGGGACCAAATGGGATCAATGGGGTTCCTGGACCAAAACTCTTTGGGATTCAGTTTGGGTATGATACGAGTCTTGGGTATGTTCTCTTGTACGCGGTTTTTGTGTTGTTTACGTACCTTTTTATTCGGCGTCTGGTTCATTCTCGTTTTGGAAGGGCACTTGAGGCTATTCGTGAGGATGAGATTGCAGTTGGAGCGATGGGAATTAACGCGGTGAAGTACAAGGTAGTGGCTTTTATGATAGGAGCTTTTTTTGCGGGTGTGGCTGGTTCTCTTTGGGCAGTGTACAATCAAGCTGTGGCTCCCCAGACATTTGATTTTATGCTTTCTATTCTCATTCTTTGTATGGTGGTCCTTGGGGGATTGGGAAATTCTCTGGGGGCTCTTTTTGGTACCCTTGTTTTGGTGCTTCTTTCCGAAGCCCCGCGTTTAATGGGACTCACAAGTGTGATTCCCGCTCAGTTTAATCAGATGTTTTTTGGGCTTCTTTTGATTGTAGTGATGATTTTCAGACCTCAAGGGGTGCTGGGACGAAAGCGGATCTCATATGAGACAGAGGTGGCTAACATTCTTGAGAGGAGGTCTTCATGAAACTCCTCTATACTTCATGTCTTCGCAAAGAGTTTGGGGGGCTTGTAGCCGTTAATGATGTAGACTTCGAGGTTGAAGGAGGGACAATTACTGGGTTGATTGGTCCCAATGGAGCAGGCAAGACAACCTTGTTTAATACCATCACTGGTCTTGATGAACCGACGGAAGGGTTTGTCTTTTTTGAGGGACGAGATATTACCGGTTGGCCGGCATACCGTATTGCAAGGTTGGGAATTTCTCGTACCTTTCAGAATATTCGACTTTTTCGCGAGCTGAATGTGTTTGAGAATGTGATGATTGGTAGGCATTTCAAGGGAACGCATCCCTTTAGCGGGCCCCTTGGCGTATTGAATGCCTTCTATGCCTTGGTGAATTCTCGAAATGAAGAAAGAGACATCTATGAAAATGCTTGGAAGTGGCTTGAGTTTGTAGGGGTAGAAAAGTATCATGCTGAACTTCCTGGGAATCTTCCCTATGGGATTCAGCGCAAAGTGGAGATTGCCAGGGCCCTTGCCATGGAACCGAAACTTCTTTTTCTTGATGAGCCGGCGGCAGGGATGAACCCTGTAGAAACAGAGGAGTTGATGGGCCTGATTAGGAGAATCCGTGACCTTGGGATTACGGTGGTACTTATTGAGCATGATATGAAACTGGTGATGAATATTTGTGATACTATTACCGTTCTCAACTATGGCCAAAAGATTGCTTCTGGCACACCAAAAGAAATTCAGGCACACCCCCAGGTGGTAGAGGCCTATCTTGGGAGAGAATCATGAGAGAGAGTATTCTCCGAGTCGATAATGCCCATGTTCATTATGGAGGCATTCAGGCCTTGAAGGGGATATCGCTTGTGGTTTTTCGGGGTGAGATTGTGACTCTTATTGGGGCCAATGGTGCCGGAAAAACCACCCTTCTCAAGGCAATTATGGGGTTGGAGTCCCTTGCGGAGGGGAGTATCCTTTACAAGGAGAAGGTGATTTTTGAGGTTTTTTCTGACAGATCTCATACGGTGAGTACTCCGACGCATCTTTTGCCAGGGAAGGGGCTTGTCCTTGTCCCAGAGGGGAGAGGGATTTTTCCTGAGTTGACGGTGAGGGAAAATTTGGAGATGGGGGCTTTTCTTCAGAGGGACAAAAAGCGTATAGAAAAGAATCTCCAAGAGGTTTATCAATGGTTTCCTGTACTGAAGGATAGGGCTCATCAACGGGCGGGGTATCTCTCAGGGGGAGAACTTCAGATGCTTGCTATTGGTCGAGCAATGATGGCTGAACCGGAGCTTCTTCTTCTTGATGAACCAGCCCTGGGTCTTGCGCCTCTTATGGTACAAAGGATATTTGAGATTATTACCAAGCTCAATACGGAAAAGAAGCTTTCTGTGCTTCTCGTGGAGCAAAATGCCAAGCAGGCCCTCAAGATTGCGCATCGAGGGTATGTTTTGGAAACAGGGAGACTTGTTCTCTCGGGAAGTGGTCAAGAACTTCTTGATAACCCTGAGGTGAAACGAGCCTATCTTGGAGGGTAACGTGGAATGGTGGACACTCATTGGTATTGCTTTGGGGTTGTCTCTTGATGCGTTAACGGTTTCTTTGGCGAATGGTTTTCTCATGCAAACAATGCAGTGGAAACATGCTTTTCGTATTGCGTTTGCGTTTGGTTTTTTTCAGGCCCTGATGCCGCTTGTAGGATGGCTGGCTGGTTTTCAGTTGGCAAGCCTTCTTCAACAGTGGGAGCACTGGATAGCTTTTGGGCTTTTAGGGTATGTTGGGGGCAAGATGATATGGGAGTCTTTTTTTTCTGAAGAATGTGAGAAAAAAAGTTGTGTAGAGCTGCCTGTACTTTTTATGATGAGTATTGCGACGAGTCTTGATGCCCTAGCTGTAGGGGTGACGATTGGGGTTTTGGGAGAGGCCATTGTCCTTCCAGCGTTGATCATAGGGCTTATCACGTTTCTTGTGTGTTTTCTGGGGGTGTATGTAGGACATCGGCTGCAATCATTTTCTCTTGCTTTTCAAGAAAAAAGGTTTGAATGGGTGGGAGGGGTGGTGCTTATTGGAATTGGATTGAAGATCCTTCTTGAACATCTTGTCAAAGGAATTTGAAAGGTTTTATTTGACAGGTTTTTTTTCTTTCGGTATAATAATGCCGGTTTTGACTGAGCCAGAGAATACAGAAGGAGGATATATATGTCAACAATTATTGATGTACATGCGAGAGAAATCTTTGATTCCCGTGGTAATCCAACAGTAGAAGTAGAGGTGGTGCTTGAAGATGGTACGATGGGTCGCGCGGCAGTTCCAAGTGGGGCATCTACGGGAGAGAGAGAAGCAGTGGAGTTGCGCGATGGAGACAAAAATCGTCTCTTGGGCAAGGGTGTCTTGAAAGCCGTTGAAAATGTGAACAATACGATTGCTGAAGAGATTGTTGGGCTTGATGCCCTCAATCAAGTAGAGATTGATAGAATCATGATAGACCTTGATGGGACAGAGAACAAAAGCAAGCTTGGAGCAAATGCTATTCTTGGGGTATCTATGGCTGTAGCCCATGCAGCGGCAAATTACCTTGGGTTGCCTCTCTATCGGTATCTTGGGGGGACCAATGCGAAGATTATGCCTGTTCCCATGGCCAATATCATCAATGGTGGAAAGCATGCAGACAACAAGGTAGATTTTCAAGAGTTTATGGTGATGCCTATAGGAGCAGATAGTCTCAAAAAGGCTGTCGAAATGATTGCCGAGGTGTTTCATAATCTTAAATCTATCCTCAAAAAAGCAGGCAAGAATACGGCAGTAGGTGATGAGGGTGGTTTTGCTCCCGATATCGATAACGAAGAAGGACTAAAGTATATTCTTGAGGCTATTGACAAGGCTGGTTACAAGGCAGGTCTTGATGCGGACTTTGCTATTGCTATGGACTGTGCTTCTTCTGAACTCTTTGAAGAGGGTGGAAAGAAGGGATACCGTTTCTGGAAGTCTAACCCTGACAAGATTTTCTCTACTGATGAGATGATTGAGCTTCTTTCAAAATGGGTGGAGAAATATCCAATTATTTCTATCGAGGATCCCTTTGATCAGAATGATTGGCAGGGATATGAGAAGTTTACCAAGCTTCTGGGACATAAGATCCAGATTGTAGGTGATGATTTGTATGTGACAAACCCCTCTATTCTCAAGAAGGGTATTCAAACCAAGGCAACCAACTCGATTCTTATTAAACTCAATCAGATTGGTACCGTGACGGAGACAATCGATGCTGTTCAGATGGCTCAGAAGGCTGGGTTTACAGCGGTGGTTTCTCATCGTAGCGGAGAAACAGAAGATGCTACCATTGCTGACTTGGTGGTGGCTCTTAACACAGGCCAGATCAAGACAGGTTCTCTCTCTCGTACCGACCGTATTGCCAAATACAATCAGCTTATCCGTATTGAAGAGGAGCTTGGTGAGTTTGCCATCTATCCTGGCAAGGCTGCTTTCTACAACATATACAAGTAGATCCTACCAAGACAGAAAAGCCGCCCGATTCATCGGGCGGCTTTTTTTTGAGTGTTTTCTCAGAATCCCATTTGGGTTGTGAGACCAAAGGTGTCCTTGGCGGTAAGATTTCCGGTAATGAGATCGATGGTGTAGTATCTTTTGAACTGGATGCCAAGGAATGCCCCTGGAGAAATGGCGTAAAACACCGAGGCGCTCACAATACTTCCATCACCAGGGAAAGAGGTAAAAAGATCTCCAAGATTGAAGTTTGCTCTATCGTATGCCACAGAACCATACCCCCATTTAAGTACTCCCTTCTCAATCCCGGCTTCTATGTGAAGGGTGTTCATGTTCACGGAGATATTGGTTTCCACGAGAGGGAAGAGGTGCTCATACTGAAGTTTTATCCAACCAAGACCTTTGAAGGTTTTGCCTGCCTCGACAAGAAATCCTGAATAGTCTTCTTCTTTGCTGAATAAAAGTCTCTCATATTTTTTTGGTCGGGTCACATCATAACTGGTGTCCACATAATTGATGATAAACCCATCCTGAAGGTAGCGATACTCGGCACGGAAATCAAGGATTACGAGGCTTCCTCGTAAACCACTTGCCCATCCAAATCCCTTGGCATTAGTTGAGAGATTGAGGACTTTGTCCTGATAGCCGAGGGTAGCTATATCGGAATAGATTACCATGAAGAGGCTATCGCTTATTTCAAAAAGTGGCAACTCAACATCCGCAGCATACCCAAAGACAAGTTGTTCATTGGTGAAGAAAAGAACTGGTTGGCGATCATAAAACCCTGAGATACCAAATCCAAGTTTTCCGATGAGGGGTTTGCCAGCGAAAGGACGAATAAACAATCTTCCCCCGGCCATATCCCAGGCAAAACCGTTCCCTGTCAGGACTTCAAACCCTATGACTTGAGCGTCCACCTTGACTTGTCCCCCAATCTTGCGAATGGCCGGGAACTCGAGATCATTGGCATAGTTGTTAATGAGAATACCATGACCAAGGGTCAGGTTGGGGAGAGAACCAATACGGAAGAGAAGCCATTTGTTTTGGTACTCAAGGAAACGTATTTTCATAGCAAGATCATGGAGACTATCCCCAAAAGAAGCAAAATCCCATTCGTTCTTATTGTACCAGCGAGAGGGATATCCGAGATCATCAAACGAGAGGAAGTAGACAGGGATATAGAGTCCTACACCAAATGCTCCAAATCGAAGAACTGGACTGAGAATGACTTTGTTCCAGAGTTGGCCATCAATATTCTCTCCCCCTACGGCCCAATCGAAGGAAAAACCACTCCCGCGTGGTTTGGGAGTAGGGGCTTCTTGTTTTGGTGAGGGGGGCGGTGTCTTTTCCTCCACTGGGGGAGAAGGTTGAGATGATGGTTCGGCTTGATACTCCTCATCAAAACTCTTGATCTCTTCTGGTTTCGCTGGTTGAGGATTGGGGAGTGGGGAGACCGTTGGAGGAAGAGAGAGTTTCTGTCCAGCATTGACAATCTTGGGGGCTTGTGTTCGTGTTGGATCTGTTACCTCAACGCTTCCCTCGGAGACCACAACAGAGCCACCCTTTCCCGGTGTGAAACTCACCCCAAATCGTGTGCCTCGGACAGCAGCAACAGCAGTTTCTGTTTCTACTTCAAATACCGTTCCCTTTTTCTTTTGTATTTTGGCAAAGAGTTTTCCCAACGTGAGTTTAATCACGTTTTTCGAGGACGCATCTTTTTGGAGACTTGCTACTTGGATGACGGTGGCCCCCAAGAGTTGAAGAGAGGAGCCATCATTCCAAACAAGTTCGAGAGAGTCATTTTTTCCAGGAACGCGTATAGAGGCTGAAAGAGGGACCTCCATGCCGTATTCTACGGCCATCCACGTTTGACCATCGAGAGAATATTCACAATTCCCAATAAAGGCACCTATTTTGACTGTTTGAGCGAGGAGCATACTGGCTAGCAACAAACCAGTTATGATACTGTATCTTTTCATATCCTACCTCCTTCCAGCACTAAAAGCTTACCTTTGTGCTGATACTGGTAGTGGTGAGACTCTGGATAACACCGTTCTCATCAAGTTTAAAGGTACGTTTATAGACCAAGGAGAGGATGAGATTTTGGCTCGCATAATAATTGATAAGGAGCCCAAGTTGCGAGTCCTCGCTTTCGTATTTGAAGACATCATTCCACTCAGCGATATTTTGTCTTGTCCAGGTAGCCCGAATATCAAAGAGTTGGAGGATCTGTTTATTTGCTCCCAAAGCCAAGGTAAGAGAAGGAAGAGAGGTTTCTTCCCAGTTATCTTCGATAGTAAAGTCTACAAAGAGAGCTCCCTTCATCAATTGAAGGCCAGAGGTAAATGCCCATCCTGCCGAGTGATTGGTGAAATTTTCAAGAGAATCATACTTGATTGACCGAACACTCTCATAATACGTATCAAAATAGATGGGAACAAACCTGGGTTGGAGAATACGGACCTCAAAGCGATAGGGGATGATCGATACCACATCTCCCCGTATTCCCACCGCTTCTCCTGTTCCCTTGTTTACAATATACCCGATATCAGCATATGGTCTCAGGGTAAACCATGGAGAATCTACAAGAGGAAGTCCCATATCAAGCCCAACGACAGTGACGGGTTTGGCATTTCCATCGCTGAACTGATAGGGTTTGTCTGCTGGTGGTGTGGGATTGGCAGGATCAAGGTCTGCAGCTACGGTGCCACCTATCTCAAGTTTTTCTAGAAGAAAGATCTGGGTTGGCTGAAGGGGACGAACATACACACGAAGTCCCATAATATCCCAATCCCATATATTGTCTACAGCAGATTCGAAGCCAGTAATTTTGAAATCCGTGTCTAACGCTAAACCCAACTTTTTTATGGCTGGGAAGTCACGCATGTTGGAGAAGCGCCGCATGATCCAACCATTCCCGAGGGTGAAATCATCAATATTGCCCACTTTGATGTAGAAAGGGTCTCCCTTGACACCATACCGGATATACAGAATCTTGGAAAGGACAGCCTGCCAGGTGTTCCATTCTGAAGTTCGAAAGTTCCACTGAGGGTCAAACTCAAGATTGAGGTCTAACCCAATGCCAAACTTGCCTATAGAAAGATCTGGCTGAAGACGAAGCGAAAGATAGTTGGTTCCATCAAGAGTGATATTTCCTACCTGAAACCCAAACGTAAAGGGGGAGGAAGCAGGTTGTGTGGTCTGTGATTGGGTGATGTTGGTATCTTCTGCCCATAATGGGGAAAGCCCAAGTCCTATGCCTATGACAAGAAGGGAGAGTTTGACTTTCATACGACCTCCTTTTTGGGTTGTGTATTTCCTATGTACATAATACGCTTTTGAGGAAAAAAAGTGAAATTTTTTTATGATCGATAAACTACCGCCTTGTTTTTTCCATGGTTCTTGGCTTCATACAGGGCTATGTCGGCGAATTCCAGGAGACGCTGGAGGTTCCCTGCCTGTTTGTAATCAGCAATACCCATAGAAATAGAAAGGGATTTTTCTGTGGGAATTGGCTCCTGGATATAATGAGAGAGAATCTTTTCAAAGAATTGGGTCTGCTGCATTTTTTGATATAGCCTCTGGATAAGAAGAAGTGCTTTGTGACGGTGGGTGTCCGGAAGAACAAGGACAAATTCGTCTCCCCCGAATCGTCCGAGGAGATCTACTTTTCGGATATTCTGCTGGAGGAAAAGAGCCACTTCTTGGAGGATGGCATCCCCAATACTGTGACCAAAGGTATCGTTGTAGTATTTGAAGTTGTCCATGTCGGTAAACACCACAGAGAAATTATAGTCTTCAGAGCGTTTGACACGCTCTTCTTCTTCTTCAAGGCGTTTTCTCAAGGCAAGACGGTTGGCACAGCCGGTGAGCATGTCTGTTTGGGCGGTGTGGTGAAGCATCTCTGCATAAATGAGGTTGGCAAGCATGGTGTTTATTTGCTTGATGGCCATGTGCATCTCTCGGAAGGTTTGCTCTGAGAAAGCGTTGTCCTCTTTTCGGTTGGCAAAGAAGATACACCCAGCCTCCTGCTCTTCAATAAAAAGAGGAAAATACATGATACTGTGAAATTGTGGAAAAAAGAGTTTCATATAGTGAGCGGCAAGATCAATTATTCGTTTCTCTTGATGAGTGGTAAAACACGCCCGGATATTTTCATAGAGGTCAGGGGGGAGGTGTTTGACCTCATGGGAAGAATAAATAAGACTCCAATTTTTGTAATTGTCGCGATGAGAACCGAGATAGCACACAATGAAGTCCACAAGAATATAGCGCCTGATGAGGAGAAGAGACTCTATGATGAGGGTGTTTTTGTCTTTTTGTCTCAAAAGGATTTTTTGAAGTTGGTTCATAAAATCAAGAGTTTCAAGAGTATGTTGCACCTGATTTATCTGAGCGTACAAACGGGCTGTCTCAAGGATATGTTCCTTGGGGATGGGATAATGATGACGGGTAGGACGAACATGACGCTCAAGAAGATAATTTTGATAGTAATAAAGATTGAGGGATTGGAGACGATCGAGAAAACGCTTTTTCTGATTTTCGAAAAGAGAGGGTTGGTTTGTCTTGAGCCAAACCAGATAATCGTACCATATCTCCATTTCATTGTAATTGAATTCGTCTTGTGAGATATGGGAGAGGGCCTCTTCGTAGGCTTGAATGACTTTTTGAGAGTTGATGTAGCGTTGATAGTAGCGAGCCAAAAACCACTGAAGGTAGGCATATTCTTCATGAGAGGAGAAGGTTAAAGTATCTTCTGTTTTGGCAATGATTTCACTGGCTTGGTGGTAGTAGGGAACAAACTTGTTGAGTTTTTCTAAAAGATAGGTATGAAGGGTGGTGATTTTGGTGTTGGAATGAATAGGGAGAGATTCGATTCCGAGTTCTTTTTTCAGATCAATGAGAAAAGAAAGAAGTTCCTCCGCGGTATCATAATTGTGAAGGATCATCTCCAGCTGTACCACATTCATGAGGCTCATGCAGAGTTCTCGATAGTCTCTGAGTTCAATATTGAGCTTGATAGCTCGATTGTAATAGTAAAAGGCTCTATGAAAGTTTTCTGCGGCAAAGTACACATACCCAAAGCCATTGTAGGCATGGCACACTTTACGGAGATCGCCGAGTTTTTGTCTGAGTTGGATGGATTTTTTGTAGAAGCGAACAGTCTTTGGGTAGTCGTGGAGGCGGCTATAAAAGATAGCAATATGGTGGAGAAAGAAGGTCTGTCGGTAGAGGTGACCATACTTTTTGGCCAGAGAGAGATTCTTTTTAAGATGACGGATAGTTTTTTCCTCGGAAAGAATGTCTGAGACCATCATAGCAAAATAATAATTACTCGAGAGAAAAAGATAAAACAAGGGGTGGAGTCTTCGTATGGCGGGGACAAGAGAATGATAGAAATGCTTAAACTCCTGAAGAGAGAAGTCCCCACAGGCAAAGAGCAATCCCTGGGTTGTCAAAAAAAGAGTTTTGTCTGTAGGAGGGCATAGTTGGACGGTGTGGCGAGCGATTTTGAGGGCTGTCTCTCTACCCGCATCCTTGTTGAGGTAAAAGTAGGCCTGGAGGATCTGGGCTCGTACCAGAGCCTGAATATGGTTGTATTCCTGAAGGATGGAAAGAGCTCTTTCCATAGCAAAGATTGCCTCATTTATGGATCCCTCTATTGCTAACGAAAGAGCCAGTGCCGTTAAGGTTTCTACACGTTTTTCATAAGAGAGTTTGTCTTCGTGTTTGAGGATATACTCTGCGAGGTTTTTGACATCTCGCCAGGCCCAGTATTGCTCACTTGTTTTCAATTGGAGAAAAACCTCTTCTATCGAGGGAAGGGAACTACTGAGACTGGCTTCTTCAAGGGCATTATCCGAAAAGATGAATTCAAAAGAATAGATCTGCTTTTGATATTTTTGAAAAAGCATATTCCATTCGAGGGATTGTTCTTCTGGAAATTGAGGAACAAGACGGGTATCCATTAAAAGGAAAAGAGGGGGGGATTTAGGATTTTCAAGAAGATAGGAAACAAAGTCAAAAAAAGCAAAGGATGCTTCATTGGTACACCGAAGGATGATCACATAGTGGTGGTGCTGATACAGCAAGACAAGAATCTCGCGAAGCCCTTTGAGGATTTCTTTCTGGAAGAAAAGGCATTCATCTCTGTCAAAATACCAAAAGTAAAATGGAGGGGGGAGGTTCTCTGGCTGAAAAATCATAGAGAGAAGCAGTTGTTTCACAAAGAGAGGGAGAGAAAGGCGGGAAAAGAAGTGATCTCGCTGTTCCAAGGACATCTCAGCAAAAAGTTCTCGTACCAGGGTGAGAAAGGGTTCATAAGGATTTTTCTGGAGGGTGAGGAAAAAGACACGTTTTGAGAGAGAGGATTGCCTAAAGAAAGCCCTCATGGTATGCTCAAGAATACCGAGAGAGTCTGTCTCAATAGAGACAATGGGTGGTGCTTCATCGGATGTTACAAGGGAAAGAACATCCTCAAGTCTTTTCAGTTCATCCGACATATTCCCTCCGTAGGATATTCGTCAAGGGAGTCTCTCCCGTTTATGATAGAGAAACGAAGAACTTCTGTCAATTTTTGGTGATGTATTTGGATGCCTTCATAAAAAGACCAATGAGTCCTGTAGCCAGTAAAGGATGAGCAATGGTATAAAGAATCCCTCTGAGGATAACGTTTCCTCCGAAAAGCATACGATCAGCATGGAAGAGTCCTAACCTTGGATCACTTCCTACAATGGCGGAGAGAGAGAGACCTTTGTAGAGTCCCAAGCTGAGGGTGAACACTACTCCCACCACATACACCCAGAAAAGCACCCTGGTTCCCAGAGAGCTTTGTGTTTCTTCTTTGAAAAGGAACGAAAGCACAAAAGAGACCACAGAGAAAAGCAGGACATGCCCATGGGTGATGAAAAGATGAAACCCTACGACCACTTGTCGATCCAGATAGATGTTTCGAAAAAAGAAACGACTCCATTCTCTGTCAAGGATACCAATACCCAGTCCTCCTAACAAGAGAATAAAGCCAAACCAAAAAAGCGATTGACTGATGTTTTTCATAGCCATCCTCCTTCTTCACAAGGGATACTTGAGTATAAAGAAAAAACACCAGATTGTCCAGTTTTCCTGTGAAGAAAGGACGTGCTCACGGCAAAGAGAACACGATACCAGTGTCTTTTCCATCATCGGGGTAGTGAGATTTTTGTGGGAAAAGGTGAGAAGCTCTGCATGACCATGGAGGTTTCTTTGGCAAAATTGGTAGGTCAGGATATGGAAAAGATGGACAGAGCTTGAGACATACCCTCCAAGGGATACATTTTTTTCTTGAATTATCAACCGATAACCACCAGAAAAGGTGGTTATCGGTTGTATGGAAAAATGCTATGGCCTAGCTTCTACCGTTGCGGTAATGGTGCTATTTCCTACATCAAAGAGTACCCTGACAACGTCATTGTTGTCACAGGTTACAGCAATCTGTTTGCCGGAATCATAAAGGGTGATTGGACCCACTTTTGTCCAGCTTGTAAACACCCATTGATCTACCCAGTTGGCATTGTTGATAACCTTGAATTCTATTGCGGTAGAAGAGGATCCCCGGCTGATGATATTTGTCACGATGGTGTTACTGAAAGTGATTTGTGAGGTGGAGCCAGCCGTGTGGGAAAGGGTTACCGAATTTGGGTCCCAATTGTTATGATCACCTGGAAGATAAAGGGTGCGAGTGGTATTCCAGTTGGAAAAGATGATGATGAAAAGTCCATTGGGTTGACTGGCTGAAGAGGTTGTGAAACTGAGGGGGGTAGAGGTATAGAGGGCTGTGTTCCCACTATTGTCTTTGACAGCTACGTTGACGTAGTAGGTAGTGTTTTCAAGGAGACTCGAAATGGTAGCCGAGGTCATATTTTCTGTCCATCCTCTCTGTGACACGTTACTGCTTGCGTTGGTTACTTCCAAGAGAGTATCAATGAGAGAAGCGTTTGTGGCGTAAACAAGAAGGTACCGGAGGTATGCCTGTGACGTAGAATTATCTGAAGCGGCTGGCCAATAAACAACAGCAGAGGAGTTTTGGATGTTCGAGACCTGGATGGATCCTCCAGGGATAGGGGCTTGGGTGTCCTCTATGGTGTAGGAAACGGTATTGGTAAGAGAGGGGGAGAGCCCTGATTTGGTGGCATAGGCCTGGAGGAGAAAGGTTCCTCCTGACAAGCTGAGGGAGGAGGAATTTTGCCAGGAGGCTCCATTGTTAGTACTCCAGAAAATTGTTGCTCCTGAAGTAGCACAACTGAGGGTTACCGTGATATTGGTGGGGTAGGTTCCTCCTATGGGCATAAACTGGGGTGAGGCTACTTGCGTTTCATTGATGGTATAGGTCTTCTGGTTGGTGAGGGATTGATTTCCTGTTTTTTCTGCGTATCCCCGGAGTACCCATGTCCCCGCAGGCAAGAGGATTTGGTTGGTTTTTATCCACGAAATGCCATTGGTGGATAGGTAGATATCTGCATTTTCGGTAGATGTGGTGGCTGTTACCAGCGTGGCACTTTCGTATGTCCCTTCCTGGGGAACAAAGATGGGTGTCGCTACTCCAGAGGAGGAAATACTGTATTCCCATACATTCGTAAGAGAAAGAAAGCCATCCTTTGTAGCGTATGCTTTGACGATATGCCAACCAGAAGGAAGGACAAGAGAAGCAGAGGATGAGGTGATCCAGTTATTGGTCGTCCAGACAAAAGAGGCTTCTCGTGTGGAAGAGGAAAAACTCAGGGTTTGGTTTGAGGTATAAGAACCACTTCCAGGAGAAACCTCTGGTGGGGCTACTCGGATGGTATAGCTTCCTACGACTGTATCCGACTGGAGATAACCATACTTGGTGGCATAGGCTTTGACTTCGTAGTTTCCAAATCCAAGGGGAAGTGAAAGAGGAGAAACTCCGGAATGGATACTTTTCCAGTTATTGGTGGTCCAGAAGATGGTGGATCCTTCGGTAGCGGAAGAAAGAGAGAGTGAAAGAGGATTGGCCGATTCTCCGGGAAGAGGAGAAAAGAGGGGAGCCGCTACTTTTGCCACGTTGGTGTAGGCCTGGATGAGGATAGGACGAGAGGGGATGGTATAACCTCCCGATACTATTGCCTTCACCCAGAAATAATAAGTCCCCTCTTGAGAAAGGAGAAGATTGGTGCTTATGGTGATGGAGCCGTTTTTTCCTATGTCGATTCCTATGAGATTGGTGACAGTCTTTTCTCCTGGACACCAGAGGAAAAGAAGGGAATCCACATTGGAGAGGGTTGAAAGAGAAACCTGCACGGGTATAACCAAAGAGGAAAAGAATTGCAGATTTGTTGGTGAGAGAAGTTCTATCGAGGTTTGGGTTACAGGATCCACAGTGAGTAGTCCAGGAAAACTTTCTTTGCCTTTTTCACCCAATGAGGTACATCCGACTAAGAGCATTCCTAACCAACTAAAGACAAGCCATATATGCTTAAAACGCATAGGTTACCCCCATACTAAAAAGTATGTAGCCAAAGAAACTATCATAGATTCCGGCATGATAGGCAATATCCATTCGCATACCCCACGAACGTGTGAAAAGGTACTTGCCTGCGACGTAAGGGGCCAGAATAACTCCAAAGCCATTCTGAGTTCCCCTTGTTTGCCCTACTTTGAATTCAAACCCGTACACACTCGGGATGAAATCAAGACCTCCTTCGAGGGTGAAAGCTGAGAGATTGGGGAGGCTATAATAGCCTGCCACACCCACTCCCAGACCGGTGTTCCAAAAAGAGGAGTTGGTGTTTCCACTCATCTCTGCAAACAAGATTCCTCTTGTTTTTATAGGCCAGTCGATATTCCAGAGATGAAGCAGAGGATAGTCAAGCGTGACGACTATACCCCCTCCTAGAGCATCCCCAAAAAAGCCTAAGGCAGGGCTTGCTGATGTTTCCAGGCGAGGGGTTTTGCCCCATACAAGAGGGGCAAAACCTAAGAGTAGGACAACAAAAATTTTTTTGTTCTGCATAGCATATCTCCCTTGTTTCTTTTCATGGTTTGAGGTAAGGACCGTCTTCACCTATCTTTCCTGGTCCATTGAGCACATAGATGCGAGCGTTGCCCTGTCCGCTACAGGTAGCGGTGAGAGATCCTCCATTGGCGACAACCTTTGTATCCCCGGTGATGGCATCCCGATAGGTGCCTCCGGGGAGGTTATAGAAAGTAGCACTTCCAGAGATAGTAACGAGGACAAAACTGTCAATGCCACGAGCGGTATCTGTGTAACGTCTCTTGAATGCCATGCCGTCCCCTGAGATATAGGCAGTCGAGTATTGTCCCTTTTGCAGCGCTGGGATTCGCCGGCGAATGATGTTGAGGCGTCGGATATGCTGGGCAAGTGGGTACGAGAGGGTACTTGCTACCGTTCCAGAGGCTGTATAGACTCCATAATCAGAAGCAGAGACCGTTCCCTCAAGGTAATCGCCAAAATATGCCCGGCCGGTATTAGCCAAGGGACCACTGGCTCCATTGTCGCAAGGAGCTCCCTTTTTGAATTCTACTTCTGTGCCATAATAGATACATGGAATACCCCGGAACGTAAACATAAGGGTAAGATTTTCTGCCCAGTCAGCCTGGCTTCCATTGTAACGGGTATTCATGTCAGGACCGTAATCATGGGAATCCACGTAAACAACATTCCATGTGGCGTCGTTGTAGTAATGGTCTGTTCCCACAGCGAGATTAAAGGCATCACGAGCTCGGGCAAAATTCCAGTGCATGGGGAAATCGATCACATCCAAACCTGATCTTCGGGACCAATCAGGGGTATGATACTCGTTTCCATACTGTCCCCAGAGTTTATGGTTCTCACTTGTTGGTTGAAGAGCGATTGTGGAGGAATCATAATTATCATCCCAGAGACGTTTGGTAGAATTGGTGTTTTGAGCAAGAGTACCCCACGGATAATTGACAGATTCTTTCCAGGTATAGAAGGGAGTGGAGATGACGGGTTTCTCAAAGTTCCATATACCGCGATAGCGAGTGCATACCTCACCAAAGATGTAAAAGTTTTCCCCTCCTCTTTGTTTAAACTGAGGGATAAACTCTTTGTTGAATGTGAGACGAGAGATGTGTTTCACCGTATCGATACGGAAGCCATCCACTCCCCAATCAATATATTGATAGTATGCCTCACGGAGGTATTGAGCAACGACGGGATTTTCCGTATTGAGATCCACACAATCACCAGCTATCTGGGCTGTTTGGACAGTGTAATCCTCCCATCCAAGATTTTTCTCGTGGTGGTAGATCTGATCTACGTCGGTCCAGTCCTCTTTCATTGCAGTTATTCTTGCACTGTATTGAAGTCCGGCGCTGAGGGAATCATAATTCGATGGCAATCTATTGGTATAAGGACCTTTTGTAAAGGCATTACTATAAGGTTCTGCCTGGCGTCGGTAGAACATGGGATAGATGTTTTCTTCACCAAAGTTTCCCGTATGATTGAGCACAATATCTTGAATGATTTTGATACCCTTGGCATGAGCGGCCTGGATGAGGCGTCGATAGCTATCTTCAGCTGTGGCATCTTGAGAACTCTTGTAACGATAATCCACCTTTTTGTGATTGATAGCATGGTAGCCATGGTAGTCCATCCCACTTGCGTTTTGTACTACGGGGGTAATCCATATAGCAGAGAAACCAAGGGCCTTAATATAATCAAGTTTTTTGATAATCCCTTCAAAGTCTCCTCTCCAGGCAGGATCGTTGGGGTAGTTCCCTGCAGTCATATCATCCCAACAGTACACATTGTTGGCGGGATCGCCATCATAGAAACGAGTAGTGATGAGAAAATAAATGGTTTCCTCACGGAAATCCCCTGTTCTTGTATTGGTGATGACCATAACGGTGAAGTTGGTGGTACTACTTGCCCCGCTATTGTCGGTCACAGTGAGGCTTACCTGAAAGGTTCCTGGAGAGAAGTAGCGATTGGATACCACAGCCCCATTTCTCGTAGTATATTCTGCCCCGGTAAATGTCCATGAGTAAGACACAATACTTCCATTGGGATCAAATGAACTCGAGGCGTTGAATACAAAAGTGTTGGAGATCATTCCATAGGTATCAGCCTGAAACTGGATGATAGGAGGGAGATTTGTGTTTGAGGTGATCACTGTCACAGGAGTTGACCAGTTGCTGTTTCCAGCCCCATCGATAGCCAAAGCCTTGAGAACGTGAGGGCCATTGGTACTGTAGGCACTATTCCACACGACCTGATAAGGAGAAGAGGCTACAGTTTGAAGAAGGGTATTGTCAATATAGAAACTCACTGATTCAATAACCCCTGTATTATCACTTGCTGCTGCCACAAGGGTAACTTCTCCGCTTACTTGACTTCCTCCTGTGGGAGACACAAGGCTCACATTCGGTACAATAGTGTCATCAGGATCACAGAGATACCATTTGCCGGTGATTTTTCCTCCACTTGTTCCATTGGTCACAAACCAGTATTCACCAGGGGAGGTGAGAGAGAGATCGACAGTTTGAGGGCTTCCCGATTTACTGAAAATGAGGTTTGCTGATGTGGCATTTGTGAACACAAACCGATACCAACTTCCACTCTCTGCGGTCATACCCACTCCAGGCCAGCTCACGGCAGGCATGGTTCCTGAGGGAGAAACATTCCAGTAATAGATGGAAGGAGTTGTCCAGCCCGAGGGATTTTTGAAATGGACGATGATACCTCCCTGGAAATTGGCAGTAAATGTGATAGTATTGGTTGCCGAAATATTGTGAGCATTGTCTTTGGCATAGACCTTGAGCACATGAGATCCGCTTGTCAGACTGAATGTCCTTGAAAAGGAGGTTGTCCCACTTGCTTCAACGAAGTCTCCTTCGTCAAGAGAAAGATAGATCTTGGCTACTCCAGAAAGGCTATCGGTTGCCGTTCCAGAAACGGTTATTGAGCTCGAAAGTACTGTTTGTCCATTAGTGGGAGTGGTGACAGAAACCACAGGAGCCGTGGAATCCCGGACAACTACTCGTACTGAGGTGTTGGTCTTGTTGGCAGAGGAGATAGCAGAGACCTCAATAGTATTGGTTCCTTCCGAAAGAGAAATAGGAGAAGACCAAGAAGTACTTCCTGTTGCGTTTTGCCAGGTTCCATTGTTCACCCGCACCCTGACCTGAGAAATGGTGGCGCTTGCCACTGAGGCTGTGCCTTGACAAAGGAGAGAAGAAACATTGGTGAGCATATCAACAGGCGGTGTGGTAATTATCACCGATGGCATACCGACGACCGCTGTGAAAGAAAGAACGTTTGTCAGAGAGGTATTGCTTGCCGTATCCAACGCATAGATGCTTAAGGTATGGCTTCCCTCCTCTATGCTTATATTGGTAGAAAAACTTTGACTTTGACCGTTCAGAGGGAGAGCGTTCCATGGCAGGGTATCTACTTTGTAAACTATAGCCAAAAGCCCAGAATTGTCTGAGGCATTCCCTGAAATCTCAAGGAAGGATCCCGTGACATGATTATTTGTGGGGGAAAGGAGTGTCAATGAAGGGCGGATGGTATCTTGAAAAGAGATGGTGATGTTTGTTTTGGCAGAGAGCCCCAAGTTTCCACTTCTGTCCTCCGCAAGAAGAGAGAGCTCATATATTCCCGTTGGTAACGTGATCGAGAAAAGAGCATCTCCATAGTGTTTTCCACTAGAAATAGTTTGATGGAGATTGGTGAACACTATCCCTGATTGTTTAAGGGTGAGAGAGATTTTGGTTACCGTGTCATTATCACTCCAGCCAACACTGACGAGAAGGGTAGTTCCACTCAGGGTAACTGAATTCACACATACAAGAGGGGTCTCCCTATCCTCATTGCTCGTGAGAGGACCCTGGATATCTTTCATGAGTTGACACCCTACCAACACCATTGTCACCACGATCAGAAGGATCATTCTGATCCACCCAACTTTCATCATTGTGCTTCCTCCGAAAAATAAGTAACCGTTTTCATGATTCTTTCACGGTCCATTTTTAAATACGAAAAAACAACTCAAAAAGTGCAATTTTTCAAAAAATTTTTTTGTTAATTATTTTTCTTGTAAGAAGATAGAAGGTATTGTATATGTGCATTGTGCACATAAAAAGGTCAATGTAAACTATTTTTAAGCATATACTGGAGGGAAACACAAGGGAAAGGAAATTTGCATTTTCCTTTCCCTTGCCTTATAGTGAATTTGTTAATGAAAGCACTTTTTTTAGGAAAGGATGGTGTATGGAAATACTGATTGTTACTCAATCGTTTTATGTTCGTAATCAGTTTGTCAATACTTTTTATCCAAGGGGAGTTACGGTATACCATACTGACAATGCCGAACAACTTCTTGAGAAGCTTCGTCTTTATCCAGGGATTGAATTTGTCTTTATTGATGTGATTCATGAAGAGTATGTTCAGGCTTTGGATATCCTTGCCAAAGTCAAGGCTTTTGCTGTCACCCAGAGTCGAAAGATATTTGCGCTTTTGATCTATGTGGCTATTGACAAATCTATTGCTGCCAGAGCTATTGAAAATGGATGTGTGGGATTTGTCAAAAGTAACGTTGGTGGGGATGATCTTTTTCTTTATACGATGCAATTATATCAAAAACTCAAAGGTACACCCCCTGAACGGAAATATGTTCGTATCTCTCTTGATCCCTCCAATCCAAATGAAAGGATCGGTATCAAGTTCCGTTCTCCTATCAATTCTCAACTGTTGGTGGGGGTGATTCGGGATATTAGTTTTGGGGGGCTTGCTGTGGAACTGGTAGGGATGTTTCCTCAGGAGGCTCTGAATGTCAATACACAGATCACGAATATCCAGTTTATGCTTGATGATAGGGATGTCTATGCTGATGCGACGGTAGTAGCCTATGATTATCGACGTCGTTTTTGTGCTCTTCGGTTTACCTATCTCAGTCATGATGATCAAGAGATTTTAGCTTCATTTATTTTCAATCGTGTCTCGTTAGGGGCTATCCCTGGTTCACGTCCCTCTTCTGAAGAGGGGGAAGTGACAGGGGGGAATGGTCAAAAAGAGCAGGAATCTTCTTCCAAGCAATCTGAGGATCCCTCATCATCGCAAGGATGACCTATGAAAAAATTTCCGTTTCGGCTGGAGAGACTTGATCCTTTTCTTGTCGAGGAGACGGTACGTCGTGCCCTTGAAGAAGATCTGGGGGAAAAGGGTGATATTACCACTCGAGCTACCCTTGGTTCTGATCCTGTGATGAAAAAAGCTTTTATCGTGGCGAAGGAAGAGGGCATGGTGTGTGGAATGGAGCTTGTGAAGCAGACCTTTTTTCTTGTGGATCCCTCGGTAAGGGTTGAGGTTCGCATATCGGATGGACTATGGGTTCAGCGGGGAGAGATTCTTGCAGAACTGTGTGGCGCGGCACAGTCTCTTCTTGTGGGGGAACGGGTTGCCTTGAATTTTCTTGGTCTTTTGAGTGGGATTTCCACAAAAACAGCTCGTTTAGTGGCCCAGCTGAAGGGAACTGGGCTTAAATTGCTTGACACACGAAAAACTCTTCCAGGGCTTCGGATGTTTGAGAAGTATGCGGTGGCCATAGGTGGGGGGTACAATCATCGGTATGGTCTGTATGATATGATCCTCATCAAAGAAAACCACAGGGCAGCAGCCGGAGGGATCACGGTGGCCGTTGAACGGGCAAGGCGTCTGTATCCGGAGATGGTGATTGAGGTGGAGGTCTCTACGCTGGAGGATGTGAGAGAGGCATTGGCTACATCGGCAGATATTCTTATGCTAGACAATATGAAAAATGAAGACATTTCTCAAGCGGTTGCTCTTGTCAAGGGGCAAAAAAAACTTGAGGTTTCAGGGAATATGACTGAAGAGAGGATCATTGCCCTTGCTCGTATAGGGGTAGATTATGTTTCTATGGGGGCGCTCACCCATACGGTACGACCACTGGATGTCTCTCTTCTTATGGAAGACTTTGTCTCCTAACATCAGGATGTGATGGAATGTTTTCTGATTGGGGGTTGGTCAAGAAAACAAACAGAAGCTGTTTTGGTTTTTTTTGTCTTTTTTGTAGGAGAGAAAGAGTCTTTTAGGATAAAAATGAAAAGAGGTATGTTTTCTCTTCTTTGTGTTCTTGTTGAGAGGGCTTATTTTACTTTTTCTTTTTTTTGCCTTACAATATAGGCTCTATTTCTAAAATGAGGTGAGAGATGGAAAAGACAGAGAAACAGCGCTTGGAAGAGGTTTCCAAAAAGCTTCGCGCGAATATTCTGATGATGCTTACAGAGGCAGGGAGTGGACATCCAGGGGGATCTCTTTCCTGTATTGATATTCTGACGTATCTCTTTCTGAAAGAGATGCGGTATGATCCTGCCAATCCTCATTGGGCTGAGAGAGACCGTTTTGTTCTCTCGAAGGGACATGCGGCTCCAGCGCTGTATGCGATTCTTTCGTATGTGGGATATTACTCTTCAAATCTCTTGAAAACCCTTCGAAAACTTGGGAGTCCCCTTCAGGGACATCCCGATAGTCGTAAACTTCCCGGGGTGGAGAGTTCTACGGGATCTCTGGGGCAAGGGATTTCTGTTGCTGGAGGCATGGCGCTTGCGGCAAAGATGGACAAACGGGCCACTCGTGTCTATTGTTTGGTTGGGGATGGAGAGATTCAAGAGGGGCTTGTGTGGGAGGCGGCCATGGCAATTGCTCACTTTGGATTGGATAATTTTTGTCTCTTTGTGGATAACAACGGATTGCAAATTGATGGGCTTGTAGAAGAGGTGATGAGTGTTTATCCTATTGCGGAGAAGTTCGCTTCTTTTGGTTGGCACGTGATGAATATTCATGGCCATGATTTTGAAGAGATAGAAAAAGCCCTTCAGTTTTTTCAAGCCAATCAAGGGAGTGGGAAACCTACAGCGATTGTGGCCAAGACTGTCAAGGGGAAATGTATCAGTTTTATGGAGAACAAAGCCCATTGGCATGGGGTAGCTCCATCAAAAGAGGATCTTTTGAAGGCCTTGGATGAGCTTGGGTGTCTTGAAAGTATGGAAGAATGGAATGCGGAGGGAGAGTAATGGGAGAAGCAATGCTTGCAACCCGTGATGTGTATGGGAAGACACTCGTAGAGATTGGAAAGGAAAACAAAAACCTTGTGGTTCTTGATGCTGATCTCTCTGAATCCACAAAAACAGCCCTCTTTGCCAGAGAATTTCCTGAGAGGTTTTTTAATTTTGGGATTGCGGAGTCCAATATGATGTGTTTTGCTGCAGGGCTTGCTCTCAGTGGGAAGGTGGTATTCGCAAGTAGTTTTGCCATGTTTGCTACCTTGAGGCCTTACGAGCAGATACGTAACTCCATTGCCTCTCAGAACCTCAATGTCAAGATTGCGGCTACTCATTCAGGGATTAGTGTAGGGGAGGATGGGCTTTCTCACCAGACGGTGGAGGATCTTGCTATTATGCGGGTGATGCCCAATATGCAGGTATTTGTTCCAGCGGATGGGGTAGCGACAGCCAAGATTGTGAAGCAGGCTGCTCTCTGTCCAGGGCCAGTATATATTCGTCTCAATCGTCCAAAAACTGAGGTAATCTACGATGAAAATTATGATTTTGTGATAGGGAAGATCCATGTCATCAAGGATGCCCCTCGAGCTGATGTGGGTATCATTGCTCTTGGAACCATGGTGCCTCATTCCCTGAAAGCGGCCAAAATGCTTGAGGAAGAAGGGTATTCAGTGATTGTGGCTGATGCGGCTTCCCTGAAGCCTCTTGATAGAGAGACGGTTGTTCGGATAGCAAAAAGTAGTCGTCTTGTGGTTACCGTAGAGGAACACAGTATCATTGGAGGGCTTGGGGGAGCTGTAGCTGAGGTGCTTGCTGAGGATTTTCCTGCCAAACTCTTACGTATTGGGATCATGGATGTGTTTGGGGAGTCTGGTTCTCCAGCAGCTCTTTATAAACATTTTGGACTCACTCCCGAGGATATCTTTCGTAAGATTCTCAAACAGATACGCTGATGGCTTACAAGCATATCTATGGACCCGTTCCGTCACGGCGTCTGGGGATCTCTCTTGGCGTAGATCTTTTTGAGGGCAAGACCTGCAATTTTAACTGTGTGTATTGTGAGTGTGGGAGAAATAGCCGTTATGTATGGGAACGGGGGCACTTTGTTCCTGCCGAGGATATACTTGAGGAGATAGAGGATTTTCTTTCTCATCATCCTGCTCCCAATTCGATTACCTTTTCTGGTTCTGGTGAACCAACACTCTCTCTTGATCTTGGGACGATCTTGCGGGAACTAGCCCATCGCTATCCTCATATTCGTCTGACGGTGTTGACGAATGGGAGCCTTTTGTGGGATAGAGAGGTACAAGAGGATCTTCTTTGTGCTCACCTTGTGATTCCTTCTCTGGATGGGGTGACAGAGGAAGCCTATCGTGCTATTGACAGACCTTATAAAGGGTTTTCTTTACACAAGATCATTGATGGGATAGCCGAGTTTTCTTCTCGTTTTCGGCACAATGAAGGTCGTGAGGTGTGGCTTGAAGTTTTTATTGTTCCTGGGGTAAATGACAGTGACGATCATACTCACCAGTTGGCCCACGTGATTCAAGAGATAGGTTGTGATAGGGTACAACTCAATACCCTTGACAGACCTCCTGCAGAAACGTGGGTTACGTCTGCCTCTCAAGAGAGGCTTGTGCATATTCGGGATATTCTTCTTGGTGATGGGGTAAATATCCCAGTGGATATTGTGAAGCGCTACAGTGTGCGTTCGGAACTGGTTCGTTATCATGAAGATGTGGAGTCTGCCATTCTTGAGGTAATACATCGTCGACCTATGCGGCTTCATGACCTTGTCCTTATGCTTGGGTTGAGTGAGGAGGAAGTGATTCCTTATCTTGATATTCTTCAACGAGAGGGAAAAATCCAGGCGAGCATCCAGGAGGGAGAAATTTTTTATACTCAGCGGGGGTGAAAAAGAGGCTCTCCTTTTTATTCGAGGCATGTTTTCTCACGAGAAGAGAACATGCGTGTGATGTTTTCCCTGAGGGTGCTTTGCCCAAGTGAAGCTACTTTTTCTTGAAGGGTTTGGAAGCCTCTAAAAGGAATCGTTTAATCTTTCTTGAAGAGGTCTTGGGAAGTTCCTCGTAAATGAGTTCGAAATCTCCAATTTTCTTGTAGGCTGGGAGATCAGCGGTGAGACGTTTTAACTCCTGAGAGAAAAGTTCGTAGAGAGAGTCTTCATCAAAGTTTCGTTCATTTTGCTCACTGAGGAGTTTGATGGCTTCCATATTCGGGTAGATAATAGCGTAAGGAACCTCTCCACGACTCTCCCAATCCCGTCTCCCAATAACGGCTACTTCGCTGATGTATTCACTCTGAGACAGGAGGTTTTCGAGCTCCTCAGGATACACATTCTTGCCACCGGAGGTAACGATGATATTTTTGATACGCCCAGTGATCCAGAGAAAACCCTGTTTGTCGAGAAAACCAATGTCTCCTGTATGAAACCATCCTTCTTTGTCAATGACCTTGGCAGTTTCTTCCGGACGATTCAGGTATCCTTGCATCACATTGGGTCCCCGTGCAAGGATCTCTCCGTGACCTCGTTTGTCGGGGTTTTCGATTTTGAGCTCGACGTGTTTGAGGGCGTACCCAACAGATCCAAACTTGTTGACAGTGAGGTTGTTACATGTCAAAACAGGAGAGGTTTCTGTCAGTCCGTACCCTTGAGCCACATAAATTCCCAACGTATTGAGTCCGATAAGAATTTCTTTGGCAATGGGACCACCACCCGAAATAAAAAAGATCAAGTCCGAAAGACCCAGTTTTTCCCGTATTCCTCGAAAGAGGATTTTCCCAGGATTGAGGGAAGTGAGTTTGTAAACAAATCGGGAGAAATGAAACATAGAGTTGAAAATAAACTGCACCAGGAAATTTTTTTCCTTTACAGTTTTTATGATGTTTTTGTAGATTTTTTCAAGGAAGAGGGGAACAATCACGAGGCTGGTAACACGGCTTTGTTTGAATGTAGAGAGGATAACATCTGTGCGCAAGGAGGAAACAAACCATATGGTTCCTCGAGTGAAAAAAGGAACCAACAGTCCACCCATGGTGGGAAAGGTATGATGGAGGGGGAGAAGAGTAACCCAACGGTAATCTGGACGAAAACGTTCAAGCATCTGGATGTCATCAAGGTTACTGGCAAGATTTTTGTGTGTGAGAAGGACCCCTTTGGGGTTTCCTGTGGTGCCAGAGGTGTAAATAAGAGCGGCACTGTCATCGGGATCCAGCGGAATATTTTGCCAATCCTCTGGACAATTGGTGTGTCGAATGTTCTTTCCTGCCGCAAGAAGCGAAACAAAATCAATAAACCGCTCGTTTTGGAAGAGAATTTCACAGTTTTCTGTGAGGGAAAGATCCTTTTTATGTTCTATGAGGGTTTTCTGGAGTTTTTTAGGGAGAATGGAAAGGTCCAGGAGTCGAGAAACGAGGTCTTGGGCCTCTCGCTTTTCTTGAAGAGAGAGGGTATCTTGGATAGGATCAAAGATCACAATATGCTGGAGGGGGAGGGTGTCAAAAGAAGAGAAACGCTCTTTTTGGGTAGCAGAGAGAAAAAGTATTTTAGCATTACTGTCACGGATGAGATTTTCCAATTCAGGGGGTGTGAGAAGGATATCAAGGGGAACAATGACTGCTCCCATGCATACAGTCGCAAGATAAACAAGAGCCCACTCAGTGCGATTTTCTGACAAGAGGGCGATTCTGTCCCCTTTCTTAATACCAAGAGAAAGTAAGGCTTGGGCAAGAGAGGAGATGGTGTCCTTCACAGTGGGGTAATCCATTTTCGCGAAGGGTCCATCCACACTATTGACAAAGGCTGTATGTTCACGGAGGGACTCATCTATGGAGGTGATGATTTCTCGGAGGGTCATGAGATTTTGAGACGGACGTGGATATCGTGCATTGCCCATCGTATTCTCCTTTTTTCTTTAGTTACAGTATACAGCAAGGAAAGTGTTTTGTCGAGAAAACACTCAAAAAATTTTGACGGTTTAAGGAAAAAAGAAAGAAAGATCATTTAAAAAGAGACACGTCTTTGAAAAAGGAAAAAGTCTTTTTTTGGTCTTTTCATGATTTTGGAAAGATTTCACCAAAAGAAACACCTACTCCTGCAAGGCAAGAGAAAAGATTTTTTGCGTGTCAGTGACTTCTTTTACAAGAAACATACTCTCCCTCTCTTTTGTGAAGGGAGAGGGAACACGCTTTCTTTTTTTGTTATCGGGATGTAAAAATGGAGAAAACGCCAAAAGATTTAGCGGTTCTCATTATGTGGTAACATTTCACATTTGCCCTGAAAGACCACACCATCATCCATCTTGAGTTTTGGGGTCTTGATATCTCCGTAGAGCTTGGCTGTGTCAAAAAGTTCGAGGCGCTTGCGGGCGTGAACGTTCCCACGGATTTCTCCCCCTACGATCACTTCATCGCAGATAATATCTCCTTTGATTTTTGCATGGGGACCAATCACAAGAAGACCTTGGGCATCGATTTTTCCTTCGTAATCTCCATCAATACGTAGAGAGGTTTTGAATCGCATGGTTCCTGACCATTGAGAGGTATTACTGAGACGGGTCACTGTAGGATAATCCCGGTAACGATCGATGTTTGGTGCCATGGTGGCCTCCTTTGTATTTTTTATTTTGTTGTCATGACAAACACCCCATCCCAATCTGGAGGGGGAGGATTCTTGATGAAGTAATCGCACCTTTCTATATAAATCTGGGATGGTCCATCATCTGGTACGATTTCTAAACATTTTTGAAAGTAGCTTTTGGCTTCGGCAAAGGATCGATTTCGGTAGAGATCGAGACCTTTATTGTAGTATTTGAGGAGCTCCATTTTTTCTGGTGAGATCATGATTGGCCTCCTTCGGTCTTTTTATCTTTTTTGAGAACATTTTTCAAATCCTCTACGGGAATAGCGCTGGCTGCCGCAGCTTTGTTGGCGGCTTGTATTTCTTCGTACACCTCTTTGCGAAAAATTTTCACATTTTTTGGGGCTATGATGCCAATCTTGACCTGATCCTGTTTGATGCCGACAATCTTGATCTCAATAGTGTCATCGATGATGATGGATTCCTCTTCCCTCCTTGACAAAACAAGCACGATTGCCCCTCCCTTTATGTGTGTGTTGGTGTGAGTTCTTTGGCAAAAAGTGGAACCTTGGTTCCATAGGCATTATGCATCGATATTCCTTGAATGGCAATCCGTTTTGTGGCATTGATGACAATAGGGCCTAACAGATTCATTGTCATCTTGTGGATGTCCTCAGGAATATTGACAATAGCAAAATCTATCACTTCATCCTGGGGAGCAATCTCCAAAAGCCCCCAGTCGATTTCATCAAGGATGAGTTTGTAGTCCTCTTGAAAAAGCCGGGGATTCACCACAACAAATGCCAAGTTGGGTTCTTCCGCGGATTGAAGCCAGTAGAAGTTAGGCAAATCCCCCATTTCGATCAGATAATACCTCGTCAATCCTTCAAAGCCGAGGATCTCCCTTTTGAAGGTGATCATCGAACCGGGATCCACCTGAATCTCACCATACGCTTTGGTTTTGATGGTTTCCACAGGAACCTCCCTTTTCCTCTTATACTTTAACCAAAAACAAAAAATTTCTCAAGAAAATGAGGACTTTTTTGTTTCTTTTCCTCATGGTTAGCGGAGAAAATCTAAAAGTGTCTTGGGCAAAATTCTTGCTCCAATGTTGAGAGCTACATCATGAGAAAATTCAAGCATTTTCAGTTTGGTGATTGTTCTAGGAATATCGGTGGCAACAGCATTATCTTTGGCTTCGGTGATGTAAACCTCATCGGCAAGGAAACGCTCATTGATAATATCAAGGCGTGAGGAAACACTCCCCAGGTTTGCCCGGTATCGAAGAAGATTTTCTAGAGATTGGTCTATCCCAGCCAGTGCGGTTCCTCCAATCTGGTGGATATTGTCATTTAAAAGGGCTTTGCGAAAGTCGATCAACACGTCAAAGATACTTCCCGTGTAAACACGAGCTGAAGGAGAATAGTTGTAGGGGGGGTACATACCATTGTCTACGAGACCGAGGTCTTGAAGGACACTTCCTCCTTCCATATCGTACATCACAATTTGATGGGGGCTTGTACTCTCTATGGAGAAGAAACTGGACCCGGCCTGAGTCTGAATGCTTGCTCGAACGGCAAGTCCTGCTCCATTGATCTTGTTGGCAATAGTTTCGATGTTGTCTCCGGCACGGATCTGGATCTCATGCCCATCGATAACAATCTTGGAATCCTTGGGGGCAGTGTACCCAGAGACCGAGAGAGTAGAGTATATTCCCATATCCTGGGCCCAAAAGATTTGATTTCCCGGCTGAGACATGGTAATCTTGATAGAACGTTCTACTTCAAGGAGTTGGGCTTGAGAGTTTCCAATATATCGGACATCTTCAAGAAACTCTATCCCAGTTTGTTGGTTGATCTGGTACTGGGCTTTGAAGGGGGTATCAAACACCATGGTTCCCCCAAAGAGGGCTTCTCCCTTGTAGTAACTATTGGCCTGGGATAGGATTTCTCTTGTGAGTTGGTCCACTTCTACTGCGATTTTTTCTCTCTCTTCTTTGGTGTACACCCCGTTGGCTGCTTGAACGGCAAGTTCTCGGAGTCGTTGAAGGATTTGGGTTACCGTGTCAAGTGAAGAATCGATGGTTTTGAGTTTGGATTGGGCAAAACTTATTTGTGAGCGGTAGACGGACATTTCTTTTAATCGGCTGTCGTAATCCATAAAATTGATGGTAGCGACGGGATCATCTGAGGGGAGATTGACCCGCATTCCAGAGGCAAGTTGCCTCTCTACACTTTGCGTTTCTGTTTGACGCTTGTGAAGATGGTAGTCAAAATCTTGTTGCATATATCCTTGGGTGACTCGACCTAACATAGGTTACCTCCTTGTTATGCCCCCATCCTGAGGATGGTTTCTATCATTCTATCTACTGTAGTGACCATGCGTGCTGAAGCATTGTAACCATGTTGGAACATTAGGAGTTTCGAGAGTTCTTCATCTACATTCACTCCACTGATTTGTTCTCGGAGGTTGAGAAGGCTTGTAACAACGGCTTCATTTTTCTCTTTGCTGATGCGTGCAGATTCTGATCGTGTCCCAAAATCTCCGATGATGGACTTAAAATAGTCGCCAAAGGTAGCCTGGCGTTCAATCATTACAGGTTTATGACGGAGTTCGGCCATAGCAAGGGCTATACGGTTGTCACCTGTTCCACTGATCCTGTCCGGACTGCCATCTCCGTCCATGTCTATTCCACCGGCGGCAGCAATGTTGTCCGGGTTGTACACTATCTGTTCATGGATAGCCATCCAGAAGGAGGGATTTTCCTTTGGGGTAAATCCTATCTGCTCTCTGGGAACGTTGAGGGCCACAATCCCCCCGGGATTCTGAAAGTCAAAAGCTCCTGCTGGCCCACTCTGGGTAAGGATACCGGCGATACCCACGAGGAGGTTTCCAGAGTCTTCAAGATGACGGATCACATATTCTGGATGCTCTTCGGAAATGGGAAACCTGGCTCGGAAACCAAGTTGTCCTTTGTGGTTGAGGTAGGCAACGACACCTGCCTCGGATTTGTTAATCCGATCAATGATATCCTTGATGGTATCGTTGGGGTTGTAGGTGACAAGAATATCTGGACCATTTGGGTAGTTCGGTCCAAAATTGAGTACTCCAGCGCTTCCAATTGTGGTTTCAGGAGAGAGTTTTTCTCTTCCTGTGACGCGAAAGATGGCCACACCGTCAATATTACCATCTTTGTTAAAATCATAGTCCCCATTCGCGTATGGAGAAAGGGGGACTTCTTTAAAAAACGGAAGATTGGTGGCTAGATTCAGTCCGAAACCGTCGCGATGTACCTCATTGACGCTATCCACAAGATGAGCGGCAAGGGTGTTGACGTTTTCAATGGCGTTTTTGATGTCAACATCCCGGGCGATGAGAAGTCCTGCCAGTTCGCCGTTGCCGAGATTGACAAGCCTTCCATCAGCCCATCGAACGTCCACAAAGCCTTCGTTCTCGGTATTTCCTACACCACTGATGGGATTGACAAGCCCCCCCTGCACAAAATTCTCGGCCCCGATATACACAATGTACTCATGTTTGTTATTACGTTCGACCTTGATGGTCATGATTTTGGAGAGTTTTTCAATGAGAAGGTCTCTTCTGTCATAGAGGTCATTGGGGTTGTCTCCCATGGCCTCCGATTTCACAATCTGGAGGTTGAGAGAGGCAATCTCAGCCCCTATCTGGTTCACCTCACTGATACGTTGTTCGATGAGAGCATTCGCACGGACCCTTAGGTCATGGAGTGAGGTGTAGGTATGGCGGAAGGTGTCTGTGAGGGTATTGGTGCGCTGGATGAGTTCCTCACGGGCAGCTCTTTCGGTGGGGTTGGCGGCAAGTTTCTGCATGCTTTCCCAGAAATCATCCATCACCGTGCGGATATTTGGTTTGTCTGGCTCATTGAGGATCATTTCAATCTGATGGAGAAACTGCTGACGCATCTCTGCGTTTCCAAGCCCTGCTTTTTCAAAGTAGATACGGTCATCAATCATCTGATCACGGATTCTCTGAATGTCTTCCACCACGACACCAGTTCCAATCTGACCTGGAACCTCTACACGGTTTGCTGTAGGCTCATAGATAGGAATGAAGGTCTTGAGATGGACTCTTTGGCGGCTATATCCCTCCGTTTCAATATTGGCGAGGTTGTGGCCTATCGTTTGAATTGCCGTGTTGTTGGCCATGAGGCCTTTTTTTCCGACCTCGATGCCGTGAAATGTGGAAAACATGTGTTCCTCCTATACTACGTGATTCACCAGAAAACTCCCTCCCCCTGATGGTTTTGCAGGGGCTTGGGGGGATTGGTAGGTTTCTCCATGGGTTTTCTGGAAAAGACCTAATGTCATACTAATAATTTCACTATTGAGTTGAATGAGGTGTTTGTTCTCCTCGCTTTGCATTTTGATACGGTCTCTTAATTCCGCAAGCTGGATGTAGATATTTTGGAAGGTGTGATGATATTCTTCGTTGTCTATGGAGGAGAGAAAGGTATGAAAGTCAGGAGCAGATGGGTGTATTTGTTGAAAAAGATGTTGGCGTTTTTCTTCTTTGAGATGAATCTCTTGAAGAAGAATCTCTTCCCGATCATTGATTGTCATGAGTTCTTCAAGGTTGACATCTTTGAGTGCTTGATATTTCTTTTCCTCTAGCTGAAGAACACGATCAAGTAAAGAAACCTCTTCTTGGAGAATAGAAAGCGCTTCATCCCATGGCTTTGTCATGACCGTATCCATAATAACCCTCCTTGGTTCTTTTGACATCCTTGTCTTATTGTTTCTATCGGCATTCTTCAAAAAAGCTAAAGATACATTCCACGAGGAAAAGAGGGATGTGAAGAGATTGACACAAGATTTTTTGATGAGATGAGAAAGTAATTTCATGAAGAGAGAAAGGGGGGGCTATTCAAGTGGAAGAAGAGAAACATTTTTTCTGAAATAATTGACAGGTAGAGGACTTCTCTTTACAATGAAAAGGTATAAAAAGGAGGTACCACGATGGTTGATGTAGAGAAGAGAGACAATGTTGTGGTGATTCGTGTCTCTGGGAGACTTGAGATCAATCAGGCACTTGAACTTGAAGAAACCATCAATGCTCATATTAATCAGGGGGAGAAGTTTCTTATCTTTGATCTTGGCGATGTGCATTATTTAAGCTCAAGTGGTATTCGAGTTTTTATTGCGACGATGCGTCAATTGAAAGAAAATAATGGTCGTATGATTCTTGCCAATCTCACCCCCAATGTTCATAAAACCCTTAAAATTGTAGAACTTGATGGTCTGTTTGAAATCATGGGAACGGTGGAAGATGCTCTAAAGGTGTTGCGTCCTTAGGGAGAGAAGATATGGTTTCTCTTGAATTTCGGGAAACCATCGCCATTTTTCAGGTTATAGGAAATCTTGATGTTTCAGATGCCCAGTCTTTGGAAGAGATGGGGAGAAATCTCATACACCAAGGAAAGTGTCGGTTTCTTGTGGATCTTCGGGGGGTGCCCTACCTTCATTCGAGTGGTGCGCGGGCTCTTCTTGTTCTTCTTCGAGAGACCAAGGCTCATCAGGGGAGGATGGTTCTTGTGGGGTTACAACCCAAAGTGAAAAAGACATTGGAGATTATTGGTCTTGGAGAGATTTTTGAGGTAGTGGATTCGGTAGACGATGCCATGGCCATACTGGAGTAGTTCATGGATAAGCGTTTCTGGATGGCATTTGCTGGTTTTGTGGTATGTGTCGGTGGGGGAATGGGCTATCTGTGGTATGTGCGCTGGAAGAGACGAAGAACGCTTCGTTTTCTCATGGGGCTTCCGAAGGCAGAGAGGAAATTGTGGTATCGTTTGCGTATGCGAGGGTATAGGATAGGGGAATACCATCCTGTAAAGCAGATGAGGATCCATACCCCTGAGGAGCCTATAGATGTGAAACTTCAGGTTGCGTGGCTTGTTTTCTGGCAGAAGGAAAAATGGGCAGTAATTCGAAAACCCCCGACGTGGGGAAGAAAGGAATGTGTTTCTTCATTTTTAGCAGCGGTGATGATCTATGGTGTCTCTGGGGTGTTGTGGTATGAAGAACACAGTGGAATGATTCTTCCGTGGAAACGAGAGGAGGAAACGTCGTAGAGGGTTTGTTGATATTTTAGGGTTTTGATAGTATAATACTACGATGATACGACACTGGGAGGTTCGTATGAGAGAAAAAATCTTTTTGCTTTTGATGGGAGTGGCCCTTGCTGGGTTTGCAGCAGACAAAGCCTTTTTGATAAGGTTTCATAAGGCCTTGGTAGAGAGTCTTCCTCCTTCTTTTGAGGCTGAGCTCCAGGGAGGGCCTATTGAGAAAAAGTTAGCGACACTTCCTAAAGATATGATACAGAGTGGGCGAAAAGCAGGGGTGAGGATTGTGTATAGGCGTTTGCAGGGGGTCAAACTGGAGGTCACTGGCCTCACAACTGAGGGCAAGGAACTCTATGGGGATATTTTTCAGCCATATATGAAGGTTTTTACGCTGGGGCCTCTTCTTTTGAGTGCTCCAACAGACAAGACATGGGAGAATTATACCCTCACTACCGTAGCAGAGGATGAGAAAAGTGTGGTGCTTTCTCTTGTGCCAAAAAATACAGCCAATGAGTATCTCCTCTTCATAGATAAGGTGAACATGCGTCTTCAGAGGTTGGACTTCAAGGGGAGTGGATTTTTGACATCGACGATTGTGAAGTTTACCCAGAGGGGAGAGTACTGGATCCCTGAGGTGTTCTTGAACAAAACCATCATGGAGGATGGGACAGAAAATCTCCCTGATAGATACCAATTGGTGAACATCAAGATAGCGAAGGAATAATCACCTCAGAAAAAAACATCCTCATTTCTTCAGAGGGAAAAGCTCCATAATTTTTCTGGAGATGAGATTACTCCCTACCAGAGAGAAAGATGGGGCTTTGCTTCCTCTTTCCTGTCATTGGGTGGGGGCTCCATAGAAAAAACCATAGGCTTTGTGAGGCTTCTCGTGTTACCAGTCTTAGAAGATCTCATGGGTGTTTGTGTTTTGAAAGGGAGAGGATCTCGTCCCAGGAGAGGTTCCCCCAAGCGAGGTCATACTGAAGGTGTGCCCGTCTAGGGCTTTCACCACTGACAAACACCCTTCCTAAACCGTGGATATGGCGCTTGAGAAAAAGGATTTTTTTCTTGAGTGTCGCAACATCCTCCATCTTCACGTGGGCCAACTCAGTGAAGGGTTTTGGAACGAGGGGATTGATATCGACAATAATCTCTGGGGTGTAGCCATAGGTTTTTGCCTGCTGTTTGGATAATCTACTTATCTCCTGAATGAGGTGGACCATGTCATATAAGTCACTCTCTGTTTCCTCAGGAAGCCCAATCAAAAAATAGAGCTTGATCCTTTTGATACCAATGGCGGTAGCTTGTTTCACCCTTTCGAGAAACACGTCGTTAGGAATCATTTTTCGCAAGAGGTGTTTATGCTTCTCACTTGCCGATTCTGGGGCGAGCACAAGGGTCTTTTTTTCATTGATGATAATTTTTTCCAGAAGACGAGGGGAGAGGGTCTCAATACGAAATGCGGAGAAGGAGAGTTCAAATCCCATCCTGTTGAGGTCATCGATGAGAGTTTCACTTTCCGGATGGTTGGTGAGTGTGGCTGCCACTAAACCTAATTGATTGGTTTTCCCCTGGTAGAGCTGAGCGGTGGACAGGATATGTTCCCGTGAGAAGGGACGATACGCTCCATATACATGAGAAACCAGGCAAAAACGACACCGATAGAGGCAACTTCTGGAAATCTCAATGAGTCCTCGCATGGGAAACTCATTCTCTGGGGTGAGGATAACGGTATGAAGTGGTTTTTCCACAGGGTGAGACACAAAGGGAAGGTGATGAGAAGAGGTATCTTCTGGAAGGTAGAGTCCTTCGTATTTTCCACAGGATAGCCACCAGTCTTCGTGAGAGGAGAGGAGGGCATCTATCACTATGGGAATGGCAAATTCAGCGTCTGTCGCCACAAGGATATTGGCAATCTTCTTTAGATATCCCGCAAGCAAGCTACATCCAATTCCCCCAACGATGAGAGGGGGATGAGAACGTTGAGAGTTTTCTATAGGAATATGAGAAAGGGTGAGCATCTCAATCAGATGGAGAATATCCGTTTCAAAAGAGAGGCTAACCATGATGACATCAAACTCATCTAAAGGGCGACCGGTCTCTACAGAAAGGGGTTGATGATTCCCCTGGTAGAAAAAACGCTCCACAGAAAGAAAAGGAGAAGACTGGAGGAGATGATAGACACCCTGGAAACCGAGTGAAGCCATGCCTACCTCATAGCGTTCGGGGAAGACAAGAGCAATTTTTTTCACAATCTTCTGCTTGGGATAAGGATAAAGAAAAATCTCTGAATGTTTTCTCATGAAAGGAGGGACTCCTCAAGAAGGAGGCGTTTTTGGATCATAAAAGCGAGGAAAGTACTTCCTTCTCGAATTTCTTGGCGAAGCTCATTCAAAAGGTGCTCGTCAACGGTAGAGGAGGAGAGAAGCTTTTGGATACTCTCTTGCATGGTCATTTCAATGAGCCGTCCAAAGAGGGGATTTTTCTTTACTATTTCAAGAAGTCTTTGTTCTGGCTCCTTCTTGCTGAGTACATTCTGAAGGTGAAAGAGTTCATCGCGAAGTTTTTGGAGCGTGGGAAGAAAGGCAGAGGGAGAGGGGTGAAAAGAGTAACGAGAAAGATGATAAGGATGAAGAGGACAAGGGGTGCGTTCTATTACCTGGGCGAGGGGGTGATGTTCCATTCCCTCAATGAAAAGCCCTCCTTCCGTGGCGTTTATCGTAGGGACCGAGATTTCCTGACATCGTCTCACGAACCATTCCTTGAAAGTGAGAAATTTTCTATCCGTAAGGACAATCCCTTGTCCATCCCACGATTTCACTTCGATTCTATCAGAGAAGGTTTGGGCACTGGCATTGTATCCCTCGTAGGTATGAAAACGATCGTTTGTCTTCGAGAGGATATCTTCTAGAGCATTGTGAGGAGCATGGGTGTAACGATCCGAATAGGCAAGATCTTGCCCTACAAAAACAAGAGGAGAACACCCAAGCCTGTATGCAAAATCGTAGGCGGTTGTGGAAACAGAACCTCCGCACTGGAGTTCACCCTTTTCTCCCCAGAAAGAACGAAAGGCTTGGTAGAGGGGGAGGACCGTATCATAGAGAAAGATCTTCTCCCTGGGGTAGTAGACAAAGCTGAGAAATGAGGCCCCACTATCAAGGATGAGGTATGGTTTTTGATGTGAGGCAAGGAGATAAAGCGCGTTTTTATCCTGGGGATCAACACTCACCACAAAGTCGGCCTCTACTCCGAGCCTGTCAAGGTAAGAAAGGATCGTATCTGTAGCGATGAGGATCCAGTTCTTTTTCTTGGCTTCATGCAAAAGGTGAGCATTTCTTGCGAGGGATGGACCAGCGCCGATGATGAGAGCAGGGTATCCTTTTGCTGTTCCGAAAAGAGACACGACACCAGGCAAAGAGGGATAAAAAAGGGAATTCTTCAGAATATTTCTCACCCAAAGTTTTTGAAACCGTCTGGCGGTTGCTTGATTGATTTGCTTTCGAGAAAGATAAGCCACCAGCATACCATGGAGAGAATCATAGGGGTGAGGAAAAAGAAGCACATAGGGTCGATGAATGTAGAGATTAAATTCTGCGATACCATGCTCTGAGAGATAATCTATGAGGTGTTGAGGGTCTTTCTGAAAGATCTTGACACGGGGATGGTTTTGTATTTTCTCAAAGAAGGTGTGATTCCATGGAGCAAAAACATCATCATGTTCGTAAACAAGCACCTCATAGGAGGTATGGGTGAGGATATAGTCTACGATATACCCAAGCCCTACCCCCGCTACAAGAACCGTAGATATCTTGGGGTTAAAGTGTTTCACCACACGCTCAGCCTCTCGAAGAGGATGAGTAGAATGGAGAGAGATCTCTTTTTCCCCTTGTTTAACTTTCAAATTGGGGAAGTTTCCCTCAATTTTTTCTATCTGCATCGAGCATCCCTCCAGAGAAAATAATTTTCACGGCTTCTTCCCAGCTGAGATGAGTTTTTTGAAGATTTTTTTCTTCAACGAGCAAAAGATACCCAGTGGTAGGAAGTGGAGCCGTAGGGATATAGACGACACAAAGCTCTTTTTCTTGGATTTCTGGAGGGAGAATATCCTTTTTCATTTTTCCCATGAGAAATCCAAGACTCTTGGTTTTGTCTCTTGGGAAATCGACAAGGACAACGGTCTGAAAGAGGGTATGGGTTTCTTCTTGTAAAAAGAGGGAAGCTATTTGTTTGATGGCACCATAAATACTCCCAATACCGGGAAAATTTTCAAAGAAATTTTCAAACGTACGACGAAACCATCGTCCCAAGAAAGTTCGAAGAAGGACACTGAAGACAAGAAGAAGGAGAAAAAGGCCCACCAAAGTAAAGAGTTCGAGAAGCCACATATTCACTCGGAAAAAGCTCTGAAGATGGAAGATGGTGACAAGGTTTTCCATACCTCGGTGGATAGCAAGAAATAGCCACTTGAGGAGAAAGAATACCCCAAGGAGGGGAACAATAAGCAAGAGGCCTTCTAAAAAACGGTTGCGAAGAAAAATCATAACTCGTTTCATGGTTTCCTCCGCAAATCTTTGAGGACTCCAAAGGAGACAAGAAAGGCTGAGGCTTGATCCAGTGAGGTATGGAGTCTGATGGCATCTTTTTCTTCTACCAACATGAGAAAACCAGAAGAAATGTTTGGAACACCCGGAACGAAGACCTTAAGCCAGGTTTTCCCAGTGGGATCAAGGGCTGAGGTCTTCCCCATCACAAATCCCATAGAATATGCCCTATCATGGAAGGCTTTCACCAACACCACTTCTCCTGGAGTGCCCTCTTGCTGTGGTTTTTCTTGAAAAAGAAAAGAAAGAATCTGTTTTATAGCTCTATAAAAAATATTGATACCTGGAAGGATTCCCACTGTTTTGTCTACAAGGGAATGAATCCATCGCCCTACTATCCCCTGAAGAACAATACCAACTATCAAAATGAAGACGAGCATAAGAAAAAAACTTCCCAGGGAGAGGAGAAACTCTTGCCATGGGGTTTGGGGGGAGAACAAAAGAGAGAGGATATCAAGGGCTCGTAGCAGGTTCTGCACATAGCCAAAGATCCATACCATGACCCATAGAGTGACTCCTACTGGCAAGAGAAATCCCAGAGCCTGAAGGATGCTTTTGAGAACCCACGAAAGTACCTTTTTCATGGTTTTCCTCCAAAATAATCAGTTTGGATGATCATCCGTCTCACGATACGGGAAAAAATGGGGGCAGCGATTTCCCCTCCCGTGTGTTTGGGACCATGGATTCTATTGACTGCCACAACCATGAGGTATTCAGGTTTCTCTGCAGGAAACACTCCCATGAAAAGAGCACTAAAAAAGTTTGGATAATACCCCTGACCATTTTCTCGGGCGATCTGCCCTGTTCCGGTTTTTCCAGCAATAGCGAGGCCTTCAATACGGGCTGAGAGTGCTGTTCCGTTTTCTCCGACGACTTTTTCCATCATCCGCAGGATGTGTTGAGTAGCCATGGGATCGAGTACTGGTCTTTTGGCGTGTTGTGGGATGGTATACACCAGGCGGGGAGACTGATAGAAGCCGTTATCCGCAAGGGTGGCAAGAGCGAGGGCGAGTTGGAGGGTGGAAACCCCAATCTCTTGTCCGATGGCTGTCATGTATTTGGAAAGACCTGACCACTGGGAAAGAGGGCGAAGAATGCCCTCAGCCTTTCCAGGGAGGGGAAGAGAGGGTGAGGTTCCAAACCCCAGATTGGTCAGAACGGTGTACCAACGAGAAGAGGAAAATCTTTCTGCCACCTGCACCATACCGACGTTGCAGGACTTTTGGATAATTTCAGCAAGGCGGAGCTGCCCATGGGCGAAACCATCCTTGATCTGGGTTTTGTAGACCTCAATATTACCGCCACAAAAGAAGATTTCATTGGGACGGACAAGACCTTCCTGGAGGGCAAAGGTTGAGGCAAAAACCTTCATCACTGAACCAGGTTCATAAGCTACCGAAAGGGCATAGTTGAGAGAGGTACGGTCATTGATGGTGGCAAATACATTGGGATCATAGCTTGGCCAATCAACCATAGCCAAGATTTCTCTCCCTGGGATTTTCATGATAACTACGCTTCCGTATTCAGCAGAGGCCTCTGTGATACCTTTGATGAGCTCTTCAAGCGCAATGCGACAGACGAGAGGATCGAGGGTCGTATACAGAGGATGACTGTTTTTGAGGGTTTCTTCAAAAGTCAACTCAAGCCCACCCAAGCCTTGGTTATCGATGTTCACATATCCTACCACTTTGGCAGTCTCAAGAAAGGGATAATAGCGACTCCCTTTTTTGAGAAACCCCCAGCTGTCCGAGGGCCATTTGCCAGGATAATTGGTGAGAAGAGACTCAAGGCGATTTCTCTGTGAGAAGGGAAGTCGTCGTTTGAGGTAGGCAAAGTCTTTGCTACTTCCAAGAACGCTCACATCCTGAAGAGAAAACACGCCTCCCTCCATGCTGGTGAGATGGGTGGCAAGCCACTTCTTGGCTTCTTCGGAGAGGCGAGAAGGTCGAACATAAAAGTCGTAATATTCCACGTTGATGGTGAGAGCATTGGTGAAACGGTCATAAATGATGCCTCGTGGAAGGGGAGCTTCTTCTGATCCAGTGGTTTTTACCTCAGGCCAGAGAACAAGCACCATAATTCTGTAAAAAAGGAGTACAAACCCCAGAAGAAACCAAAGAGTGATCAAGGTTGCTCGTTTATTTCCCATATTTTTTCCCGTGTGCTTTATATGTAGTATACCAAGAAAGGGGAAAAAACGCCAGTTTTCCATAACTGAGGAGTGAATGTAGGTATCAAAAAGAAAAGAGGATGGGGAAGATATTTCAAATGTGTATCTTTTTCCTTCTTGCACTTTTTTTCTCTTTTTCCTATACTAATATCTCAAAAGAAAAAATCGAGGAGAGAGT
>JAOADA010000005.1 GCA_026417555.1 Brevinematales bacterium
GCGTATATAGCTTCTCAGGGCTGGAGTGAGGACAAGCTGTCTATCTACTACTGGCGTGCTACGACGAAGCAATGGGTGAAACTTGGGGGCAAGGTTGATCTCAATACTCATACGGTGAGTGTGAAGGTGAGTTATCTCCACAAGTACTATACGGTGATGGCGGACACGGCGGAGAGGATGAAAGAGGGATTTGTCAGTGTGAGGACGGATCCGAAGGTGTTTACGCCTCGTCGTGGGGGGCGGGAGGTACAGAACATGAAGCTTTCGATTGTCTTTGAGAAGCCGGTACAGAAGTATGTGGTACGGATCTATGATCTCAAGGGCAATCTTGTTTACAAGGTGGAGCGGAGTGGTGAGTATGGGAATGGAGAGGTCTTCTGGGATGGACGGGATCTTTCTGGGTATGATGTACCTGGAGGGGTGTATGTGTACAAGATTGAGGCTGAAGGGCAAGTGTATAGCGGGACGATTGTGATAGCCAGATAACAAAGAGGCGCCCTCTGAGAAGGAGGGCGCTTTTTTTGGTGTGTTTGAGAAGGGAGAGAAGCCTTGTTATGGTGGGAGGGTTTTGAAACGGAGAGTTTTTATGAAGCAGTCAAAAAAGAAAAGAGGTTCGTGAAAAATTTTTCTAGGCAAGGCATGATAAGATTCTTTGTAAGGGAGGCGACTTTCTCTCAACCATTTTGTTCTTGTGCCGATACAATAATCAAATACATCAAAGGAGAAATCTATGATGCGTTCCCTCTGGACAGCCGCCTCAGGTATGATCGGAGAACAGTTTCATATTGACACGATAGCCAATAATCTTGCCAATATCAATACCACGGGGTTTAAGAAAACGCGGGCGGAGTTTGAGGATCTTCTCTACCAGACAATACGCTTGGCTGGGACGCCTTCGTCTGAAATATCGCAGTATCCTACTGGGATTCAGGTAGGGTTGGGGGTTCGTCCGGCAGCTACCCAGAAATTTTATACGCAGGGGAGCCTTCAGAATACAGGCAACAAACTTGATATTGCTATTGAGGGAGAGGGTTTTTTGGGGGTGATTTTGCCCGATGGAACCCAGGCCTATACGAGGGATGGCACCCTCAAACTTGATAGTAATGGGGAGATTGTAACTTCTCAAGGGTATCGTCTGAATCCTCCTATTGTACTTCCTGATGAGTTTGAGATTCAAAGCCTTACGATATCTAAAGATGGTCTCGTCACTGTCAAAATAGCCGGTGGAGATGAAGATATTGAGGTAGGAAGAATTCTTCTTTATCGTTTCATTAACCCGGCGGGTCTCACCAATATTGGTGAAAACTATGTCAAAGAAAGCCCTGCCTCTGGTCCAGCCGTTGAAGGTATCCCTTCGTTGGCTGGGTATGGGAAGCTTCATCAAGGGTTTCTTGAAATGTCCAATGTGAATGCCGTTCAGGAGATGGTTGATATGATTGTGGCTCAAAGAGCTTATGAATTCAATTCTCGGGCTATCCAAACCAGTGATTCCATGCTGGGAACAGCAAACTCCCTGAAGCGTTAACCCCTCCCCCAATTCCCTTCTTAAAGAAAAAAGGGCTACCACAAGGTAGCCCTTTGTGTTTTTCTCAGGGTAAATTAACGGGCATATTCGATGATGCGGGTTTCTCGGATGAGGGTGATCTTTATCTGGCCGGGATATTTCATCTCGTTTTCAATTTTCTTGGCTATATCGCGGGCCATGATGGTAGCTTTTTGATCATCTACCTTGTCACTTGCCACAAACACTCGTATCTCTCGTCCAGCCTGAATGGCATATGCCTTCTCTACACCTTCAAAAGAGGTCGCAGCAGCCTCGAGAGATTGAAGGCGCTTGATATAGTTTTCAAAGGACTCACGGCGAGCTCCTGGGCGAGAGGCGGAGATGGCATCGGCGGCACTGACAATAGCCGCTGTCAGGTATTTCACCTCAACTTCACCGTGATGGGCAGCGATGGCATTGACTACTTCTTCTGGGAGTCCATACTTACTTGCCACATCAGCCCCAACAGTAGCATGCACCCCTTCTCCAAGGGTTTTGATACCCTTGCCAATATCATGCAAGAGGCCAGCCATTTTGGCGTACTCAACATTCGCACGAAGTTCACCCGCTATCATACCAGCAATGTTGGCTACCTCAATGGCATGATCATAAACATTCTGCCCATAACTCGTACGATACTTGAGACGGCCAATGTAGGGGTAAAGCTCTCGAGGAAGGACTATCTTGAGATCAATACATGCCTGTTTCCCCGCGTCAACCATGTTTTGTTCCATGTCTTTGGTGATCTTCTGAATAACCTCTTCGATCCTGGCAGGGTGGATACGTCCATCCTGGATGAGTTGCTCAAGAGCCCGTTTTGCAACTTCACGACGGTATGGATCAAAAGAAGAAATCACCACAACTTCTGGCGTATCATCAATAATCAGATCAACACCTGCGATCGCTTCAAACGATCGAATATTTCTTCCCTCTCTTCCGATGATACGGCCCTTCATTTCATCGTTTGGCAAGGTGATGGTAGAGATAGCTTTTTCGGCGGTAACTTCTGCGGCATTGCGCTGGATAGCAGAGAGAATAATCTCTCGGGCGCGACTCTCGGCCTGATCTTTGGCCTCATCCTCCATCTTTTTGATCATATTGATGGAGTCTTTTTTTGCCTCTTCCAGCATCTCATCGATCAGCATCTGTCTTGCCTGCTCGGCTGTCATCTGAGCAATTCTTTCCAGTTCTTTCAGATGCTTTTCATGGGCTGCCTGCAGTTCTTCAGCCTTTTGCTTGAGAAGTCGTCTCTCCTGCTCAAGCTCCTGTTCCTTCTTGTCTAGCGTTTCCATACGCTTGTCAAGAAGGTCTTCTTTTTGCATGAGCCGGCGCTGATTCTGTTGGAGTTCTGCGCTTCGGTCTCGAAACTCCTTCTCGAGCTGCCGCCGTTCCTCTAGAAGCTTGTCTTTGGCCTCTAGAAGCATCTCTCGTTTTTTGGTTTCAGCTTCCCGGATGGCTGCCTCAAGAATCTGGGTCACTTTTTTTTCAGTTGATGTCAACTGAAACCGTGCCCATATCCATCGCAGGAAAAAACCAACACCTATACCAATCAGAGAGGGGATAAGCCAACTCAGTATTTTTGCAAACATATTATCCCCTTGTCTCTTTTTTTGGTTCTATAAATTGTACATGAAAAATGTAGAATTGTCAATATATTGAAAAAAGAATTTTTTCTCAAGATTTTTTTTAGGAAAGCGTTTTTTTGACAGAATTTCTTTTCTTCCTTATAATAATGTCTTTCTTATCTCTACGAGGTATACATAAGGGGGAATCATGCATAGACTGAAACATCTTGTCCGGTGGGAATTTTTAGCATTGTTTTTGATGACGGTTCTTGTGTTTAATTTTGCTTATGAACCAAACCAACGGGCATTGATCGAGTCGCTTTTTGAGAAGCACTATAGCGATCTTCAGCAGTTTTATCAGGTGTATCAGGCGGTGGAGACGAAACCAAAGCTTTCCCGTGCTGATGTGCAGTACGCGGAGAGGGTGCTTTCAAACCTGATTGAGAAGGGCTTTATTCTCAAGCCAGAGGCCTACCACACGTTAGGAAAGCTTTATGAACGGGAGAAACGTCCAACCTTTGCTTTGTCAGCTTACGAGTCAATGCTTTCCCTTTCTATAACAGAGGGTTTTTTGAAGCGAGAGGCATATCTGGGAATAGCACGGGTGAGACAGGCTCAACGTCGTTTCACGCAGGCAAAAGAGGCCCTTGAGAAAGCCTGGGCGATTCCTACGACCTATCGGGAACAGGAGACAGCCTTTGCTCTTTTGGATATTTATTCTCAGATTGGTGAGAAAAACAAACAAAAGGCTGTCCTTTTGAAACTTAACGATGTGTTTCCCTCATATCTCTCCCTGTATCACACTGTTCTTCGTCGGTTGTGGGATGAGTTTTCTCCTTCGGAACAGCTTTCTCTTCTTGAGAGGTGGTTTGTTCCCTCGATGGTTGATCTTCTTGCTGAACAGGGAAAACGTTACATTGCCAAGGCCAATCCTCCTCTTGAATGGGTAGAAAAATGGGCTGTTTTTTTGGCAAGCTATATGGAGAATGAGAGGTTACGTGGTATTGAGATTTTCCTGAAACAGCGGGGATATGGGAGTGTGGCTGAGGAACTCTCAGCCTACCGTGTGATGAATCTTGTCTCCCTTCCTACAGGGAGTTCTTCGGCTCAGGCAGCCTATGCTTACAAAGCGCTCCGTGCTGTGTCTCGTAGAGCGAATTACAAGCCTTCCTTGGCGGAGAAATACTATGAGAATTTTCTTGCTCGTGGCTTTCATTCGGAGTATGTTTCGAAAAATCTCGAGCTTCTCATTCGAAATCTTTTGGCGTATAAGCAGTATGACAGGGTAGTTTTTTGGGTGGAAAAGACCTATGAGAAGATGGGGGTTTCAGAGACGTCCTTCGCTCTTGCAGAAAATATTTCTTTCTGGTATGGGTATAGTGCATGGAGGATGGGGAATCTTGAGGTGGCGCTCAGGGAATGGGGAAGAACGGTGGCCACTGCCCCAGGGGGATACTTTGGCTCCCTTGCTGTAAGTTATCTTCGAGAGGTGGTTCCCTCAGAACTCCTTGAGGAGTATATCAGGACGTTGAAAAAAAAGCGTGAAGAAAGCAAATATCCGTCTGACATACTCTTTTTCAATCGGCTTTTGTACGGTCTTGCTGAAAAAGGGATGGAAAAAGAAAAGTATAAAAAAGAAGTCGTCACTGGGCTGAGTCAGCTGTATCCAGATCTTTTTGGTTCTTCTCTTGCGGCTTTAGATAAACTTCCTATGGAAAAGTATTTTCGTTGGTTGGTGTATAGCCGTTTCGGGTTTACAGAATACGCGAGAGAGCTTTTGTATGAAACAGGTATCAAGAATGAGATTGTTGCGGATCTTGCTGTTTTGAAGGTATTGGTTTACTACAAGAACTTTGCTCGAGCACGAGAGCTTTTTTCTCGCATAGAGAATGATCCTCTCATCAAACCCCATGTGGTCTTTCTTCCCTCAGAGTTTCAGAAAGTCTTGTATCCCTTGCCCTATACACAGGAAGTTCGCCTTGCTTTGGCCATGCAGACTAATGATCTTTGCGATGTCTATTTGGTTCACGCGGTTATTAAGGGGGAGAGTCTTTTTTATCCACGAGCCATTTCTCGTGTGGGGGCCCGGGGACTTATGCAATTGATGCCGGCTACGGCACGACTTCTTATTCCTTCGGTGTTTGATGAGACCATGGTGAGTCTCTATGATCCGGCGAACAATATTGTATTGGGAACCAAGTTTTTGGCAAATTCTCTCCAGACCTATGGGCTTGTTGGGGCGCTGGCTGTTTACAATGGAGGGCAGCGGGTAGTGGAGAGAACCAGAAATCTTTTTCAACCAGATGACGAGGTGGTTTTGGCTGAGATTCTTCCCTATACAGAAACACGGTTGTATGTACGAAAGATCTTGGGGTATTATCAGGGGTATTTGGCTACTTATGAGAATAGGCAGCTTCCCCTCTCTCTTGTGACAACTCCTCGTTTCTTGACAAAAAAGTAGTGGTGGTGTTTTCCATGAGAGGATGGAAAAGAGGTTTTTTCTTCGCAAAAGGAGAATGATGATGAGAGATATGACGAAAGGAAAGATATCCCATGCCCTTGTTTCTTTTATGGTTCCACTCTTTTTGGGCAGTGTGTTTCAACAGCTTTACAATGTCGTGGATAGTATTGTGGTTGGACAATTTGTGGGCAAAGAAGCCATGGCTGCTGTTGGTGTGAGTTTCCCTCTTATGTTTCTTCTTATTGCCTTGGTGATGGGAGCAACGATGGGAAGTACTGTACTTATTTCTCAGTATTATGGAGCCAAGGATTTTTCGGGTTTGAAGAGGACGATTGATACGACGGTTCTTCTTCTTTTTTGGACGGTGATTGTGGTAACGATAGCAGGGCTTCTCTTTGGAGGGTGGATTCTGCGGGCGATGCATACACCGGGAGATATCTTCTTTATGGCACATAATTATACCCGAATTATGTTCTTGGGAATGGTGGCACTTTTCGGTTATAATGGTCTGAGCGCTATTTTACGGGGTATGGGGGATTCGAAAACGCCACTTTATCTTCTCATTCTTTCTACCGTGGTGAATATTGTTCTTGATCTGGTGTTTGTTTTGGTGTTTCACTGGGGAGTCGAGGGTGTGGCTGTAGCTACCGTTGTAGCACAAGGGGTGTCTTTTGTACTCGGATGGATTATCCTGGCAAAGAGAAGTGAGCTTTTTCGTTTTAAACTTTCAGAACTTCATTTTGATGGAGAGATTCTTCAAAAAAGTTTAGCTATTGGGATGCCCTCAGGGGTTCAGCAGGTGATGGTCGCCATTGGGAGCATGGTGCTTGTGGGGCTTGTGAACCGTTTTGGGACAGATGCTATTGCAGCATTTACAGCCGCAGGAAGGATTGAGTCGTTTGCCATGATGCCTGCTATGAATATTAGTATGGCTCTTTCTACCTTTGTGGGCCAAAATATTGGTGCTGGTCGAGAAGATAGGGTGAAAGATGGGGTAAAGGTGGCTTTTCTGATAGGCAATAGTATTGCTTGTGTTTTGTCTCTTCTTATGGTGGTTTTTGCTTCTCCTCTTGTTATGGTGTTTAATCGCGATCCTGCGGTTGTTCGTATTGGTCAGGAGTATATGTGGATTGTGGCTCCGTTTTATGTGGCTTTTATGACCATGTTTGTATACAATGGAGCGCTTCGTGGGGCGGGGGATACCTTTATCCCTATGATTGTGACAGTTCTTTCTCTTTGGGGACTTCGCATACCTGTGTCGATTTTCTTCTCTCGGTTATGGGGGACCCATGGGATCTGGTGGGGAATTCCTGTGGCTTGGTTGTTTGGAATGGTGGCTTCATGGGTGTATTTTACTACAGGGAGATGGAAACGAAAGGTTATAGTCAAACCTCGTCCCCTCTCTCCTGAGGCGCTTGAGGCTCTCGCTGGATTGGAGTGTGAAGAGAGTGAGCGCAAAGAGTCTCTCCATCCCTGATATTTGTGACTGTCGGCAAGGATGTGGGGCATGTTGTATTGCTCCCTCGATTGTTACCCCTTTTGTAGGAATGCCAGAGGGAAAACCGGCAGGGGTTTTTTGTGTTCATCTTGATGAGGATTTTCGTTGTCGGTTGTATGGGAGTCCTGAGAGGCCATCGTTTTGCGTGTCCCTCAAGCCTTCCTTGGAGATGTGTGGCCGAAATCGAGAGGAGGCCATGGAGTATCTTGCCCAACTTGAGAAATGGACATCCCCTCGCGAAACGTCGGAGACTGTTGATCAAAAGTTTGAGGTGTGAGGATAACGGCGCGCCTGGGAGTTGTCGAGGGGTTTCTTTTGCTTTATAATACCAAAGGGTATCCTAGAGAGAAAAAGGACGGTGTATGCGCAATACCTATCTTTTTGTTTCGCCTCTTCGTGATGCAGATATGAGGATGGCTGCTCAATTGCTTCGTGAGGGGAAATTGGTCGTTTTCCCTACGGAGACAGTGTATGGGCTTGGAACGAACGCTTTTTCGGAGGAAGGGGTGAGATCTATCTTTGAGGCCAAAAAAAGGCCACAAGATAATCCTCTCATTGTCCATATTGCTGATGTTTCCTTTCTTCCCCTTGTGACGAAAAATCTCTCAGAGGAGGAAAAAAGACTATTTGCCTGTTTTAGTCCAGGCCCTCTCACGGTATTGTGTGAGCGTTCAGACACCATTCCTTCTGTGGTGAGTGCTGGTCTTCCTACCATAGGGGTGAGAATTCCTGCTCATCCGGTAGCCCATGCCCTTCTTGCTCTTGCTGGGGTACCGGTGGCGGCTCCTTCTGCAAATCTTTCTGGGAGGCCAAGTCCTACGACATTTGCCATGGCGAGACAGGATATGGAGGGAAGAGTAGATGCTATCCTTGATGGGGGAGACTGTGAACATGGGTTAGAATCGACTGTGGTCATGGTGAGAGAGGGAAAGGTGAGCATTCTTAGGCCTGGGGCAATCACAGAGGAGATGTTTCGTGAGAAGGGTTTTGAGGTGGGGGGTGGTGGGGAGAAAAGAGGTGATCGTCCGATTTCTCCGGGGATGAAATATACCCACTACAAACCCCATGCCGAGGTCTATCTCACTCGAAAATGGGATGAAAAAAAACTTTGGAGTCGCTTTCAAGGCACTCGTTTGGCTCTGGTAGGGCTTGTTCCTCCTTCAGGTCCCTGGGAGAGGGTGGTGTTTTCTGATGTAACCTCATATGCCAGAGGGCTTTTTGCTACCTTTGCTCGTTTAGAACAGATGGGGATAGAGGTTATTGTCCTAGAAGCGGTGGAGGAAAAAGGGATAGGAAAAGCCTTGATGAATCGGATGCGAAAAGCCAGTGGAAACCAATGGGTTGAGGAAGCTCATGATACTTTCTCTGAGTGAGTTGTATGAGATTCTTTCCCAAGCGTATGGAAAACAACATTGGTGGCCGATTGTGCAGGGCGGGGTCTCTCTTTATCTTGAGGAATATAGTCAGCGGGAACGAACCCCACAAGAGGCTCTTGAGATTTGGATTGGGGCGATTCTTACCCAGAACACTACATGGAAAAATGTAGAAAAAGCCCTCACCACGCTCAAGGAGAAAGATGTTCTCTCGGTAGAGGGTCTTCTGAATTGTTCTGAGGAAGGTTTGGCACGTATGATCCGTCCTGTGGGGTACTATATGCAAAAGGCAAAAAAGATCCATGTCTCTATGCGTTTTCTTGCCACGTATCTTCATGGCAACCCTTGTGAGATGAGATCGTGGTCTTTGGCAGAGGCGAGACATGCCCTTCTCTCCCTGTGGGGGATTGGACCAGAGACGGCGGATTCTATTCTTTTGTATGCGTTAGGTTTTCCTGTTTTTGTGGTTGATGCATATACAAGGAGGATTTTGGAGTGTTTGGGGTATGAAGAGGCTTCTGCCCCCTATGAGAGGCTTCAACATCTCTTTCACCAGAAACTTGCCCCTGATGTCCACCTCTACCAAGAGTATCATGCTCTTTTTGTGGCTGTAGGCAAGACTTGTGGAAAAAAACCACGATGCTCTTTCTGTCCCCTTTCGAGCTGGTGTCGCAAAAGTCAGGAGAATGTTTTGGCAGGGGTGGAGAGAAGTCCCTTACAAGAGCGTATGGACAAAAAAAGCTAGTTGTCTTTGGATTTTTTCGATTCCATCATTGTTAAAAATGATAAAATCTGCCTGTTCTTTGAGAAATTGGAGATACCGCTGGGAAAAAAGTACACTTTGTGCTTTGTCTTCTGACCACCCCCGTTGTTTGATCAAGCGATCAAGAAGAAGAGGCTCAGGGGCATCTACCATAAGGATGAAGTCGCAGAGGGGCGCAAGTCCTATCTCATAGAGAAGAGCCCCATCAAGAATGGTATGGTGTGAGGTATGGGCAAGTTTTTGTTGGACAAGATCTTTGATCTTGGGGTGGGTGATAGCGTTGAGAAGAAGAAGTTTCTCCATATTGCCAAACACAACTCTGCCAAGAATATGGCGCTGGATGGTATTGTTGTCTCCTATGATTTCTTTGCCAAAATGCCTGACAAGATCTTCTCGGGAGGCTTCAAGAGCCTTATGTCCCATTTCATCTAGAGAAATCACCTCAAAATGGTACTCTTCGGAGAGGATTTTGGCTACGGTGGATTTCCCACTCCCTGCTTTCCCAACAAGACCTACGACATAACGTTTTCTTAAGCTCTTTACCATAGCTGTTCCTTTTCAAGGGTGGTTCTGATATGAGATACACTCTCTCCTTCATAGAAAAGCTCGAGAACTCGTCTGACGACGTGATCCATATGGATCCATTGGCATGGCGAACAATCCCACACAGCGTCTTTTGTGGTGGGTAGCCAAGTGCCTTTGGTTTTATCCTGGCATGGGTAGAAGGGACAGTAACAAAACAGGCAGTTTTGGTCTTCCATGCTATGGCAGGGATAGTAGGGACAATCCCTATACCGTTGGTGTTGAAGGGAAAAAAGCAGTTGCTTTTCGAAATACGGCAGTGATATTTCATCCATAGAGAATATTATAAGGCAAAAGGATTTTTTATGCAAAGGTAGTGGACAAGGAAAAAGAGAGTACCGTTTTGTGACCTTTGTCTGTTTGAGAATGTACAAGGAACTCATTTTTTATGTTTTCTTTTTTCATTCTGTGGTTTGACATTCTTCTCGGTTTCTTTTATAATACATCCAGAAGGGCCAAGGGAAGAACGGTGAAAATCCGTCGCGGTCCCGCCGCTGTAACCGGGGACGAAATCCCAAAAATGCCACTGGGAAACTGGGAAGGCTGGGAGAGTAGGAAGATCCGGAAGCCAGAAGACCTGCCTCAGGGGGTACTCTTTTCTCCGGAAGAGGGAGAGAGTACGTCATTTCTTGAGAAGAGTTGTGGTGAAGGAAACGCGTCTTTTGTGAGGACATGAAGACCTCGAAAAAAGTCTTGAGAAAGAAAATTTTTATAAACGAAGGAGAAGGGATATGAAACGATGGCTACTTTGGATGGGGATACTATTGGTGGTTTATGGGTATGGTCTTCGGATTGTGACGTTGGGGCCACGGCTCACGGAACAGGTTTTTGAACTTGGGCTTGGTCAGGATATTGTAGGTAACACGATCTACTGTACCCGGCCTGCGGCTGCCCAAAAAATCCAGAAAATAGGAAATGTGATAGAAATCAATGTGGAAGCAATTGCATCTTTGAAGCCAGACATTATTCTTGGGACAGATCTGAACGATCCCAAGCGTATTCAGAGGCTTAGGCAGTTGGGTTTTACTGTGGTGGTTTTTGGTCAACCAAAAGATTTTGAAGGGATTTGTGCCGAGTATGTAGAGATTGGGAAACTCCTTGGGAAGGAAAAAGAGGCAAAAGAGCGTGTTTCTGTTCTGAAAAAAGAGGTAGAAAAGATAGCCTCACAAACGGCCAAAGGGCCTCGGCGAAGGGTATTTTTTCAGATTGGTATCAATCCTCTCTGGACACTTCCTGATCAGTCGTTTATGCAGGATTATCTCAGATATGCTGGTGCCATCAATATTGCGACGAATGTGGGATATGGGCAGATAAGTCTGGAGCAAGTAGTAGCTTCTGATCCCGAGGTGATTTTGATTGCTCTCATGGATAGTGAAGCAAAAGAGGCCATGGCACTATGGAAAAACTACCCTTCGTTAACGGCGGTGAAGAGAGGGGGGATTCATCTTTTGGATACGACGATGGCAACAAGTCCTACCCCAGCCACGTTTGTGGCTATTCTGAAACAGATTGTTTCTATGACACGGTAGTATGGAAGGAGGGTGGAAACGACCTTTGCTTCTTGTGATAGGGACACTCTTTTTGACGGTGGTGGCAAGTGTGCTTTCTGTAGGGTGGGGACCAAGTGGGGTCTCTTTCTCGGAGGTGCTGGCAATTTTCCAGGGAGGGGGAGAGGGGCTTTCTCGTGATATTGTGTTCAAGATTAGACTCCCGAGGTGGGCGTTGGGAATGGCTGTCGGGGGAGCGCTTGCTTTGGCGGGAGGTATTTTTCAGTCACTTTTTGCCAATCCTTTGGTAGAACCATATACGTTGGGTATCTCTGGCGGGGCAACCCTGGGGGTATGTGTGGGCCTTGTGATGGGGAAGCTTTTGGGATGGGAGGGAGGTCTCTTTTGGTGGAGCCTTGGAGGAGGGCTTGTTTTTATGGGGATCTTGTATGGACTTGGCCGTCGTCGTATATTTTCCGGATCTACCATTTTGCTTTCTGATATGCTTCTCTTTGGGCTTATGCTCTCGTTTCTTTCCTCTGGGCTTGTGATGCTTTTTCTGGCGCTGGCCCGGGCAGCAGATTTGCATCAGATTGTTTTTTGGACAATGGGTTCTCTTGAACAAGGGGGAGGGGTCAATCTCTTGGGGGTATGGGGAGTGGTTCTTGTGGGGGGAAGTAGTGCCTGGCTCTTTTCTCGTGAGTTGGATGCGTTTCTTTTGGGAGAGGAGGAAGCCCTTTTTTTGGGCGTACCTGTCCATGTGATGAAGAAGTTTTTTTTCTTTGTGGCAGTGATGCTTACAGCGGTGAGTATTGCGAGTGCTGGCCTCATAGGATTTGTTGGGCTTCTGATTCCAAATGTGTACAAGCGGCTTCTTCCTTTTAAACATAGGCTGCTGGTACCCCTGTTTCTTGTGGGTGGAGGGGGATTTTTGGTTCTGTGTGATTTTCTTGCGAGAGTGATCATTGCTCCATTGGAACTCCCTGTGGGAGTGATTACGGGTATTCTTGGGGGAATGCTTTTTGTGGTAATGCTCTTTCAGGAGAAAAGGGCATGAATGTTGTAGAGGTAAAAAATCTTTCAGCAGGATATGGGGAAAGACAGGTTCTTCACGGGGTTTCCTTTGAGGTAAAGGAAAAGGAGATCATGGGTATTCTGGGTCCCAATGGAAGTGGAAAGTCTACGCTGGTAAGGGCTTTGGTTGGGGCGATTGGCTCTACTGGAGTTATCTTTTACAAAGGGGAAGATGTGAGGCATTTTTCTCGTCAGAGACTGGCCAAAACGGTAGCGGTGGTTAGCCAGACACCTTCTCGTCCTCCCATGGATGTTTTTTCGTATCTTGCCTTGGGCCGTTATCCCTATCATGGGGTGTGGGAGTTTGGACTTTCCTGTGAGGAGAAGGAGATGATTTTTTCTCTTTCTCGTCAATTTGGGGTGGAGAGATTTCTTGGACGCAAACTCTCGGAACTCAGTGGTGGGGAGTTTCAGATGGTTCAGATTGTTCGGGCGTTAGTCCAGCAGCCAGAACTTCTTCTCATGGATGAACCTACAGCCCATCTTGATATTCATCATCAGGTGAGAATCCTGGATTGGCTTGAGATCCTCAAGGAAAGGATTACGGTGATGATTGTTTTTCATGATATCAATCTCGCAGCTCTCTATTGTGATAGAGTCATGATTCTTTCTGAGGGAAGGGTTGAAGGGATAGGGGTTCCTCACGAGGTACTCACCTATGAACGGCTCGAGCGGGTTTTTGGGACTCCTGTGGTGGTGTATCCGTCTCCCTTGGAAGGAAGACCCCACGCCTATCTTGTTCCTGCACGGTTTCTCAGAGGAGACAACCATGGCTAAGATGATCTTGGTGACAGGAGGAAGGAGATCGGGAAAAAGCTCTTTTGCGGAAAGGTATGCTTTGGAGGCATCAGAGCATCCTCTCTATGTGGCTACAGGGGTTGAGTTGGATGAAGAATTCCGGATCCGCATTGAACACCATCGCACGACTCGGGACAAGCGTTTTCTTACCATTGAGGAACCGTTTCGTGTGAAAGAGGTCATAGAAAAGCAAAGATGTTTTAGTGTGATTGTGTGGGAGTGTGTGACAATGTGGTTGGCAAATCATTTCCATGCACGTGGTTGGGTTTTTCCAGAAACGGCAGAAAAGTCCTTAAAAGAGGAATTAGTGGCTATAGTCGAATGTGTCCAGGCGCTTGATCATACGCTTATTGTGGTTACCAATGAGATAGGACTTGGGGTGATTCCTGCTGATGAGGTTTCACGTCGCTATGGGGATGTTCTCGGTCGATACAATCAGTATCTTGCCTCTGTTTCGGATGAGGTGTATTTTCTGGTGAGCGGTATTCCCTGGAGGTTGAAGTGAGAGGTTTGTTGGCAGCCCTTTCTCTTTTGACGGTTTTTCCTTTGCGAGTGAGCAAAATGCCACCGGTGGGAAGTGTCGTGGTTTTTTTCCCTCTGGTAGGGGCCTTGTACGGAGGAGTTGTTGTAGGTTGGATAGCGTTGGCACGTCTGGGAAATATCCCGCAACCACTCGTTGTTATGGGGATGATAGGCATTCCTCTTTTTATGAGTGGGTTTCTTCACTTTGATGGGTGGTGTGATGTCTGGGATGGTTTCTTTGTCTCAGGGGGAAAAGAGAGACGTCTGGAGGTGATGAAGGATAGTCGGGTAGGGGTATTTGGTCTTGCCATGGGGGTGAGTCTTCTTCTCTTTCGGTATAGTCTTTATCCCCTTGTTATGCAACAGGAGTTGGGAATAGTATTCTCCTGGGTGCTTTCAAGGACATCAATAGTGGGAGTAGCCTACCGTGCTGTGTATCCACGGGACAATGGAACAGGGGCTTTTCTTGTGGGGAGGGTTTCTTTTTTGTCATGGCTGGGGGTACATATGCAAGTGGTTGCTCTGGGAATTTTCCTGTGTTGGTGGGAAGGGAGTGTGAGGCCTTTGCTTGCCTGGGGATGTATGCAGATAGTGGTGATAGCAATGAAAGTTCTTTCTTCTCGAAGGATTGGGGGTGTGACAGGGGATGTGATGGGAGCTACAGCGGAACTTGTTGAGGTGATGACCCTTTTGGCGTGGGTGGGGGCAAGATGAAAACCCTTTCATGGCTTTTTCCTGGGAGAAGAATAGGGACTACCTCGTATATTTTTCCTTTCGGAGAAACACCTCAGCAGAGCTATGAGAAAAATCTTGAACTTTTAGGTCCCCACGTGGAATTTGTGCAGCTTCTTTTGTTGGGGAGAGAGTATACGGATATGTGGGATGATGCTCTGTGGGTAGAATCCGTAGTAGCTTTGAAAGAGGCATATAACCTTGGGATTGTGGTACATCTTCCCCTTGATCTTCACCTCTGGCCAAAACTCGATGAGAAGCATCTCAATGTCCTTGAAAGGCTTCTATGGAATCTTGCTCCCTTGCAACCATTTGCCTATGTTCTTCATCTTGACACGAGTGATGGAATGGCACAACCTTATTTTCCGTGTTCTCAGGAAAAAAGGTTTTTTCATAGGCTTCTCAAGAGGCTTGAATATCTGGGGAAGTATCCTCTTGTATTTGAGAACACCCAGTATGATCTCACTTTTTTTAGGGATGAAATTCTTTGCTCGCCTTTTGGAGTGTGTTTTGACATAGGACACTGGTGGCTTTTAGGGAGGGATGAAAGGGAATTTCTTGAGAGTTTTGGAGAAAGGGTGAAGCTTTTTCATCTTCATGGGGTAAGGGGAGCAGAGGATCATCTCTCCCTTGCGGTGATGGAGGAAAAGCGGCTTGAAAGGGTTCTTTCCCTTGTAGGAGAAACCCCGACAGTGATTGAGGTCTTTTCACTTCAGGAGCTTCTTTCGTCTTTGGTGATGTGGAAAAATGTTGAAAAGAGGAGAGAGATATGGAGAAGGTTTTGCCTGTAGATACCCAATGGTTTGCTTTGGCAAAGAAAGCCATGGACAACAAGACGAAGCCTCTGGGTTCGTTGGGAAAACTTGAAGAGGTGGCTTGCCGTTTGGCGGCCATCCAACGTTCTTTGAAGCCATCAGGAGAAAAAGTATGCGTCGTGGTGTTTGCGGGGGATCATGGAATAGCAGAAGAAGGGGTTTCTTTGTATCCCCAGGAAGTGACAGCCCAGATGGTCTATAATTTTCTGGCAGGAGGAGCGGCAATAAATGTGATGGCCCGTCATCTAAAAGCAGAACTTCTTGTGGCAGACATGGGAGTGAAGGGAAGTTTTTCTCCCCATCCAAACCTCCTCTCTCTCAAGGTGCGAGAGGGAACAAGAAACTGTCTGTTGGAAAATGCTCTCACCCGCTCTGAGGTAGAGGAGGCTATAGAAAAGGGGAAACGTGTTGCCTTTGAGTATGGCAAGGAGATGGATCTTTGTATTGCCGGAGAAATGGGGATAGGAAATACCAGTGCTGCCTCTCTTGTGGGAGCCGCCCTTCTTGAGATTCCCCTTGAGGATATGGTGGGGAGAGGGACGGGTGTAGAGGGAGAGAGATTTTCCCACAAAAAAAAGATTCTTGCCAAAGCTTTTCAATCCCGAACGTGGGAACGAAACGATCCGTTGTCGATTCTTGAGGCTTTTGGTGGCTTGGAGATAGCGGGGATGGCAGGGTTTTATCTTGGGGTTGCTCTGTTAGGCAAGGCTTTTGTGGTGGATGGCTTTATTGCGACAACTGCCTTTGCGGTAGCCAGGGCACTTGATCCAGGGGTCGAGGAGTATGCTTTCCTAGGTCACCTCTCTGAGGAACAGGGACATCGCTTGATGGTAGAGAAGCTCAGGATGGATCCCCTTCTTCGTCTTGGCATGAGGTTAGGAGAGGGAACGGGGGCACTTCTGGCGGTACCTCTTCTCCGTGTGGCGACTCAACTTCTTGCGGAGATGGCCTCGTTTGAGGAAGCCGGGGTTTCACGAGAAGGGTGATATCCTTTTTGTATTGATCTCCTTGAAAAAAAGGAGTATAGAACGCTCTTTTCTTATTGACTTTTTCCTTTTTTTCTGTTATGCTATGGCGGAACATAGAAAAAAGGGGGCGATATGCGTATATTAGAACCCCTTGATCGAGACTATGAAATCCTTGCCCCTCTCGCAGAAACCTCCCAATCTCGAGTCTTTCTTGGCAAGCGACGTCAAGATGGTCAGGACGTCGTTATCAAAACACTTCAGGCAGTAACCACAAAACCCGAAGAGGTTTTCCGTCTTCGGCGGGAATATGGGATGCTCCGAGAACTCTCTATGGAGGGGGTGATAAAAATCTATGATCTTCGAGAGATGGAGGGAATCCCAGCGTTGGTCTTGGAACGATTTGAGGGGGTAACGCTTCAGAAATATATGGAAAAGTACCCAAAAGGGCTTCCGTTGAAACTCTTTTTCCCCATTGGGTTGCATGTAGTTTCTACCTTGGCAGAGGTACACAAACGGGGGATACTCCATCTTGATCTCAAACCGAGTAATATTCTCATCTCTTCAAAACGGGTGTGTCTCACAGATTTTGGTATATCTCGGATGATGGGAACAGCCACTGGAAATATCCTTGAAGGGAGTCTTCCCTACATGTCTCCTGAACAGACAGGGAGAACCTCGTTTGCTGTTGACCAGAGAAGTGATCTTTATTCCCTGGGGGTAGTTTTTTATGAGATGATTTTTGGGTATCGTCCTTTTGAGGCCAAAGATCTTGCAGGGTGGGTGCATGCCCATCTTGCTGAAAAACCAAAACAAAACGAAGAACTTGCTGGGCGTTATTCAGGTCTTGTTGCCATTATCATGAAATTATTAGAAAAAGATCCTGGGAAACGCTATCAGAGCAGCTATGGGCTCCTCTACGATCTTCATAAGGCCTATCAGTATTATCAAAAAGCGGAGAAAATTCCGGAGTTTGTTCTTGGGGAGAGGGATTTTCCTCAGAAACTCCAATTTTCTCGAAAACTATATGGTCGAGAAAAAGAAAAGGAGGTGCTGGAAGAGGGATTAAGACGAAGTGTGTTAGGAAGTTTGCAGCATCTTGTTTTGGTAGGGGAAAAGGGGATAGGAAAAACCCTTCTTCTTGACACCGTGTGGACAGCCTCTCAAGAGAGGGAGATGTGGAGGGTAAGGGTGACTTTTTCTCAGGATCGACAATCGACGCCGTATCATGGACTGAGGCAATTTCTCTATGATATTGTCCAGCAGATGTATACCCTTCCTGTGAGTGAACAAAAGGTTTTGCAAGAGGGGTGGGAACGCATAGCTGATCAAGGAAAAGTTCTGAGTGCCCTCTTTCCAGAGATGGAGAAGGTGTTTCCCTCGCGAGGAGAGGTAGAGGTGCTTGATCCTGAAGCTGCTCAGAAGAGACTCTTTTATGTCTTTGTTGAGTTTCTTCGCGTGTTAGTTTCGAGAAAGCGGCCTTTATGGCTGGTGCTTGACCATATCCAGTGGGCTGATGGAGAGAGCAGAAGTCTTTTTCTCTATCTTGTGCGACAAAGTCTTGCCTATGTATATGTGGTAACGGTTTTCCAGGGAAAGAGAAACGAATGGGAGGAATGGGCTCGATGGTATGAGGGAACATCGTATCGCCTTGTGGAGATGGAGGGATGGACACGTGAGGATCTCAAATCGTGTCTTTCAGATCTTTTTGCTGAGAAGACAGAGCGGCTTGAGGGATTGGCGGGGATACTTTTTGACAAGACACACGGCAATCCTCTCCAGTGTGTATTTCTCTTGCAAGAACTAGAAAAAGAAGGACTCCTTTTCTTGGATGGGTATCGAGGCTGGAAATGGAAAGAAGAGGCTATAGCCGCCTACCATCCTGTCCCCACCGAAAAAACCATTCATGAGATGCTTGGAGAACTTGATGAGGATAGTCGTCGGATTTTGGGGCTTGCTAGCTGTATTGGGAATCGGTTTACTCTTCAGATGATTCAAGAGGTGGTAGGAACCTCAGAAGAGGAGATCCTGGCCCTTCTTGTGCCTCTTATGGAAAAGAGGTTGGTGAATATTCAGTCGGGAATGGTTGTTTGGAGTCATAATATTCTTCGCGAGGCGGTGTATGCGGCTCTTGAAGAAAAGGAGAGAACCTCTGCCCATTATTTGGTAGGGATGTATTTTCTTCAGCAAGGGATGGAAGCGTATGAAGACAAAGTTTATTTTGTCTTAGATCATGTTCTGAAAGGTCTTGCATGTATTGATCCACATGAAGAGGGGGAGATGGTCTTGTCTCTTGTCATGAAAGTGGCGGAACAGAATAAGCAGTCAGGGGCTTTTTCAGCCTCGTATGAGAGTTTGTCTCAGGTGAGGTTTTTGGTGTCTCAGACAGGAGAGGGGGAGTGGTTTTTGCGTTTTTATGAGGCCTATGCGGAGTCGGCTTATTATACAGCACATTACAATGAACTGGAAGAGGTGTTGGAGGTTTTGAAAAAAGCTGGCTATGACGAAATGGTGTGCTTTGATCTCTGGATCCTCTTTATGAAAGCCTTGGGAAGTCAGGAGAAATATGAGAGGGCTACAGAGGTTTTCTTTCATTTAGCGTCTCTTCTCTCTCTGCCTGTGCCTCGACGGATAAGTATTGGGCGAGTGTTGCCTCTATTGGGAGAGGTCCTCTGGAAACTGCGTGCACTTTCTGACAAAAAACTTCAGGAAATGCCGGTTAATCAGGATCCCCTCGCGGGTAAACAAGCAAAACTTCTATTTTCTTTTGCCCCACTAGCGTTTTTTACCTCGCCTTTTTTAAATGTTTTTATGAACCTCTTTGGGGTGAAACTCTCTTTGAGGAAGGGGCTTTTTCCTGAGACACCTTTCTTTTTGATAGCAAGTGGTGCTATCCTCTCAGGACTTGGCCAGAAAAGATTAGGGAACCAGGTGGCGGATAAGGGAATTTATTTAATGGAAAAAATGGAGTATACTACCAATGCCGCTGGAAATTATTTTGTGTATTATTCTTTTCTTTTTTCTTGGGTTCATTCCCAGCATGAGATGCCAGAGCGGTTGACCCGTGTGTATGAGAGAGCAGTTGTTCAGGGAGATGTAGAGTATGCTGCTTATGCCCTCATGGTTATGAGTCTTCAACAGTGGCAGGTTGGTTCTTCTCTGGCAGTGGGATGGGAATATATCCGGAACAATGTTCAAACCATCCAGGGGCTTGGTCAGAGATCTCAAGAAATTGTGACAAGACTCTGTCTTCAGATGGTAGAGAATGTAGTGAAACCCTCTGAAGATCCTTCACAACTTGAGGGGGAGTGGTACAGAGAAAGTGAAATGCGTGCTCTGCATGAGAGAGAAAAAGACTATTTTGCTTTGAGGTATTTGTTGCTTTACAAGTTAATTATAGCGTATGTTTTTGAGAAATATGAAACAGCCTATTTTCTGGGAAAGTCTATAGTCCCTTTTGAGGCAACCACCAAATCAACAGCCGCTTATGTCCTTTATCTTTTGTTTATGGGACTCATTGGGAGTAAACTTGCCATTGTCTCAGCAGGGAAACATAGACAAGAGTTTATAAAGTGGTTACAGAGAGCGGAAAAAATGTATGGAAAATGGGTAAAATTGTCATCAGAAAACTATGCCCCAGGGTACTATCTCCTGCGTGCAGAAAAATTCAGGGTTTTGCGAAGACCCTGGGAAGCTCTCCATTGGTATGGGAAGGCAATAGAAGCAGCGCATCAGAATGGATATCGGTTGTATGAGGCTATCGCTTTTGAGCGAAGGGCGGACTATTGGGAATCTCAGGGGGAACATGATCTTGCGGAACAGGATAGAAGACAGGCTTTTCGTGTCTATAAGCGCTGGGGGGCGGAGGCCAAAACTCACCATATGGTGAAACAGTATCCCATGCTGGGAGCGAAAGTGTCTCCCCATGACGAAACCACGACGCACCATACTCTGACGGCCACAGGGACACAAACGGTAGACCTGGTTACCATGGTGAAAGCGAGTGAGGCCCTGATGGGAGAAACAGATGTGAATGCCCTCTTGAGGCAGATCCTTACCATGGTAGTAGAGAATGCAGGGGCTGAGAAGGGGGTGTTTCTTTATGAAAAGGATGAGTGTCTCATGGTCAGGGCAATCAAAAATCCTAGCTGTGAGGCTGAGGTGGTTTCTCTTCCCTTTGAGGAATATACTGATATGCCTCAACGGGTGATCCAGTATGCTTTGCAGAAGGATGAGGAACTGGTGGTGGAAGATGCCCAAGAAGAGTCTCTCTTTGTCTCTGATCCCTACATCATGAATCAGATGGTACGTTCTCTTTTAGTGATACCTGTCTATCGTGTGGGGCGTCGTGTAGGACTTGTCTATCTTGAGAACAACATGGGGCGGGGAATGTTTACCAGGGAAAGGATTGGTACCCTTCGGATTCTTCTTGCCCAGGCCTCAATAGCCCTCCAGAATGTGGATCTCTTGAACCGTGTTAAGGATGCCACCCGCTTAGAAACTGAGATGCACCTTGCCAAGGATATGCAGATAGGGCTTTTGCCCAAGAAGCCATATCTTCCTGGCTATGAGGTGGTAGGATTTATGAAAACGGCTGATGAGGTAGGGGGGGATTATTATGATGTGATAGGAGAGACTTCTCCCGGGTGGGTGATGATAGGAGATGTCTCTGGGCATGGGTTTTCCTCGGGACAGGTGATGGCCATGACACAGACGGCCTTGCAGGTTCTTGTGAGAGAAAATCCCCTTCGCCTTCCCACAGAACTTCTCCAGTTTGCCAATCGTGCCATTACCTACAATATAGGCAATATTTTTTATGAAGATTTTAAATATGTCACTATTACCGTTTTGCAGGTATGGGAAGATGGGCGGATTTTGTATGCGGGGCAACATCAGGATATCTGGGTGTTTCGGCAAGCGACGGGAGAGGTGGAGGTTTTTTCTACGGATGGACTGTGGTTGGGGATAGATAATCTGTTGGGGAGAGAAGAGACAAACAAGCAATGTTTTCTCGAAAAAGGAGATGTGATGCTTCTCTACACAGATGGTTTGACTGAGGCACGCCAGAATGGGGAATTGGTAGGAGAAAAGGCCAAGGATATTTTCCAGCAATGGGGAAGAGAGACCTTAGAAACCATCCAGAGGGAACTGGTGGGTTTTATTAACCAGTGTGAGGTACGGGACGATGTCACGTTTGTTCTCATACGAAAGCAATGAGAAACATTTTCAAAAAAGGCGTTGTAACTTGACAAAAAAGAGATATGATGCTATGATGGTGAGGCAAGAAGAAATGAACAAAAAAATTGAGAAGGAGGGAACCATGAAGAAGATCATGAGTGTGGTGGGAGGGCTCTTTGTCTTCACCTCTCTGTGGGCAGCCAACATGGGAATGGTGAGTGTCTATGGTGGATACAATGCTTGGGTGTTGGGACAGCTTTTGGTGAGTGAGATTGATAAGCCAACCAACACGGAGGCCAAGATTGATGGAGGAGGGTTCTCCTTTGGGGTTGAAGGGCTGTGGGGAGATATTGAGAAGACCCAGTTTGGGCTTGAGGTGAGCTGGCAACCGCTTTTCACAATGTCGGGCAAAGATCCTACGACGGGAGAGTTTAAGAACGTGGGTATTGTCCAGATACCTGTCCTGGGAAAAGTGGTTTTTGGTGGGAAGGGCTTGTATGGGAGTGTGGGAGCAGGGATTTCTTTTATTTCTTCTTTTGGAGATAAAGAACTTCTTGAGATGATGAAGCTTGTGTTTACTGATCCTGCGTTTACCCTCAAGGCAGGGGCTGGTTTTCGTCTTCCTCTTGCCCAGATGGTGGGTTTTGATGTAGGGGCTGATACAACGATGGTATTGGGAGACTACGGGGCTTTTAAAAACTCTTCGGAGAAACCTCCCGTGTGGTTGAATATGATTCTCTGGTGGCAAGTAGGACTGAGAGCAGGAGTGAGTGTGTACTTCTAACGGCCGGGAACAGAGGTTTTTTTCTCAGAGGGAGAGCGATTGTCGTAGAGGAGTGTGAGATTATCAGGGTGTGGCTGTTTTCTTATGCTAGTTTTTCAAGAAGATCGTGCATCTCTTTGGGAAGATCGATGGAGAAGTGGAGTTCTTCTCCACGTATCGGATGGACAAACGAAAGTTCTTTCGCACAGAGGGCGATACCAGGGAGACGGTATTGACTTGCATGTCGGGAGTAGAGAGGGTCTCCTGCGATGGGATGACCAATGGAGGCCATGTGTACCCGGATTTGGTGTGTTCTTCCGGTGTGGATTCTTATCTCGACAAGAGCGTGGTTTTTGAGATATTGAAGTACCCGATATTCTGAGAGAGCAGGTTTACCTGAAGGAACGATGGCCATTTTTTTTCTGTTGGTGTTACACCGGCCAATAGGGGCATCAATGACTCCTTCTCTCGGGGGGTGACCTTTGACAATGGCCTGGTATATCTTTCGAATACGGCGATGTTTGAAATCCTCGACCAATCGGTGATGAGCAATGTCTGTTAAAGCAACAAGGAGGAGCCCGGTCGTATCTTTGTCAAGACGATGAACGATACCGGGTCTTTCTTTTCCACCGATAGAGGAAAGACGCTCACCCAAATGGTAAAGGAGTCCATGAACAAGAGTGCCTTCTTCATGGCCTTTGGAGGGATGAACCACAATCCCAAACGGCTTGTTGATAACAGCGATATGGTCATCTCTATAGAGAACTATAAAATCGACGGGTTGTGGGATGAGATCAAGGGGCTTTGGATCCGGAATCTCAAGGGTAATGGTATCGCCTGTTTTTACTTCATAACTCAATTTCTCACGTCGGTGATTGACAAAGATAGGGATAGCTTGGGCTTTGAGGCCACTTCGGGTGATGCTATGTCCTTGGCTTTGAAGGTAGTTTGCCACAACCTTGTCAAGCCTTCCTTCTTCTTGGGCCATGAATTCTACGTGAATGGGCATGATTACAGTTTCACCTCTCGGTTTTTCCAAATAAGGCCAAGTTGGCCACAACCAGCGGCGATTTTTCTTCCACGGCTTTTTCGAAGGGTAGCAGAAATACCTACTTCGTCTAAGAAACGGAGAAAGGTTTTGATTCTGCCTGGTGAGGGAGTTTCCCATTCAATCCCTTCCACAGGATTGTAGGGAATGATGTTGAAAAGATATTTAAAAGGAAAAAGAAGTTTTCGGAGTCCTTCTGCATCCTCACGCCGATCATTTATACCGGCGATGACGGTGTACTCAAAAGTGATACGTCTCCCTGTGTGGTCCTGGTATTCTCGAAGGGCCATCATCAGATCGTCAAGAGGGTTGGTTTTTGAGATGGGCATGAGTCGTTCCCGTCCCATCCGAAAAGGGGAATGTAGGGAGACAGCCAAACGAATTGGTTGGTTCCATTCAGTGAGTTTGTGTATGCCTTCCAGGATACCTGCTGTGGAGATGGTGATATGTCGATACCCTATGCCGTAGCCTTTTGGAGATGTGAGAATGCGGATGGCTTTCTGAACGTTTTCCCAATTGAGGAAAGGTTCTCCCATACCCATAAAAACGAGGTTTGATATTTTTCTTTGAGAGGGCAAAGAGAGACCAAACAGATGGGGATGATTCTGTAACACCTGTTCAGCGAGAATAACCTGACCGAGAATCTCATCGACTTCAAGGTTTCTGGCAAATCCAATCTTTCCCGTAGCACAGAAAACACACCCCAAGGGACAACCTACCTGAGAAGAGAGACAGAGGGTGAGGCGCTTCTTGGGATCCTCTGTTTCTTCCGTAGCCTCATCTTGTTTGAGGATAACGGTTTCAATGTGGTGTCCATCCATGGTTTGAAAAAGGAGCTTGATACTTTCATCTTCTTCAAGGGTGTCCACAAGACGAAGAGGAAGCAGAACAAGATCTTGGGAAAGTTCGTCTCGCCATTTCTGAGGAAGGTCTGTCATCTTTTGAATATCAGTGACAAACTTGGTCCATACCCATGTCCATATCTGGTTGGCCCTATGAGCTGGTTGTCCTATAGTTTCCATAAGTGTCCTAAGATCCTCAAGAGAGAGGTTTAACCAGCGTTTCACACAAGCCTCCCTGAGGCACGGGCAGCGGTGATATCTGTTGCATAAAGAGAGAGGTAATCCTCGTGAGAACGTCGTATAACTTCTTGAGCCTCATCTTTTCCATACACATGGGTAATTTCGCACCGATTGTCTTCATTGTCTGGGGCATGTTTGTAGGTGAGAAAATAGTGAACAATACGGTCGAGAAGCAAAGGAGGAAGATCCTTTATATCCTGATACATCTCATACACAGCGTCCTTGACCATCACAGCGACGATTTTGTCATCAGCTTCTCCATGATCTATCATACGGATGCCGCCAATAGGACGCGCATGAAGAAGAATATCCCCATGGAAAAGAGCTTTCTCAGAGAGAACGCAGATATCAAGAGGATCCATGTCACCAACAACAGAAAAGCGGTTGGTCTTTTCTCGACAGAAGGCAGCTGTTTGTTCTCCACAGAGGGTCTGAGGGATAAAACCGTACAGCATGGGGGGGATACTCGAGTAGAGCTGGGGCCTATCTACCTTGAGCATGCCTGTTTCTTTGTCTAGTTCGTACTTGACGGTGTCAGAGGGAACAAGTTCAATATACGCAGAGACTATGTGAGGGTATTCATTGCCTATGGAAACGCCATGCCAGGGATGAGCACGAAACACGCAATACGGACTTTTCTCTTTCAAGGGTTTCTCCTTTGGAACGTGTGTATTAGTGTAAGGAGAAACAGGGCGAAAATCAACTTCTCTCTTGACCACTTTGTAGCCTTTGTCCAAATTTCACGTATGTATTTTTGTAGGGAAACGGAGCATGGATGTTCTTTTTGAGAAAGGGTTGAGATCGTGTGAAGGAAAATCTCCAACAAGGAAGGATACTCGGGAGTGAGAGATTCTTGTAGCGAGGAGAGAAAACCCTTGGAAAGAGGGGGGTGATGTCTTGAAAAGGAAAAAGCCTTTTTTCCAAAAAGAGAAATTTTTCTATTTTTTGAGCAAAAAACAGAAGTTTTCTCTTTTGAAGGAGGAAGAAACAAGAGGAAAACACTGTGTGGAGATGGTTTTTTAGGGTTTCTGCTGTTCTAAGGTGGTATGCCACATCTTTTCTTTTTCAAGAATGCTCTGGATATCTTTTTGTATGAGATCATCCTGGGTGGAGAGAAGAAGATTATTGAAAAAGGTCAAGATCTTTTCGTGATTGGTGATCCATGAGTGAAGGATGTCATGTGGAGTGAGAGAGGAGACGGGTTGGTTCTGAAAGGTCAAAATGTCGGCAAAAATGTCTCTCAGGTAAGCAAGAGTATCTTCGTTATCGACGTATTGGCAGATCTTTTGAGAGCGTTTTTTTTGTTTTTCTTCTCTAGCATAGAAGAGACGTATATCCTCTAAAATCTTACTCAGCTCTTCGGTATGGGAAAGATATTTTTTTGCCTTTTCAAGGAATTGCTTCTCTTCCTCTTTGATGAGTCTGGCAATTTCAAAAAGTTCGATCTCTGAGAAATTCATGGCAACCTCCTCATACTATTGTAGCGAGAGGGGAGCAAGAAGTCAATTTTTGGTTTTTGTTTTTGTGGTGTTTGTATGTGTCGCTTCAAAGGAGAGGCTCTCATCTGGAAAATAGGCTTAAAAATTTGCCTCTAAGCCTTGTTTATAAGTATATTTAAGACAAAAGTGAGCAAAAAGGAGGAGGTATGGCTGAAGAATTGAAGCCACAAGCCCAGGAGACAGAATCCGTATCCCATCCAGATCAGGTCTCCACTACCTCTTCTGAAGAGGAGAAACATGCCAAAAAGACGAAAAAAGAAAAACATGATCAGGAGAAGAGAGTGGAGCAGTTGCAACAGGAGATAGGAAAGTTGAAAGAAGAAAGGGAAAGGTTAGAAGATGCCTATAAGCGCAAGGTGGCAGAATTTGACAATTACAAGAAACGTATTCAGAAAGAAATGGAGGAATTGCGTTTTCAGGCCAACAAAAAATTGTTGCAACATATTTTGCCGGTGTATGATAATTTTTCTCGGGCAATGGCAACCGTAGAAACGGCCTCGAAAGAAAATCTCCAAAAGGGTCTCTCTATTATCTTGGCTGAGTTTACCAAGGTGATTGAGGATGCGGGAGTGAGACCCATTGAATGTGTAGGGCAAGAATTTGATTATGCTCGGCACGAGGCACTGATGATGGAGGAACGAGAAGATGTTCCCTTCTCCATGACGGTGATACAAGAGCTTGAGAGGGGGTACATGTTGGGCGAAGACGTGCTTCGTCCAAGCAAGGTTAAAGTGGCAAAAAAAGTGGTGCCTCAACAAGGGACTTCTGATCAATCCCCACAAGAAGAAAAAAAACAATAAAAGGAGTCATATATGCCAGGAAAAGGAAAAGTGATTGGTATTGACCTCGGAACAACAAACTCTGTTGTGGCTGTTATTGAGAATGGTCAGCCAGTAGTGATTCCCAACCAAGAGGGCGCACGAACTACACCCTCTATTGTGGCCTTTACTGAGAAGGGAGAAGTATTGGTGGGGCAGCCAGCGAAAAACCAGATGATAACCAACCATGAGAACACTATCTATTCAGCCAAAAGGTTTATTGGTCGTCGGTATGAAGAGGCTCAAGGTGAGATCAAAATGGTACCGTACAAAGTAAAGCCTGGTCCCCACAGTGATGTTCGCTTTGTTACGAGGGCTGGAGAATTTAGTCCTCAAGAGATTTCTGCTCGTGTGCTTATGAAGCTCAAACAAGCTGCTGAAGACTACCTTGGGGAGAAAGTGGAGAGGGCGGTTATCACCGTGCCTGCCTACTTTAATGATTCTCAACGCCAGGCAACCAAAGATGCCGGAACTATTGCTGGCTTGAATGTGGAACGAATCATTAATGAACCGACAGCCGCAGCGCTTGCGTATGGTCTTGACAAGAAAAAAGAAGGTATTATTGCAGTGTATGATTTTGGTGGAGGAACCTTTGATATCTCTATCCTTGAGATAGGGGATGGAGTATTTGAGGTGAAAGCTACGAACGGGGATACCCACTTGGGTGGAGATGATATTGACCACGCCTTGATGGACTACATGATCCAGGAGTTTAAAAAAGAGACGGGAGTTGATCTTTACAAGGATCCCATGGCTGTTCAGCGTTTGAAGGATGCGGCAGAAAAAGCCAAGATCGAACTCTCCTCAAAGCTGGAAACGCAAGTGAACCTCCCTTATATTACTGCTGATGCCAGTGGTCCAAAACATCTCCAGATGAATATTACTCGAGCGCAACTTGAGAAAATTGCCAAACCTTTTGTTGATAGGTCTATTGAGCCTTGTCTTCAGGTGATGAAGGATGCAGGGATTACCAAGGATCAGATTGACGAAGTGATCCTTGTTGGGGGAATGACCCGTATGCCCCTTATTGTCCAGACGGTGAAAAACATCTTTGGTAAGGAGCCATCCAAAGGAGTGAATCCTGATGAGGTAGTTGCTATTGGGGCAGCTATTCAGGGTGGGGTGTTGACTGGCGAAATGAATGATCTGTTGCTTTTGGATGTGACACCACTTTCCCTTGGTATTGAGACGTTGGGAGGGGTATTTACGGTGCTCATTCCACGGAATACTACCATTCCCACGAAGAAGTCCCAAATCTTCTCTACAGCTGAGGACAACCAGACAGCTGTGACTATCCATGTACTTCAGGGTGAACGTCCGATGGCAAGAGATAACCGTACCTTGGGGATGTTTACCCTTGATGGGATTCCCCCTGCTCGTCGAGGGGTTCCCCAGATTGAAGTGACCTTTGATATTGATGCGAATGGTATTCTTCATGTGACAGCCAAGGACCTTGGGACACAAAAAGAACAAAAGATCCGTATAGAGGCTTCCAGTGGTCTCAGTGAGGAAGAGATTAAACGCATGCAAGAAGAGGCTCAAAAGTATGCCGAACAGGACAGAAAGGCTCGAGAACTCATTGAGCTCAAAAACCAGGCAGATTCTTTGGTGTATAGTCTTGAAACCTTCCTCAGTGAGAACGGAGACAAGGTGCCAGCCTCGGAAAAAGCCCAAGTAGAAGAGGCCATCAAACAGGTGAAGGAGGCTATCAAGACAGACGATGAGGGTCGAATTAAATCAGCTATGGAAAATCTGCAGAAGAAGTCTCAAAAGATTGGAGAAATGATCTACAAGTCTCATGGAGCACAAGGACCCCAGAGTGGAGGATCCTCTCAGCAAGGTGGTGGTGACGAAAAGGTGGTGGATGCGGAGATTGTAGATGACAAGTAAAGAAAGCCCTCGGGGGCTTCGTCCCCCGAGGATACTCTGAAGATGCCAATGGCATCTTCTGTCTTTATTCCATGAGCATACAAACGAGGTGAGGAAATATGGCAGAGAAGGATTATTATCAGATTCTGGGTGTGCCGCGTAATGCTTCACAGGAAGAAATCAAAAAAGCCTATCGAAAACTAGCCATGCAATACCATCCTGATAGAAACCCTGGCAACAAAGAAGCCGAGGAGAAGTTTAAAGAAATTACGGAAGCGTATGAAATTCTCTCAGATCCAGAAAAACGTCGAATGTACGATCAGTATGGATCGGCAGCCTTTGGGCAACAGGGTGGTTTTGGGGCAGGGGGATTTGACTTTGAGGATATCTTTGGAGGGGGAGGGTTTGAGGATATCTTTGCCTCTTTCTTTGGGGGAGGAGGGCGTCGATCGCGACGGAGTAGTGCCAATCGAGGGGGGGATATTCGCGCTGATTTGACACTTGATATGCGTGATATTTTAGAAGAGAAAACACTCAAAATCAAAGTTCGTCGTAAGGAAACGTGTGAGGTATGCCATGGGACGGGGAGTCGAAGTGGGAATCAATCGACTACCTGTCCTACGTGTGGAGGAACCGGGGCTGTTCGGGTAGCCCAAGGGTTTTTCTCTATTTCTACCACCTGTCCCCAGTGTCACGGCACAGGAAGGGTGATCTCTGATCCCTGTTCGGTTTGTCGTGGGGAGGGAGCTATTGAAAAAGAGAGTGTAATCTCTGTGAGGGTACCTGCCGGTATTGATGATGGCATGAAGCTTCGGGTGGCAGGTGAGGGAGATATTGGGAGAAATGGGGGACCACGAGGAGACCTCTATGTGGTGATCCATGTCCGGAATACCACAGACTTTCGTCGAGAAGGAGCAGATCTCTACGGAAAAGTTTATATCAGCTTCCCAAGGGCTGTCTTTGGCGGGGTAGTGGAAGTGGATACGTTGGTAGGCAAGAAAAAAATTTCTATCCCTGCTGGTGTCCAGTCGGGGCATATGATTCGACTTCGTCATGAGGGACTCCCTGATATACGAACAGGGGAACGGGGTGATCTCTACTTTGAGGTTATTGTAAAGATTCCTAAGAATCCTTCATTTCGTGAGAAGGAGATTCTTCGAGAGTATGCCCGAGTGATAGGAGAAGAGGTATAGGTTTCACACAAACAACAGGAAAAGGCTGCGTTAAGCAGCCTTTTCCTGTTACGAGAGGAAGGGAGAGTTATGATTTCTTTTGTGGCGTTGGCTTTTGTTTTTGTGATGATGATGGTCAGAAAAATCGGGAGTTTTCACTTTGAGCTCTGGCAGATAATGGGGGTTGGTGCCCTTGTGGTGCTTCTGACAGGAGAGCTCTCTCTTCGTGAGGCTTTTTTTGCCATCAATTGGGAGGTAATGCTTTTTCTCATGACGATGTTTCTCATTGGGGCAGCGATGGAGGAGAGTGGGTATCTCTCTCACCTGACATACGAAATATTCAAACGAACCAAAACCATAGATGGGTTGGTACTAATGATCCTTTTTGTGATGGGGGGAGGATCAGCTTTTCTTATGAATGACACGTTGGCTATTGTTGGGACACCAGTGATGCTTCATCTCGCGAAGAAGCATCATCTCAAAGCCTCTTTTCTTCTTGTGACGCTTGCTTTCGCAGTGACGATAGGGAGTGTGATGAGTCCTTTGGGAAATCCTCAAAATTTCCTTATTGCGAGTGAGGGGCATATTTCTTCTTCTGTGGGGACTTTTTTGCGATATTTGGCCGTTCCTACTCTTTTTAATCTTTTTGTAGCGTATGGGGTTTTGCGTGTGTTTTACCGAGATCAGTTTCGCAGATTTTCTCCTCTTGTTCATTCTCAGGAACCTATCCATGATCATCAGATGGCTATGTTGGCAAGGATTTCTCTTGTTGTGCTTGTGGTAGGTGTGGGGATAAAGGTGGTTTCTTCCTTTCTCCCAGGGTTGTACGATATTCCCTTGCTTGGAGTAACGACGTTAGCGTCTCTTCCACCACTTCTCTTTGGGAAAAAGAGAAAACTTTTGCTTCAGCGTCTTGATTGGCATACGTTACTTTTTTTTGCAGCAATGTTTATCCTTATGCGAAGTGTATGGAATACAGGGTATGTCCAGACATGGTTAGAGAGGTTACCGTTTTCTCCTACTTCTCTCGAAATGATTGGAGCGATCAGTGTCTTGGGCAGTCAGATTCTCTCTAATGTGCCCTTGGTAGCCTTGTATCTTCCTATGCTTCGAGCGTCAGGAGGTGGGATAAGGGAGATGATGATACTTGCAGCTGGCAGTACTATTGCTGGAAATCTTACTCTTCTTGGGGCAGCAAGTAACGTGATCATTCTCCAAAATGCTGAGAAACGGGCAAGAGAGACGGTTTCGTTTTGGGAATTTTTTAGAATAGGCCTGCCGTTGACAGTTTTCAATCTCTTTGTGTATGCCCTCTTTCTCAGATAGGAGCAATTAGAACGGTGCGGAAAAAGTGCAAAAAAGAGGTGATTGACTTTTTTCACAGCCATCGTTATCATATACCATCATTTTTCGAAAAAGTGAGGATATATGCTGTATTTTTTGCTTTATCCTTTGAGGGAATGGTTCTTTGGGTTTAATCTTTTGAAGTATATCACCTTTCGGTCACTGATGGCGTTTTTTACGGCTTTTTTGGTTGGGGTATGGATTGCTCCGTATTTTATTCGTCGGTTTAGCCAGACAGGAGTGAAACAGGCTATCCGTGATGATGGTCCCCAGACCCATCTGGTAAAGGCCGGGACCCCTACTATGGGTGGGATTTTTGTGATGGTAGCGGTACTTGTAGCGCTGGTGCTTTGGGGGATGCCAGTGTATTATGTGTGGGTCACAGCATTGGCTCTTGTGCTTTTTGCTCTGATTGGTTTCTTGGATGATTATCTCAAAGTACGCTTCAGAAATTCTCAGGGGATCACAGAGGGGGTGAAGTTTTCGATGCAGGTGGGGGTATCGCTTCTTCTGGCTTTGCTTGTGGTCCTCAACCCTGATCCTTCGCAGGTTCTCCTCTTTTATGTGCCTATCTACGACAAACCGGTTTTTGTGTGGCCGTTGTGGCTTGGCATTGCTTTTTATGTGTTTACTATGGTGGCGTTTTCCAATGCGACGAACCTTTCAGATGGGTTAGATGGGCTGGCATCGGGGATGGGGATTATTCTCTATATTCCCTTTGGGATTTTTGCCTATGTCATAGGGAATGCGATTGCGGCTCAATACCTTAAATTTCCGTATCTTCCTGGGGCGGGAGAGTTGGCTGTAGTCATTGCGGCTTTGATTGGGGGCTATACAGCCTTTCTTTGGTATAATGTCCATCCAGCAGAGGTTTTTATGGGCGATACGGGGTCTCTTCCGATGGGGGGGACTATTGCTCTGGTGGCAATTTTTCTGAAGCAGGAGGTGCTTCTTGTGATAGCCGGGGGAATGTTTGTCGTGGAAACATTGTCAGTGGTTTTGCAGCGTTCGTATTTTAAATGGACGAAGCATACTCAGGGAACAGGAAAACGTATCTTTTTGATGGCTCCGATCCATCATCACTTTGAAAAAAAGGGATGGAAAGAGACCCAAGTGGTGATTCGGTTTTGGATCTTGGCGGCGTTGTGTGCTCTTGCGTCTCTAGCCTTTCTCAAGATTCGGTAGGAGGGTGTATGCGTTTGGAGTTAACAACGGAACAAAAAAAAGCGCTTCTTCTCACAGCACGGCTTTCTATCGAGGAGAGGCTTTTTGGACGAGTTTCTCAGGAGTATCCAGATTTGTCAGCGGCGGTTTTTGGAGAAAAGTGTGGGCTTTTTGTTACCCTCTCACGTGAGGGTACCCTCAGAGGGTGTATTGGGTATGTTGAGGGTGTGAAGCCTATCCGTGAAGCGGTCAAGGAAATGGCCTGTGAAGCAGCCTTTCATGATCCTCGTTTTCACCCCCTTCGACGGGAGGAGTTTCCCTTTATTGAGATTGAGATCTCAATTTTAACTCCCTTGGAAGAGGTGAAAGACGTCCGAGAAATTGAGGTGGGACGGCATGGGTTGGTGATGCAACGGGGGTATCATCGTGGACTTCTTCTTCCTCAGGTGGCCACAGAGTATGGTTGGGGACGAGAAGAGTTTCTTAACCAAACCTGTCGTAAGGCGGGAATGGAACCTTATTGTTGGGAGAACGGAGCAAAGGTTTTTTCGTTTGAGGCTCTCGTGTTTGGTGAACGTGATCTATGAGATATCAGGGGGAGATTGCCTCGCTTTTTGCTTCTGTAGGGTGGGCGGGAAGCGCTCTGTTTTTTGAGTTTAGTTCTCGTCGGATTGGAAGTCAGTATGTCAATCTCTGGCGGCTTCTTTGGGCTTTTGTGTTGCTTTGGATAGTGAATGGTATTTTCTGCCATTCTTTTTTGCAAGATATTTTTCTCACGGATGTGGCATGGCTTCTTCTTTCTGGGTTTGTGGGTTTTTTTGTGGGGGATATGTTTCTTTTTCAATCGTTTGTGATGATTGGGAGTAGGTTAAGTCTTTTGATTATGCTGGCTCATCCATTGCTGAGCGCCGTGGTGGCTTTTTTTCTTTTTGGTGAGATGCTTGGGATACGCCAGTGGATTGCTATGGGGGGAACTCTTCTCTCTATTGCCGGTGTACTCGTGTTCCACCAGAGAGAAGAGCAACGAGAAAAAGCACAGGATACGAGATCTCTCTTTGTGGGAATATTGGCTGCTTTGGTGGGGATGATGGGACAATCAGGGGGAGCTCTTCTCGCAAAACCTGCATTGTTTCATGCTGGGTGTGTGTTTGAAGCGACGTGGTTGCGTATCATCGGCGGGCTTGGGGGATTTGTTTTGTGGCTTATTGGTAAGAGGGCTTTTCGAGAGTGGATTGCTTCTTTTGGGGATAGAAAAGCCATTGCCGCTACGATCGGGGGAAGTTTCTTTGGGCCTTTCTTGGGGGTGTCTCTTTTTCTTGTTGGGATGAAGTATGCTCCTTTGGGAGTGGCCTCAACGCTTTCGTCTCTTGCTCCCCTTCTCCTTTTGGTGGTGGATAGGGTTCGTGGGAAAAAACTTCATGCAGGAGAAATTCCTTTAACGGTAGCGGCCTGTGGGTTTTTGGCAATGTTTTTTCTGTAGGTGTTTGTTTAAGGGTGCATTCGAACGGTTTTTGTGTGTGGTGTGGTCATGGTAACTTTTGAGCCCAAAGCTTTCGAAAAGTCTTGTAGGTATATACCCTCTCTCCTTTTCTCACACAAAAGAAATGTATCTTCTTTTTAGGGAATGTGTTACGGGTGTTTTTATTGAGGAAGCTCTCTCTGGTCTTTTTCGTGTTCTTCCATTTCTGGCATCCCTTTTTGAAAAACAAGAGCCTACAGCCTACAATGGAGAAATCAGGCGTGGGTTTTTTGGGGGATATGTGTCAAAACTTGAAAAAACTTCTCTCTTTCATTATCCTATCCTTTGTGAAAAAAGGAGTGTGTATGAAAAGACAACTGTGTATGGTGTGTTTCCTGCTCTTTTTTCTTGTGGGGACAGTATCCATAGGGTTTTCCCAAGAGGCAGAAGGTGGAATCGGCAGTGAGAATGTCTCTCCGCCCTCTGAGACCTCCCCCCCACCAGCGGTTGTCCAACCTTCCCAACCACAAACCCCACAACAGGAAACTCGTCGCTCACCGACTGTAACGATAGCGGGGGAAGATCGTCTCTTGCAGGCTATTCAAGCCAATCCTACCGACAAGAATGCCTACAATCGTCTTTTGGAATATTATCGAGCGCAGAATAGGATTCAGGATCACCTTAAAATTCTCATCAAAGCTATTCAGAATGTAGGTGGAAACCTCACCTATTACCTCTGGATGGGTGATGATTACATGGAGTTGACAGATTATTCAAAAGCAATTATCTCTTACCAGTATGCCCTCAAAGAGGCTCCAACGAATCCGGTTGTGTATCTCAAGCTAGGCAATGCCCATCTTTTGCTCAAGAATTATTATAGTGCGGAAACAGCCTTGCTTGCCTCTCTCTACTATGGAGAGAAATCAGGCAAGATCAATATTCCCTTTGCTTACCGTTTGCTTGGGGAGTGTTATGAGGGAGTGAAGAATTATCTTGAGGCTCTCAAATGGTACCAAAAAGCCTACAGACTTTCTCCTAGCCAGGAGTACAAGGCCTTGGTGGATCGTGTGCAGGCTCAGGTAACAAACGATTAAGGTTTCCCCCCTTGGAAAGGGGAGAGGTTGACTTGAAGAGAGAAAGGAGAGAAACAGCTAAAAAAATATTCTAATAGATATACTCCCCATGGGGGGTGAGAAGAACGACTTCGTTGTTTTCTGAGGAAGAAGATTCTATTCTCCCGATGATTTTCCCCTCAATGTGGTATTTCTCTCCCACGTCGAGGAGAGAAGGGGCCACCTCTCGAGAAACATAGAACTCGATTCGATGTCCCATGTTGAAAACTTGATACATTTCTTTCCAGGAGATGCCGGTTTTTTGGATGGCATGGAAAAGAGGGGGAACGGGAAAGAGATTATCCTTGATATAGCGAAGCCCTTTGCCAAAATTCTTGCACTTGACTTGTCCCCCACCCGTGCAATGGACTATCCCATGGATGTGTTCCCGATAGAGAGAAAGGATCTCCTTAACAAGGGGGAGGTAGGTGCGCGTCGGAGAAAGGAGAGCCTCGCCAATGGTGAATTCGCTCTCCGGAAGGATGTCTTCAAGATGGTAAGGTCCCTGGTAGACAAGATGTTCAGGGAGTGTAGGAGAATAGGTTTCGGGGTAACGCACAGCATACTCATGGGAAAGAAGTTGGTGTCTTGCGAGAGTAAGTCCATTCGAGGCAATTCCAGAATTGGGGCGGTCTTCGTAGATAGCCTTTCCTGTTGAGGAAAAGCCCACGATGATATCCCCTGGCTGCATTCGCATGGTGACAATCTCTTTTAAAGAGAGAGTGGTGACGGCTGTAGCGTCGACAACAAGCGTTTGGACAAGATCCCCTACATCGGCTGTCTCGCCCCCACTCATAAGACAGGTAACCCCATAGGGACGAAGAGAGGCAAAAAAGGCTTCATATCCATGAATGATGGCTTTGATGGCTTCTCCAGGGATACGGTGAGTGTTCCTTCCGATGGTATTGGAAAAGAGAAAAGGGCCTACTGCACCAACACACCCCATGTCGTCGATATTCATCACCGCCGCATCCTGGGCAAGGCCACTGTACCAATGGGGATCGTGAGTTTCCTGTGCCATGAGATAGGCAATACTGGATTTGGTACCTGTACCATCAGCGTGCATGAGAATATACGTACCTTTTTCAAAAGGATTGTCTAAGATTTTGCAAAAACTTCCTGGGAAAGCCCCTTCATCCATTCCTTTTAGGGCGGCATGAACATCTTCTTTGGTGGGAGAAACTCCCCGTTTGCGGTAGGTATCCATGGTGTCTCCGTTGATTTTGATGAGCACATGTATTATAAGCAAAGGGACCTTTTCTGTCAAAGGGAAACGGAAAAATTTTTTCTTTTCTTTTGCAGAAGCCCCTCTTTGCTTGACAAATGGATTTTTTTGGTTTATAATATTTTTCACTTTAATTTCCTGAAAAAAGGACAAGGAGATATTTGGTATGCCAACGATCAATCAATTGGTGCGCAAGGGCAGACAAAAGGTGCTCTACAAGAGTAAATCCCCAGCTCTTGAGGGGAATCCTCAAAAGAGAGGGGTGTGTGTGAAGGTGACGACCATGACACCAAAGAAACCAAACTCCGCTTTGCGAAAGATTGCGAGGGTTCGGTTGAGTAACGGGATAGAAGTAACGGCGTATATTCCCGGGATTGGGCATAACCTTCAAGAGCACTCAGTGGTTCTTGTGAGAGGGGGACGTGTGAAGGATCTTCCCGGTGTTCGTTATCATATTATTCGTGGTACTCTGGATGCCCTTGGGGTAGAGAAGCGATATACTAGCCGATCCAAGTACGGTGCCAAAAAACCAAAATCCTAAGAGAGGGTGAAATATGCCAAGAAGAAAAACGACAGCGTTAGTTCGTCCTGTGACCCCAGATCCTAAATATAAAAGTGTCCTTGTAGCGAAGCTGATTAATCGTGTTATGAGGGATGGGAAAAAGGCCATCGCCCAGAAGATTGTCTATGGGGCGATGGATTATCTTGCTGAGAAAACCAAACTCCCTGCTCTTGAGGCCTTTGAAAAAGCTATTGAGAACATAAAACCACCCATTGAGGTTCGCTCTCGCCGGGTGGGAGGAGCCACCTATCAGGTTCCTGTAGAGGTTCGGCCTGAGCGTCAGATTGCGCTCACATTTCGGTGGTTGGTGACCCTTTCAGAGAAGCGCAAGGGTCATTCGATGGCGGAGAAGTTGGGGGCTGAGCTTTTTGATGCTTATAACAACACAGGTTCGTGTGTGAAGAAAAAAGAAGATACGATTAAGATGGCAGAGGCAAACCGTGCCTTTGCGCATTACCGCTGGTAAGGAGTGGGTATGGCTGCGGAAAAGATATATCCCCTTGATAAGGTTCGTAATATTGGTATTGCTGCCCACATTGATGCGGGGAAGACCACAACGACAGAACGCATCCTGTACTACACCGGGAAAACTCACAAGATTGGAGAGGTTCACGAGGGTGCGGCTGAGATGGACTGGATGATTCAGGAGAAGGAGCGTGGTATTACCATTACCAGTGCTTCGACTACCTGTTTCTGGAAAGATATCAAGATCAATATCATTGATACCCCAGGGCACGTGGATTTTACTGCGGAGGTGGAGCGTTCTCTTCGTGTGCTTGATGGGGCTATTGCAGTTTTTGATGCGGGAGAAGGGGTGGAGCCTCAGTCGGAAACGGTTTGGCGGCAAGCTGATAAGTACAATGTGCCCCGTATTGCCTTTGTGAACAAGATGGACAAGGTAGGGGCTGATTTTTATGCGGCTGTGGATTCTATGCACAAGAAATTAGGAGTGAAGGCTTTGCCTATCCAGGTTCCTCTTGGGTCTGAATCCACCTTTGTTGGGGTTATTGATGTTATTGAGGAAAAGGCTTATGATTGGTCAAACGATGATCAAGAAGGAATGAAGTATGAGGTAAAGCCTGTTCCCGAAGAATATAAGGACAAGGTGAGGGAATTTCGTCACCATATTGTAGAAACAGTATGTGAATCAGATGATGTTCTTTTGGAAAAGTATCTCAATGGCGAGGAACTTACTGTTGAGGAGATCAAGCGAGGTTTGCGAAAACTCGTGATCCAGTGTAAGGTGTTTCCCGTGATTTGTGGAAGTGCCTTGAAAAACAAGGGTGTTCAGTTGATGCTTGATGCCGTGAAGGATTATCTTCCTTCACCTCTTGATATTGCAGCTGTGAGAGGGACAGATCCAGCCACTGGGCAAGAAGTTGTCTGTAAGACTATTGATTCCGAACCATTTGTGGGGCTTGCTTTTAAAGTGATGGTAGATCCTTTTGTGGGGAAACTTGTCTTTGTTCGTGTCTACTCTGGAAAGCTTGAGAAAGGGAGCTATGTGTACAATGCCACGAAGGGAGTAAAAGAGCGTGTGGCACGACTCCTTCGTATGCATGCTAACAAGCGAGATGAGATTGATTTTGTGACAGCAGGGGATATTATTGCTGTGGTGGGATTAAAAGACACTGTGACTGGGGATACCTTGTGTGCTGAAGAGCGCAAGGTGGTACTTGAGGCTATTGACTTCCCAGAGCCTGTGATCAATGTGGCGATTGAACCGAAGAGCAAAGATGATATTGATAAGATGAACGAAGTGCTTCGCAAGTTGCAAGAAGAAGATCCCACCTTTAGGGTACGGACGGATGAAGAAACAGGTCAGACTCTTATTTATGGGATGGGAGAGCTTCATCTTGAGATTATTGTGGATCGAATGCTTCGAGAATTCAAAGTGCAGGCTAATGTAGGGAAACCTCAGGTGGCCTACCGAGAGACCGTCCGTAAGAATGCGAAGGTGGAAAGCAAGTACATACGCCAGAGTGGTGGAAAGGGTCAGTACGGTCACGTGATTATGGAGATAGAGCCTCTTCCTGAAGGTAAAGGGTTTGAATTTGTGGACAAAGTGGTAGGTGGGCGTATTCCGAAGGAGTACATTCCTGCGATCCAGAAGGGTGTGGAAGAGGCAATGAACAATGGGGTGATTGGTGGCTATCCTGTGGTGGATGTTCGTGTCAGTGTCCTGGATGGGAGCTACCATGAAGTGGACTCCTCAGAAATGGCGTTTAAGATTGCGGCTTCCAAGGGATTCAAGGATGCTATGTCACAAGCAGATCCTGTGCTTCTTGAGCCCATCATGAAAGTGGATGTTATTGTTCCTGAAGATTATCTTGGAGATGTGATTGGGGATTTGAGTTCTCGCCGTGCCAAGATTGAGGGGATGGAACAAAAGGGCAATGCGCGTTTGGTAACTGCCAAGGTTCCCCTTGGAGAGATGTTTGGGTATGCCACGACGCTGCGATCGCTTTCTCAGGGTCGTGCCAATTACTCGATGGTGTTTTCAAATTATGCTGAGGTGCCCAAGTCTTCTTGGGATGCTATTTTGAAGAAATAGGAATAACCAAAAGGAGGATAAACAGATGGCTGAAGGTAAGTTTGAGAGAACAAAGCCGCATTTAAATGTTGGTACAATCGGTCACGTTGACCATGGTAAGACAACACTGACGGCTGCGATTACAAAGTATCTTGCTCTTCAGGGGAAAGCAAAAGCTCGGAAGTACGACGAAATTGACAATGCTCCTGAAGAAAAGGCTCGTGGTATTACCATTAATACCGCGCACGTAGAGTACGAGACAGACAAGCGTCACTATGCTCACGTGGATTGTCCTGGTCACGCAGACTACATCAAAAACATGATTACCGGTGCTGCTCAGATGGACGGCGCTATTCTCGTGGTTGCGGCTACTGATGGTGTGATGCCACAGACCCGTGAGCACGTGCTTCTTGCTCGTCAGGTGAACGTGCCCTCGATTGTGGTGTTTTTGAACAAGGTTGACCAGATTGCGAAGGGAGATGAAGAGCTCATTGATATCGTTGAAATGGATATCCGTGAACTTCTCAACTCCTATCAGTTCCCTGGGGATGAGATTCCTATTATTCGTGGTTCTGCGCTTCTTGCCAACGAATCTACCTCTACGGATCCCAATGCTCCTGAGTACAAGTGCATCAAAGAGCTCTGTGATGCCCTTGATAGTTACTTCCAGGAACCTCAGCGTGAACTTGACAAGCCTTTCCTCATGCCAATCGAAGATATTTTCTCGATTACCGGTCGTGGTACAGTAGCCACAGGAAGAATCGAGAGAGGAAAGATCAAGGTTGGAGAGGAAGTGGAGATTGTAGGATACAAAGAAACCCGCAAGACAACAGTGACAGGTGTAGAAATGTTCCGCAAGCTTCTTGATGAGGGTCTTGCAGGTGACAACGTAGGTCTTCTTCTTCGTGGTGTGGAAAAAGATGAGATCCGTCGTGGTATGGTTCTCGCGAAACCTGGTTCTATCACTCCTCACAAGAAGTTTGATGCCGAGGTATACGTGCTCAAGAAAGAAGAGGGTGGTCGAAGCACGCCTTTCCATGTAGGATACCGTCCCCAGTTCTACATCAGAACTGCTGATGTGACAGGAAGCATTGTGGCCATTAAGGGTGCGGATCTTGTGATGCCCGGTGATAATGTGAACATGACGATTGAACTCATTGCCAATGTGGCTATCGAAAAAGGTATGCGGTTTGCTATCCGCGAGGGTGGTCGAACCGTTGGTGCTGGTGTGGTCACAAACATCATTGAATAAACGAAAGCGAGGCACGTGTGAGTAGGATTAGGATCAGACTGAAAGCGTACGATGCTGCGCTGATTGACCGATCCGCCAAGATGATTGTGGAAACTGTGAAGAACAAGGGAGGAAGGGTATCGGGTCCGATACCCCTTCCCACCCGTATTCGGAAATATACTGTTCTTCGCTCTCCACATGTGGACAAGGATTCACGAGAACAGTTTGAGATCCGGGTCCATAAGCGTTTGGTTGATATTCTCAACCCTTCGGCAGAGTTGATAGCAGCTCTTTCTGAGTTGCAACTTCCTGCGGGTGTTGAGATTGAGATTAAACAGTAAGCGGATTTGGACAGACACTCGTTACGCTCTAGCAGAGAGATCTGCTACGTGTGGCAAAACTGATTGTGAAAAGGGCCATCTTCCAGAAGAGGGATGGCCTTACACTATAAAAGTAGGTGGAGTAGTATGAAAGCAAAAAAGGTCGGTATTATTGGACGCAAGCTGGGGATGACACAGATGTATGTCGATGGTCAGCTTGTTGGCGTGACTGTTGTTGACTTTTCCGACATGATTCTGATGGGCACACGAACACACGATAAGGATGGCTATGTGGCTGCTATCCTCGGGTATGATTTCAAGGGCGTGAAACCCCGTTATATCCGAGAGGTACGTATGGAGAATCCTGCCATCTATGAGGATGGACAGTTTCTTCAGGCCCTCCAAGAGGTAAAGTATGTCGATGTGTTTGGGGTGATGAAGGGTCGTGGGTTTGCTGGTGTCATGAAGCGGCATGGATTCCATGGGGGTCCGGCTTCTCATGGTGCAAAGCACTGGCACAGAAGACCTGGTTCCATTGGTGGACATACCTTTCCAGCAAAGGTGTGGAAGGGCAAGAAGATGCCAGGTCACTACGGAAATACAACAGTAGCCGTACTCCATCAGCAACTGGTACGTGTAGATACAGAGAAGCGTCTCCTTTTTGTGAAAGGGGCTATTCCTGGTTCGCGGAACAGTTACGTGATGGTGAGAGATTCGGTCAAGGAGTAAAACGATGAAGCTGGACGTGTTTCAGGGCAATACAAAGAGTGGTTCCGTAGATGTGAAGGTTGTTGTGGTTGACAAACCAGAGAATATTTCAGAGCATTGTATCTACCAGACTGTTGTAGCTCGTCTCTCTCATGAGAGACAAGGGACCCTCTCTACACTGACAAAGTCTGAGGTTCGTGGTGGTGGAAAAAAACCATGGCGTCAGAAAGGTCTAGGGCGTGCTCGTGCTGGTTCTATACGGTCCCCGCTCTGGAGAGGTGGTGGAGTGATCTTTGGTCCCAAACCAAGGGATTTTTCTCTCAAGGTAAACCAAAAGGTGAAGACCAAGGCCTATATTTCTGTTTTTTCCAAGATGCATGAACTTGGGCGTCTCCGGGTGATTACTGGTTTTGCCTACAATGAGATGAAAACCAAAGCCTTTCTCAAGGCGTTTGCCTCTTATTGTGTCGATGCCAATGAGAAGATGGTGATTATTACTGAGGCTCAGAACCGAGCCCTCTATCTTTCTACCCGCAACCTTCCCAATGTTACGGTAATGTATGTAGATCAGATGGATATCTTGCCGTTGGTGTATGCTGATAGGATCTATATTACGGACAAGGCCCTGACGCTTCTTGATGAGCGTTATGGCAAGCTTTTTGCATAAAGGGGTAGCATATGAGAGAGCCAAGTATGATTCTTTTAGCACCCGTGATTACCGAAAAGAGTAGTCTTCTCAAAGAGCAGAAGAAGTATGTCTTTGAGGTTTCCATGGATGCCAACAAGATTGAGATTGCCAAGGCAGTGGAAGCCCTCTACAAGGGTGTAGAAGTGGCCAAGGTGAATGTTACGAAGGTTCATCCGAAATGGAAGCGAATCCGTTTCCAATCAGGACTTACCAAATGGCGGAAGAAGGCTATTGTTACCCTCAAAAAGGGTGAAATTGACTTTTTTAAGGCCTAAAAATTGAACATGAGGGAAAACTATGGGATTGAAGAGATTTAAACCAGTCACCCCCGGTTTGAGACACCGGGTGAGTTATGACTACAGCGAGATCACCAAGTCAGAACCCGAGAAAACACTGATTGGTGGTACAAAACGAGGGCGCGGAGATGGGCGTAATAGCCAAGGGCGCATCACCGTGGATCATCGTGGTGGTGGGAACAAGAGGTTTTATCGTATCATTGATTTCAAGCGAGACAAGTGGAATGTGCCCGCCAAGGTGGTAGCAATAGAGTATGATCCAAATAGGACCGCTCGTATTGCCCTTCTCCATTATGTTGACGGAGAGAAGCGTTATATTTTGGCGCCCAAGGACCTCAAGGTAGGTGATTTTGTCGAGAGTGGAGAAAATGTGGAAATCAAACCAGGAAATGCGTTGCCGCTCAAGAATATTCCTGTAGGTACGCTTGTTCACAATGTGGAACTCAAGCCTGGCAAGGGAGGGCAGTTGGCTCGTTCTGGTGGAGCGTATGCCAAGCTTGATGGACGTGAAGGGAAGTATGCTATTCTTCGGCTTCCTTCGGGAGAGATTCGCATGGTTTTGCAGGTATGTATGGCAACGGTAGGTGAGGTATCCAACTCCGACCGTATTAATATTGTCCTTGGAAAGGCAGGCCATGCCCGACATCTGGGTATTCGGCCGACGGTTCGTGGTGTAGCAATGAATGCTGTTGACCATCCTCATGGTGGTGGACGTGGAAAACAGAAGGGGTATCCAACTCCTGTGAGCCGCACCAATGTTCCTGCCAAGGGGTACAAGACGCGAAAGAAAAACAAGTATACTAACCAGTATATCTTGTCGCGTAAGAAATAACGAGAGGTGAGCCTATGAGTCGTTCGGTAAAGAAAGGACCCTATGTAGATGCGAAACTCTACAAAAAAGTCATAGCCATGCAGAATGCTTCGGAGAAACAGCCGATCAAAACATGGTCGCGTCGTTCTACGATCATTCCAGAGATGATTGGCTTGACAATTCAGGTATATAATGGTAAAATATTTGTCCCGGTATATATCAACGAGAATATGGTAGGGCACAAGCTTGGAGAATTTGCTCCCACCCGTATTTTCCGAGGTCATGCTGGGGCAAAGAAAGCGCAGTGATGAGGTGAACTATGAACGCAATAGCAAGGGCAAGATATTTACGGATTTCTCCGCTGAAGTTGCGCAAAGTGATCAAGATCCTCAAGGGAAAAGAACTCCAGGAAGCGATGGATATGGTGAAACTTCTTCCCCACAAAGGAGCAAAAATGGTGTACAAGGTACTCCATGCTGCTCGGGCCAATTTTCTTCATCGTTATCCTGATGCCAAGGGTTCGGTATTGGTGATAGACAGGATTTTTGTGGATGAGGCAGGGGCTTTCAAGCGTATTATGCCTCGTGCACGTGGTCGGGCTGATATTATCCATCGAAGGATGTCTCACCTGACCGTCGTAGTAAAGGTTATGGAATAAGAGAGGTGATGCTATGGGACAGAAAGTAAATCCTAATGGACTGCGTCTCGGTATTAGCCGTGGATGGGATTCTATCTGGTATAGTGAGAGAAACTACGCAGAGAATGTCCTTGAGGACCACAAGATACGAACCTATCTCAAAAAGCACTATGAGGCAGCCTTTATTTCCCATATAGAAATCGTCAGGTTTAGTGATCAGGTGCGTGTCACTATCCATACAGCAAGACCGGGTGCGATTATTGGAAAGAAGGGAGCCGAGATAGAAACAATCACCCAGGAACTTCAAAAGTTGGTGAAAGAGGGGCGACGGGTTTCTGTGTCTGCAAAGGAGATCAAGGTTCCTGAACTGGATGCGAGTGTGGTAGGTCAAGATATTGCCCGACAGATTGAGCGGCGAACGAGTTACAAAAGGGCTATTAAGCAGGCTATCCGAAACGCAATGAAGAGCGGAGCCAAGGGTATCAAGGTGAGGATCTCTGGTCGTTTGAATGGAGCGGAGATTGCTCGAACTGAAGAGTTTAAAGAGGGAAGACTTCCTCTCGCTACCCTTATGGCAGATATTGATTATTGTGTTTCTGAGGCTGTGACAGAAATGGGTGTGATTGGTATCAAGGTATGGATTTACCGAGATAGTAGAGACACCGTAGAAAAAAGGAGACGCTAATGCTTTTCCCAAGTAGAACAAAGTATCGAAAACAACAGCGCGGTACCATGAAAGGGAACGCGCATAAAGGGGAACTGGTTTCCTTTGGTGATTTTGGTTTGATTGCTCTTGAGGCGGCCTGGATTACCGACCGTCAGATTGAGGCTATGCGTGTGGCTATCAGCCGGAAGTTGGGCAAGAGCGGCAAATCGTGGATCCGTATTTTCCCTGACAAGCCCTATACCAAGAAGGGAGAGGGCGTCCGTATGGGAAAAGGAAAAGGTATGCCTGACGGATGGGTGGCGGTAGTCAAACCTGGAAGGGTGATTGCAGAGATTGCAGGGCTTTCTGAAGAGGAAGCCAAAGAAGCATTTCGTTTGGCTTCTCATAAACTCCCAATCACCACCAAGTTTGTTAAGCGTGTGGATGCATAAGGGAGGCGGGATATGGCAACAAAGAAGGTGAAAGAGCTTCGACAATTGAAGAAAGAAGAGCTTCTCAAGTTACGCGCTGATCTTCAGCAGAAGCTTTTGCAGATTCGCTTCCGTGCACGGATAGAAAAGCCAGCAAATCCGATGGAGAAGCGAAATATTCGTCGGGAGATTGCTATTATCAACACGCTTCTTCGCGAGATGGAACTGAAGCAGGCTAAGGAGAAATAACCATGGAACAGAAGAAGCCAAAGACACTTATTGGAAAAGTCATCAGTGACAAGATGGAAAAAACCCGCGTGGTGGTGGTCGAGAGAAGACAGATGCATTCTCATTATGGGAAGCAAGTGCTTCGAGCCCTCAAGGTGTATGCCCATGATGAGAACAACACCTCCCATGTTGGAGATGTGGTGGAGGTTGCTTTTTCTCGTCCGTTGTCCAAGACCAAACGCTGGGTAGTGACCAAAGTTATCGAGACGAGAGATTAGGAGGCACACTATGGTCATGTTAGGGACACGTTTAACCGTTGCTGACAACACGGGTGCCAAGGTGATTGAATGCTTCCATGTAGAGGGAAGTAGCGGTCGTCGTTATGCTTCCGTTGGTGATACGATTATAGCGAGTGTGAAGGTAGCACTTCCCAATTCTGGTGTGAAGAAGGGAGAGGTTGTCCGTGCTGTGGTGGTTCGTACGACCAAAGAAATACGGAGAAAGGATGGTTCTACTATTCGCTTTGATAGAAACTCTGCCGTGCTGATCAACAAGCAGGGAGAACCTCGTGGAACACGTATTTTTGGGCCAGTGGCTCGCGAGTTGAGGGAGAAGAACTTCATGAAGATTATATCCCTCGCTCCTGAAGTGTTTTAGGAGATGGCTATGAAGATTCGAAAGGGTGATACGGTTGTCGTGATTGCAGGTCGCGACAAAGGGAAGAAATCTGAGGTTGTTCGTGTCGATCGCAAGGCCGACAAGGCTATTGTCAAGGGGATTAACCTGGTGAAAAAGGCTGTTCGTCGGTCCCAAGAACATCCCTCGGGTGGTTTTGTAGAGATTGAAGCTTTTATCCATGCTTCAAACCTGATGCTTTTTTGTCCGAAATGCAACAAAGGGGTACGTGTGAAAATGGTCATTGACAAGGATACAAAGTATCGGGCATGCAAAAAGTGTGGATACAAATTTGAAGAGACGAGGAGTTAATCATGGCAAAGGCAAAAGCAACATCGAAACCGGCAGCACCGCTTGCCAAAGGCTATGTTCCTCGCTTGAAAAAGCACTATCTTGAGGTAGTGCGCAAGCAGTTGCAGGAGCAGTACGCGTATTCTTCATCGATGGAGATTCCTCGACTGGAGAAGATTGTGATCAATGTTGGTGTGGGCAAGGACAGTGTGCAAGATAAATCGGCTATTGATCCTGTGGTGGAAGAGATTTCTCTCATTGCAGGTCAAAAGGCTATCAAGACCTATGCCCGTGTTTCTATTTCGAATTTCCATTTGAGAGAAGGTATGCCCATTGGTGTAAAGGTGACCCTTCGTGGGGCAAGGATGTATGATTTCTTTGACAAACTGGTCTCTGTGGCGTTACCCCGTGTGAGAGACTTCAAGGGTGTTTCTCCCTCAAGTTTTGATGGAAGGGGCAACTATACGATTGGGCTTCGTGAGCAGTTGGTGTTTCCCGAGATTGATTATGACAAGATCAAGAAGATTCGAGGTATGGATATAACTTTTGTGACGACAGCCAGAACGGACGATGAGGCATATCAGCTTCTCAAGCTCATGGGTATGCCCTTCAAGGAAAAGTAAGGGAGGACGGCTATGGCAAAAAAATCCATGATTGCAAAATGGAAGAAGCCGAAAAAGTTTAAGGTGAGAGAATACAACCGCTGTAACATTTGCGGTCGCCCCCGTGCCTATATTAGAGACTTTGGGCTTTGCCGTCTCTGTTTCCGAAAGATGGCCTCTGAAGGACTGTTGCCGGGTGTTCGCAAATCCAGCTGGTAAAAACAAAAGTGGAGAAAACTATGGATAGACTGGCAGACGCATTTACCAAAATTCGCAATGCTGTAGCTCGCAAGCATCCTACCGTCAATGTTGCCAAATCCGTGATGATGGGGGAGATCCTCTCTATTCTCAAAAAAGAAGGGTATATTGTGGACTTCAAGGATGCTGATGATGAGAAGTTTGCATACAAAGTGGAACTCAAATATGTCAAAGGAAAATCGGTGATTCAGGGCATCAAGCGTGTGAGTAGACTCAGCCGTCGTGTGTACGCCAAGGCCGATGCTCTTCCCCGAGTGTTCAATAATTACGGGATAGCTATTCTCACCACCTCTAAAGGAGTGATGACTGACAAGGAAGCACGGAGTCTTGGGGTAGGTGGAGAGGTTATCTGCTATGTGTGGTAAGGAGGACATATGTCGAGATTAGCCAAGAAGCCGATTGTCCTGCCTTCCGGGGTGAGTGTGAAGGTAGATACGGATACGGTTATTGTTGAGGGAAAGCTTGGGAAACTGACGCAGGTATACCAGCCCTACTATGTTTCCATTGAGGTCTCAGAAGGGAAAGTGATGGTGACCCCAAAAGAGGTGTATGGGGCTGGCGCATATGCAGGGTTATACTGGGCCCTTGTTCGCAATATGGTCAAAGGGGTTTCTGAGGGTTTTTCCAAGCAGTTAACCATTCAGGGATTGGGATACAAATGGGAATTAAGGGGTACCAAATTGGTGTGCACGGTAGGATTTTCACATCCTGTGGAGTTTACCCCACCCCAAGGGATTACCCTTGCTCTTGAGAATAATAATACTGTTCTCAAGGTCTCTGGAGTGGACAAGCAGCTTGTAGGTCAGGTTGCTGCCAATATTCGTGGTATCAAACCACCCGAACCATACAAAGGGAAGGGTATCCGTTATGTGAACGAGCATGTGAGACTCAAAGAAGGGAAAACAGGGAAATAAGTGAGGTGAAGCCATGATTGACAAGGTAAAAGTGAAACGAGAACGCTTTGAGAAGGCAAAGAAACGAAGCAAAAAGCACCTCAAAGTAGCCGAAGATGCCTGTCGTGTTGTTGTCTACAAGTCGAATAAGTATCTGTATGCTCAGATTGTTGATGCAGAGAATCGCGTCCTAGGGTGTGTTTCTTCTATCAGCAAGGAGCTCAAGGACAAAAAACTCGGCAAGAATATCGCGAGTGCTGAGGTTATTGGACAGGCGCTGGCGGAAAAGATCAAAGCCTTGAAGGTAAAGAAGGTTGTTTTTGACCGTAACGGCTATCGGTATCACGGCAAGGTAAAAGCGCTTGCTGATGCCTGCCGCAAAGCCGGGATACAATTTTAAGTAGAGGTGAGGTATGGCAGAGAATAAAGTACAGGCGCAGGAATGGCAAGAAAAAGTGGTGAGTATTCGTCGGGCGGCGAAGGTAACGACAGGGGGAAAACGCTTCCGTTTCAATGCCCTGGTGGTTGTGGGAAATGGGAAGGGTATGGTGGGCTTTGGGTATGGCAAAGCCAATGAAATGGCTGATGCTATCCGAAAAGCCAAGGACAAAGCCATCAAAGCGGCTGTAAAAATCAACCTCAAGGGGACAACTATCCCTCATGAGGTTATTGGGAAATACAAAAGTGGGGTGGTACTCCTCAGGCCTGCCTCAAAGGGTACAGGGGTTATTGCTGGGGGAGCCGTACGACCACTTTTGGAATTGGTGGGCATCCATGATGTGCTTACGAAGTCACTTCGATCCACCAATAGTATTAACCTGGTGAAGGCCACGATGAATGGGCTTTTGCACCTTATGGATATCCGTGAGGTAGCAGAACGGCGTGGGCTTTCGGTTGAGAAGATCTTTGGGAAAGAGTAATGGAGGGAGATATGGCTGTGTTGACGATCAAACCGGCTCCAGGCTCAAGAAAAAAACCGATGGTTGTGGGACGTGGAACAGGAAACGGTCATGGAAAAACCTGTGGACGTGGACATAAAGGCCAGAAAGCCCGTGCTGGGGCTGTTATTCGTCCTGGGTATGAGGGTGGCCAGATGCCTCTTTACCGACGTCTTCCGAAGCGTGGTTTTAAGAATGCGCACAAAACGGTTTTTAATATTATTACCACGGAGATGCTGAACCGGTTTCAGGAAGGAGAGACTGTGGATTATCTCGCCCTTGAAAGTAAAGGGCTCATTCGGCATAAGCATTGTCCTGTTAAGGTGTTGGTAAACGGAGAACTCAAGGTCAAAGGCTTGAAACTCAAGGTGAATGCTTTGTCGGCGCAGGCAAAGGCTTTACTTGAGAAGGCTGGCGCAACGATTGAAGTTTTGTAAAATACAACAGAAAAGAGGTTCTCATGATTAAGGCATTTTTAAATATCTTTAGGGTCGAGGATCTACGGAAAAGGTTTCTTTTCCTGATGGGGATGTTGGTAGTGTATCGTATTGGAGCCCATATCCCTGTTCCTGGTGTTGATGTGGCTGAACTTATGAGAAATCGAGGCTTTTTCGATGAGGGTGCCTTTGGGAATCTGATGAACCTCTTTTCTGGTGGGGCGAGGGAAAACATTTCTATCTTCTCTTTGGGTATTATGCCGTATATTACGGCCATGATCATTATGCAACTTTTGAAGGCGGTTTTCCCCTCTTTGGACAAAGAGTTTCGAGAGGGGCCTGAAGGAAGAAGAAAGTTTCTTCAATACAGTCGTTATGGAACGGTTATTGTGACACTTGTGCAGGGTTTTCTCTATGCGAGAAGTCTCGTGGCAAGTGCTCCACAGTTTATTTTGGCATCCTTTTCTCCTGTGGCTTTTATTATTGTCTTTTCTCTCACAGTGACGGCGGGAACACTTGTTCTTCTTTGGATGGGTGAGCAGATCACCGAGAGAGGTATCGGTAATGGGGTCTCTATCCTCATTATGGCGGGTATTATTGCGAGACTTCCTCAAGCTTTGATTCAGCTTGTGCTTCAGGTTCGTAACAATACCATGGATCCGATGAATCTTATCATTGTGCTTGGGCTCTTTTTCCTGGTGATTGCTCTTGTGGTTTTTGAAGAACAGGCACTGCGGCATATTCCTATTCAACACACCCGTCGGGCTGGTGGGGGACAGGGAATTGCTTCTTCTATGCCGTTTAAGATCAATCCTACCGGGGTAATTCCTATCATTTTTGGAAGTTCTTTGATGATGTTTATTACCCCACTTTTTACCTGGCTTCGTCAGTTGTGGGATTCTCCTGTGAGTCGTTCTCTTGAGATCTTGTCTCAGCCGGGGAATACTCTTTACAATGTGATTTTCTTTCTTTTTATCCTTTTCTTTGCCTATTTCTACTTGGAGATTGAACTGAATCCCCATGATATTGCTGAGGATCTTCGTCGTCGGGGGGATTTTATACCCGGTGTTCGTCCAGGTCAGAAGACAGAGGAGTATATTGCAGGAGTGCTGTATCGTTTGACTCTTCCGGGAGCTATTTTTATTGGTGTTATTGCCCTCTTGCCGAACTGGGTTTTGCGATGGATCAATATCCCAGGTCAGCTCGCCTATCTGATGGGGGGAACATCCCTTTTGATCATGGTGAATGTGGCTTTAGAAACCCTCAAGCAGATTGAATCGCAGCTTATGATGCATCGGCTCGAAGGTTTTATTGAGAAACGATCCCTAAGGACAAAGTAGTATGTTGAGGGTAGCACTCATTGCTCCTCCCGGAGGTGGAAAAGGAACCCAGGCTGCAATGATCAAAGAGCATTTTCATCTTGCTCATATCGCGACAGGGGATATTTTCCGCGCTATTGTACGCGGAGAGTACAAAGGAAACGCCGATGTAGAGATGATCAAAGGCTACATGTCTCGAGGGGAACTCATTCCCGATCAGGTAGTGATTGATCTGGTCAAGGAGAGAATTAGTCAGAGTGATTGTGCAGGTGGGTATCTTCTTGATGGTTTTCCTCGGACAGTGGAGCAAGCCCGTGCTTTTGATAGGATTGATGAAGAAAAAAGGCTCACCCATGTGATATATCTCCGGGTACCTCACGAGGTAATTTTGGAGAGGCTTCTTGGTCGGTGGACCTGTCCTACGTGTCAGGCTGTGTATCATGAAAAGACCCATCCCCCAAAAAGAGCGGGGATATGCGATGTGGATGGGACACGGCTTGTTCAACGGGAGGATGACAGAGAAGAAACCATCCGCAAGCGGCTTGAGGTGTATGAGAAGCAGACCATGCCCCTCATTGCCTACTATAAAGAGGCCAAAATCTTGACAGAAATCGATGGAAATGCTACAATATATGATGTATTTTCTCGTATAAAGGAGGTATTAAACGCTTGATGGACAAGGAAGATGTTCTTCGGGTGGATGGGGTAGTTCTTGAACAACTCCCCAACGCCATGTTTAAGGTGGAATTACCGAGTAAGAAGTGTGTGCTTGCCCATATTTCGGGCAAGATGAGGTTGAACTCTATCAAGATTATTCCTGGTGATAAAGTGACGCTTGAGATGTCCCCCTATGACCTGACGAAGGGCAGGATTGTGTATCGATATAAATAGGAGAGAGCATATGAAAGTGAGAGCATCGGTAAAGAGAATATGTGAGAATTGTCGGGTAATCCGACGTCATGGGCTGGTGCGTGTGGTGTGTGAAAACCCTAAGCACAAGCAGCGCCAGCGTGGTTCAAAACGAGGCTAACGGAGGAAAGGCATGGCTCGTATTGCTGGGAGAGAAATACCGGGGAACAAGGCTGTTTTCATTGGTCTGACGTATATCTATGGTATTGGTCAGGCGACAGCCAACAAGATTGTTGAGATGGCAAAGATTGATCCTCACAAAAAGGTAAAGGATTTGACGGAAGAGGAACTTGCCAAAATCCGTGATATTATCGAGAGCAACTACAAGGTTGAAGGAGATCTTCGTACCGAAGTAGCGATGAATATCAAGCGTTTGATTGATATTGGATGCTATCGTGGGCTTCGTCACAAAGCGAAACTTCCTGTTCGAGGACAAAGGACGAGAACCAATGCAAGAACACGGAAAGGTCCTCGAGCCAATAGCATCAAGAAGAAAAAGTAAAGGAGTAGTGTGTCTATGGCAAGAGCAAGAACGACGACAAAAAAGAAAGACAAAAAGAATGTAATTGAAGGGATCGCCACTATTCGTGCTACTTTCAATAACACTATTATTACCTTGACAGATATGAATGGGAACACCCTTGCTTGGGGAAGTGCAGGAGTTGCGGGGTTTAAAGGCTCCAAGAAAGGGACACCATATGCTGCCCAGCTGGCGTGTGAAAAGGCTGTCGAGGCGGCGAAGTATCATGGTCTTCAGTATGTCCATGTACGCGTCAAGGGACCGGGGGCTGGTCGAGAAGCCGCTATGCGGGCATTGGCAGCACAGGGATTGAAGATAAAGACCTTGAGAGATGTGACTCCCATTCCTCATAATGGATGTCGACCTCGCAAGAAACGAAGAGTATAAGGCAAAAGGAGAGTACTATGGGTAGATATACAGGACCTTCCTGCCGTTTGTGTCGTCGAGAGGGCGTGAAACTTTTTCTCAAAGGGGATCGCTGTCAATCCCCAAAATGTGCTATGGAGAGACGAAAGAAATCTCTCATACCCGGTATGCACGGCGCAGAACGCAAGAAACTCACAGAATATGGTCTTCAGCTTCGAGAGAAGCAGAAAGTCAAACGCTACTATGGAGTCTATGAACGGCAATTCAGAAAGTATTTTGAGATGGCGACAAGGCATAAAGGTGTGACAGGTGAAATGCTTTTGCAGTATCTTGAGCGACGTCTTGACAATGTGATCTATGTGTGTGGCTTTGCTCCCTCTCATAAGGCAGCACGTCAGTTGGTACGCCATGGTCATGTTCTTTTGAATGGAGAAAAAGTGGATATCCCTTCGGTGATTGTAAAAGTGGGTGATGTGATTTCTTTGGTGCCGGGTTCGGAAAAGATAGACATGGTGGTTCGTTCGCTGGAAACTGCTTCTTCGAGAACACTTCCTACGTGGCTTGAGATTGACCTTGCCAAGGTGAAGGCTACCGTGAAATCGCTTCCCACCCGTACAGAGATGTGTCAGGGAGTCATGGTGAACGAACAGGCTATCGTTGAGTTGTACTCCAAGTAACCCTTGACACAAGGTAGTGGAGGAAGAGATGAGTCAAAGTTTTTTGTTTAAGGATATCATTCTACCTCATGAGACGCGGTTTGATGGGCAGACCTTTACCCCGTATTATGGGAAGTTTTCGATTTATCCCTTTGATAAGGGGGTAGGGGTTACCATAGCCAATTCTCTGCGCCGGATTCTCTTGAGTGCTATTCCTGGGTATGCAATAACAGCCATCAAGATAGAGGGCGTGAGACATGAGTTTGAGCCTATCAAGGGAGTGAAAGAGGATCTGGTTGATGTTATTTTGGCTATCAAAAAGATCAATTTGAGGCTTTTGGACGGGTCAGAGAAGAAGGTTATCCACATCAGCAAGAAAGGACCAGGGGAGCTCTTGGCGAAGGATTTTGCTGTTGATGCTACTCTTGAGGTCATGAATCCTGATCTCAAGATTGCGACACTCAATGAGGATGCCGAGCTTTATATGGAAGTTACGATTGAATATGGACGTGGGTATCGTTCAGCAGAGGATCTCTTGGCCAAAGAGAGTGTGATTTCTCAGATTCCTGTGGATGCTTTGTTTTCCCCTATTACGCGAGTAAATTATCTCATCGAAGATTATCGTGTCGGTGAAAGAACGGACTGTGAAAAAGTAGTGCTTGAGGTCTGGACAAAGGGAACTATTGATCCCCGGGAAGCAGTATCTATGGCTTCAGCCATTCTCCGAAAGTATTTTTCTCTTCTTACGACCTTTGAAGAAGAGGAACTGGATATAGGCCGGGGTATGGACAGACAGGGAGATATTTTGGAAAAGCCAATCGAGGATCTCCATTTGTCGGCGAGGGCTTATAATTGTTTGAAATCAGTTGGTATTGCCACCATAGGAGATTTGGTAAACTATGATCCCGTCTCTCTTTCCAAGATCAAAAACTTTGGAAAGAAGTCTCTCACTGAAATCTCTGATAAACTCGCTACATATAACCTCAGTTTGAAGAGTAGTTCATCGGGGGGAGAGATAGAGGATTTGTCTGAAGAAAATGAGGAGCAGGAGTAGTGTATGAGGCACGGCAATAAGGTTAAAAAGCTCAGTCGTAATACTTCGCATCGGCGGGCACTGGTTCGCAATCTGGCGACGAGTTTGTTTAAGTATGAACGAATCATTACTACCGTGGAGAAGGCCAAATTTATTCGTCCTTTTGCTGAGAAGCTAATCACAAAGGCCAAGACGGATACGGTGGCTTCACGGCGCAAGGTCTTTGAGACAATTCGAGATGAAGCGGTGTTAAATAAGCTTTTTGTTGATATTGCAAAGAGATACTTGAATCGTCCCGGTGGATATACAAGGATTATCCGTTTAGGATACCGCTTTAATGATGGGGCTGAGCGAGCGATTATTGAGCTTGTTGAGGAAAAGCTTGAAAAAGCAACCTCAAACAATGCGAAATAAAATTGTATTTTGGCTTGTGGTTCCCCTATCGATACTCTCGGTAGGGGAGTTTTTTTTATCCTGGAAGGTGGCGGGCGTGGTATTTGTGGGGCTGTGTGTGGTGATGGGTGTTGCCCGTTTGCGTGTGAAGGAGTTTCTTTTTCGAGCATGGAAGGTGGTGTGGATTACGTTGCCTGTTCTCTTTTTTACTCTTCGGACAAAACAAACAGGGCTCTTTTTGGGGTGGTTTTATCTTGATCCTGTGATTGAGTATGGAGTGATGGTGCTACGATTGGGGAATTTTAGTCTTGCCTTTTGGATGCTCCAGGAGTTTTGGTATTTTCCGTTGGGAAAGGGGTGGAATTGGTGGGGAGTGAGGGTTTTTTGGAGGGCTTTTGGACTGGTAATGGATATGTGGAATGATATTCTTGTGTGGCCACGACAGAGATTTTCCTTGTGGACGTGGGTGGAGAAACGCTATGAAGAGGGGAAACGATGGGGAGATCAAGTTTTGTCTGAAAATATCGATAATCTCTATACACCCACAAAGGAGTAGTGTATGAAGTGTTTCTGGATACTGTGTATCCCAGTGATGATGATGGCACAGGGGATCCCATGGGATAAAATCAAGGATTCTGGCGTGAGGCTTGCCTTGCGTACCTATTCGGAATCGTTTGTTTTGAGTTCGACAAATCTGAGGTTTGAGGGATATACCATTGTAGATGTCCGTTTTTTTACCAATCTGATGCAGGTGAGGCGACTTAGCCTGTACAATAATCGTATTGAGGATGTGAGTCCTCTTTCGGTACTTACCAATCTCGTGTATCTCAACCTTGGCAAGAACCGTCTCAAGGATGTTTCCTCTCTCTCCAATCTCGTGGGGCTTGAGGTGTTGATCCTTCATGATAATGTCGAGATAACAAACGTGAGAGGGGTCCATAAGATCCCTACTCTTCGAGAATTGGATCTTCGGAATACGCATGTCTACCATAACAGTTTGAAGACGTGGGCATTTACCAACACCCTTGGGATCTATGATCGTGAGGGCCAGTACCATGAGATTCCCCCTGCAGAAAAGGAAAAATGGGGTATCTACAATAGTATGGTGGTTCCTGCCTGGTATTAACGGAAGGTTTGTTCAAGAAGAGCAAGATTCTTTTCAGCTTGTTGTTTCCAGCTTTTGGGATAGTCTCCCTGAATAATGGTTTGATAGAGTTCCTTGGCTCTCTTGGGGTTGCGAAGTCCTTCATACAGTTGGGCTATCTGAATCATAGACTGGGCAGCACGATTTTTGTCTTTGAGGGAGGCGGTGAGGGTATCGAGACGGGAGGTGAGGGTACTGTCTGAGATGCCTCCGTTGATCATAACTCGACTAGTGGCTACAATCGCTTCTCCCAAGACACTTCCACCTTCATCAAGAGCCTGAATGAGGTATTCGATGGCTCGTGTGGGACGTTGGAGAGACTCGTAGTATAAACCACGGTAATAAGCCCTATACCCTCTGTCTTGGAGGGTTTCAATACGATTGGAGGCCTTGGTAAGCAAACGTTGCTTGAGATAGTATTCGATGAGGGTATAATTGAGGCGTTCTTTTTCTGTATCAGAGAAGGTGGCATCTGTTGTCGCCTGTTCCAGGTTTTTGATGGCTTCTCCGGGGGGGAGGGCTTGGAGGCTAGCCAAAAACCAGTCAATATTCTGGGAAGATGGCTTGGGGGAAATATTGGTCTGGGTATTGGTGTCTTCGGTTGGTAGGGTGGGTTTGCGTGTGACAATGTTGGTGGGGGAAGTGGTTGGGGTATGCTGGATACGGAAGTAGTAAGTGAGGTTTTTCTGGAGTTTCCCATCAAGATCATAATATTGGAAAATAGCCCGTCCATTATTGGTGGAGGAAAGAAAAGTGAAGATTTTTTGGGCCGGATCAGAAGCATCTTTGAGATAGGTGACACCAGTCGTAGATTTGAGGCTAATCAGGGTATTTTCTCCTGAGAGTTGGATGATAAATTCTTTGTTGGGGGGTATGGTCATATACCGACTTTCCTGAGGGACAGAGGGGGGAGAAGGGGGTTGTGAGGGAGGACGAGAGATCTGGTTGGTAGATTGGGCTTGTTGGGGCATCTCAAGACCACTTTCTGCAAGGAAGTCTTTGACATCAAACCATTCTGCCCTTTCAAGATTTCGTAGGAGGATGAAGCCTTCTTGATGACAGGCAGAGAGTATGAGGGATAGCATAAGGGGGATGTGGAGAGTTTCCCCCAATTTTCTGAAAACAAGGGAAGAGAAAGAAAGACAAACCCTCTGGAAAAAGCTTGATGTCAAGGAAAAGGATCTTTTCTTTTGGAAAAGGAAGGGGGAGCGGAGAGAGGGGGGAGTATGGGCCCGAAAGTATGGCAAAAAGGGGAGGGAAAAGAGTTTGTGGCATTTTTTCATTGTTTTGACTCCTTGGTAGTCGTAAGAAGACGAAAGTAGGCTTTGGCCTCCTCATGAGAGGGATTGAAGAAAAGAGCTTTCTTCAGGAGGGGAAGGGCTTCCTTTTTGTAGCCATTTCGGATGAGAAGAAGGGCTAGATCGTAGCAGGTGTTCGCATCCTGTTTGGTTTCACAGTAGGTGAGAAAGAAAGAAAGAGCCTTGTCTCCCTCTCTGGTTTGGAGATAGCAGAGGCCAAGGGCATAAGCAATATTGGGATGTTGGAAGGGAGTTTGCACACGAAGAAGGTAGGTTTTTGCCTCATCCCAGTGGTGACGATCTATCTCAACGAGGGCCAAACCATAGAGAAGATTCGGATCATTTGGGTGTTCTTTGATGGCCTCCCAGAACCAGGCATGGGCTGTTTCTGTTTTTCCTATAGCAAGGTAACTCTTGCCAATGCAATAGGCTGCATACGGGGGGATTGTGCTCTCCGGAGACAGCGAAGAAGCGAGACGGAGGATAGTTTCTCCTTGGTCTTCATTACTTGAAAAGAGAGCCATGATCAAAAGGAGAAGATCCTCTTTCTTTTGAGAGAGGGAATATGCCTTTTGGAGATATTCGCTAGCCAATACATACTCATGATGGGAGAAAGCAAAAGCCCCTCCAATAGTAAAAAAAGAGGGATTGTTTGTTTTCTCATACGCCTGTTGACAGAGAAAGAGAAATTCTTTCACAGAGGCCGAGGAGGAAAGAGCGTTAAGGTATGAAGACCAGAGAGAAGAGTCCTGTGGATCTTCTTGTATGGCTTGCCAGAGGTGGTCTTGGCTTTTTTCTGTATTATGAACGGTGTGCCATGCCTCAGCAAGAAGGATGTGCCACTCCTTATCAAGCCATTTTTTTGTGGTTGCCTCCTGGATGAGAGACATAGCTTTTTCGGTTTGGCCTGAGAGAATATGCTGTCTAGCGAGAATCAGGGTGGCAAGAGGAAAATCCTCTTTGTGATGGGCTACGAGATCTTCACAGAAGAGCGCAGCTTTCTCGTTTTTGTGTTGTTTTAGACAACAGATGACCATGGCGTAGGAGAGGGGAGGATCATGAGGGAAGTGTTGGAGAGCTGTGTCAAGAAAAGTCTCTGCCAAGGAAGGATCTTTCTCTATGAGATCATTGGCAATATGAGAGGTGAGAGATGGAGTGATCTGGGGAGTTTCCCACCAGCGGGAAAGAAAAGACATACAGTCTTCTCCAAGCCGAAGAAGAGTTCTGATGAGTCCTGCGAGGGCTTCAGGTGGGGTGAGGGGATTCTTTTCTATTGCCAGAAATGTTGTCTTGGCTAGAGCAAGATGGCCACTCTCAAGAGCGCATATCCCTATCATGGTCTTGGTAGAGAGATCAAGGGGACAGAGGCTATCATACCACTGGAAATAACGGAGGGCATCTTTGTACTGTCCATCAAGATAACAACTCCATGCCAATTTCTCGAGGATGAGGACACGATTGTTGCCAGGCTTTTCTAAGAGTTTTCTGTACGCTTCAATGGCAGCCGCATAGTGTTGAGAGGCAAAGAGCTCATCAGCAATCTGAAATTCTTCGGAAAGGGTGGACTTATTGCCCGACATAGGGAGTGAGAACCACCTTCAGTTTGATTTTGATATCCGCAGGGGTTGTTTCATACGAAAGTCTCTCAAGGTATCCTCTCCCTGTATAGTGAGAGAGGTGGGAGAGGTTTTGCTCAAGGCCCTCGTGGAGGATCATCATAAGGGGGGAAGCCTTGATCTTGTTGGCTCCTATCCACCTTTCAATCTCGAAGGTTTTTTCAGGGGGTGAGGAGAGTGAAAGGGTGTATGTATAGGAAAGGGCAGCAAGATGCCATTTCCCCACCTGGAACGTTCGAATCCGGTTCTGTTCTTCAGGAGAGAGTGAGGAAGAAGAGAGTTGTTTGATAGCAATAGTACCTTGCTTTTTGCTTACAAGGAAACCTTCTCGGATCATACCGACGGTGAGACTGAGGTTGATCTCTGCAAGTTCTGGCATAAGATCAATGCCAATAGCCTCTCCTTGAAAGAGGAGGGTGTGTTTCTCAGGGGATTTAGTTTTTGTTCCACATCCTGCGAAAGAGAGGAGAAGAAGGACTACGAAGAGGGTGGTTTTTTTCATCATAGGTCTCCTTTTGAGGAAAAGAGGTTTTTCTCAATCATAGAACAGAAGAGAGGGACAAGATCGGGATCAAACTGCGTACCTGCACAGCGTTTGAGTTCACTAAGGGCTTCAGCCGGTGTTTTGGCTTTTTTGTATACCCTTTCGGCTACCATGGCGCTGTAGGCGTCAGCAATGGCGATGATTCTGGCGAGTTTTGGGATGGCTTCTCCTCGTTTCCCTTCTGGGTAACCGTTACCATCCCAGTATTCGTGATGAGAGTACACAATATCAAGGATATCTTTGTCAAACTGGCCAATAGGGTAGAGGATTTTTTTGCCAATGAGAGGATGTTGTTTCACAATAGTGTATTCTTCGGGGGTAAGTTTGCTGGGCTTGAAAAGGATCTCATCCTTGATGCCAACCTTGCCTATGTCATGGAGGATACCACCAATTCGGAGTTTTTCAAGTTCGGTGTCGGAGAGACCAAGCTCTTTTCCCAGGAGTTCTCCATACCAGGTGACATCTTGGGAGTGACGGAGGGTATTGACGTCTCGTGCTTCGAGGATATAAATCGTTGAGGAAAGGATTTCATAAAAAAGGTGGGCAAGATTGTCTGTCGCTTCTTTAACTTTCGATTCGAGGGTTTGCACATAGAGCTTTTTCTCATCGAGGAGATGGATGTGTTCGACAAGCCTGCCTATGGTGTGGAGAAACTCCTCGATGTTGATGGGTTTGATGATATAATCATATACCCCCAATTTAAGGGCTTGTCGAACTTTTTCGATATCAGCATATCCTGAGACCATGATAGCGGAGAGGTCGCTGTGTTTTCGGAAGGCTTCTCTCACAAGATCTATTCCTGACATGCCGGGGAGAAGGATGTCTACAATCAGGATATCGACGGTCTCCTTCTCTAATGTGGAAAGGGCCTCTTCTGCACTGAAAGCAGAAAATACCTGGAATGTATACGGTTGAAGAGTAAGTACTTCAGAGAGGAGTTTCACAATTGAGCGGTCATCATCGACAATGAGGTAGGAGAGTTTTCTTTCCATAAGATGTCTCCCGCTTTTTTCTTCTTAAACATTATAGCAACAAGAGAGAAATAAAGCAACTTTAAAAGAAGAAGAAAAAAGAAAGAAAATTTGCTTTTTTCATTGAAGACAATTATAATACAGGCAAAAAATCCATGGAGCATGGAGAGTGGGAAGGTGCAGGATATGGGAGGAAAATTTCAGGTCACAATTTTGCGGGATTGGTGCAAGGGGTGTGATCTCTGTGTGTCAGAATGTCCCGTCAAAATTCTTGTGAAAGGGAGTCATCTCAACAGTCGAGGACTCCTCTATGTTGAGGTTACTGAGAGTTCTCTATGTACTGGGTGTCGGCGATGTGCGACAGTATGTCCTGATGTGGCTATTCGTATAGAGATGGAGGCATAGGATGGCACGAGTACTGATGAAGGGCAATGAGGCTATGGCAGAGGGGGCTATCAGGGCGGGATGTCGGTATTATTTTGGGTATCCGATCACCCCACAGAATGAGGTGCCAGCCTATTTCGCACGAAGAATGCCAGAGGTAGGGGGTGTCTTTGTCCAGGCGGAAAGTGAAACGGCTTCTATCAATATGGTATATGGGGCGGCCGCGGCGGGGGCTCGTGCCATGACAACGACGTCATCTCCTGGATATAGTTTGATGCAAGAAGGGGTTTCGTATCTTGCTGGAGCAAGACTCCCTTGTGTTTTGGCAAATGTGCAGCGAGGGGGACCTGGACTTGGAAACATTGCGGCCTCTCAGGCGGATTATTTCCAGGCGACGAAGGGCGGAGGACATGGGGATTATCATGTGTTGGTATTGGCTCCGGCTTCAGTGCAGGAGATGATGGATTTGACCATGCTTGCTTTTGATCTTGCTGACCGTTATCGGGTGCCTGCTTTGATTCTTTCTGATGGCATCGTGGGGCAAATGGTTGAACCGGTGGAACTCCGGGATTTTGTGGTTCCTCAGGTGGAAAAGCCTTGGGCATTAACAGGGGCTATGGGGAGATCTCCCAATGTGGTGCGTTCTCTCTGGTTGGATGATGAGGGGGTTCCACGCAATAACGAATGGCTTCAGGATACCTATGAGACAATATGTTCTCAAGAGGTACGATACGAGGAATTTTTGACCCATGATGCTGAGTATCTTGTTGTGGCGTATGGAAGTACGGGGCGTATGGCAAAAGGAGCCATCCGTTTGGCTCGTCAACAGGGATGGCGGGTAGGACTGCTTCGTCCGATTACGTTGTGGCCTTTTCCTTATCAGATTCTTCAAACGCTTTCTGCCCAGGTAAAGGGTATTCTTGTCTGTGAGATGAGTGCAGGGCAAATGGTTGAGGATGTGGCTTTGGCGGTGAGAGGAGCGATCCCTGTTTATTTTGCTGGTGAGTTAGGGGGGAGGATGTTTACTGATAGCAAGATTTTTGATCGAATAGTCTCCATGATGAAGGGAGGGATGCAGGCATGGCAACCAAAATAGTTTTTGATAAGCCGAAAAGCATGAAAGAGGTACCGATGCATTATTGTCCTGGCTGTGGGCATGGAGTAATTCATCGTCTGATATGTGAGGTTATTGATGAGTTGGGGATTCGTGAGAAAGCCATAGGAGTGGCTCCCGTTGGGTGTGCGGTTTTGGCATACGATTATTGGGATTTCGATGTGAGTGAAGCGGCCCATGGACGGGCGGCGGCAGTGGCGACAGGTATCAAACGGGTATGGCCGGATCGGCTAGTAGTGTGTTATCAGGGAGATGGAGATCTCGCCTCTATTGGGATGGGAGAGACCATTCATGCCGCTAACCGTGGTGAGAATATCACCGTTATCTTTGTAAATAATGCGAACTACGGTATGACAGGTGGACAGATGGCCCCTACAACCCTTGTGGGCCAAAAAACCCCCACTACCCCCCAAGGGAGGGATCCGGCTACCATGGGATTTCCCTTACGGGTGGCGGAAATGTTGGCAGGGTTTCCTGCTGTGCGGTATGTCGTTCGTACAACCGTCGCAGATTTCAAGGGGATTATACAGACAAAAATGGCTATCAAGAAAGCCTTTGATCTTCAGATGAAGGGAGAAGGCTATACCTTTGTAGAGATTCTCTCCAATTGCAATACCAATTGGGAGATGTCTCCTGGAGAAGCCAACCGTTTTATTCTTGAGACGATGGTACAAACTTTTCCCCTGGGGACATTCAAAGATGAGAGGGTAGTATGAAAGAGCAAGTGATTATTTCTGGTTTTGGGGGTCAGGGGGTTCTTTCCGCAGGGTTTCTTCTTGCCGAGGCTTCGATGCATGCTGGTCTTGAGGTGACGTATTATCCCTCGTATGGGGCAGAGATGAGGGGTGGGGCTGCCAATTGTCATGTGGTGATTGCCGATAGTGATATTTATTCTCCGGTGATTTCTGTAGCGGACACCCTTATTGCCTTGAGTCAACAGGCTTTTGAGAGATTTGCTTCTCTTGTAAGGGCTGGTGGGACAATCCTTGCTGATAAAGGAGTGAAACATGGAGAGGGGGCAGCTCACGTGATTACACTTCCCTTTGAAGAGGTGACCCTTCATGAATTGGGGAATATTCGAGTGCTCAATACGGTAATCCTTGGGGCCTATGCAGTCCTTCATCAGGGATGGCTCAAAAAACAGTGGCTGGAAGAGGCTATCACCCATAAATTTTCTTCGAAAGGGCAAAAGGTTGTTGATGTCAATCTGAAGGCTTTAGAAAGAGGATATACCCTTTTGTAGAGGGAGGAGATGTGTACAGATTCCTCTGGTTTGTACTCTGTGTGGTTTCGGCATGGGCATTTGAGGTAACCCTTGATCCCCATGAGATTGGTCTTGATGAGGTGGCTACCCTTGTCATTTCGCATACAGAGGCAATAGAGGTGTCGAATTTTCCTCAGGTAGAGGGTCTTCGCATCCAGTATGAAGGGGTTTCACAGTTTTCTTCGCTCGAGATTATCAATGGCAAAATGACAAGTACGCGAAGCTATCAGTATAGGTATGCTCTTTTCCCCCTTCGGGAAGGGAAATTCACCCTTCCCTCGTTTGAGGTGAGGGATAAAAAAAATCAAGTGTATCGGACAGACCCGCTTGTTCTCAGGGTGGTAAAAAAGAGAAAACAAAAAGTGTCGTCTTCTCCTACGACAGAGTATGTTCTTCCGAGGATGTGGTATGAGCTTGTACCAGAGAGATCCTCTGCCTTTCAAAATGAAAGGGTGATTCTCACGGGTTATCTTGTGGCAGATCAAAAAGAAGCGCTTTTTTATCCTCTTCAGGAAGTACGGCCACTTGTGGCAGATAATTGTCTTCTCTACGATGGCACCTCGTTTCTTTCCTCGGGAGTGGAAAAGCGGGGAGGGTATTGGGCAAAGCCGGTCCATCAATGGGTGCTTTTTGGGATTGAACCGGGGCTTTTGGCTATAGCTCCCCCCCAGCTGATAGCAGTTTCTCCTATAGGGCAGGTAAGTATTCCTACGGAGAATATTGCTCTTGATATCAAACGTCAGGACCTCTTTCTCTATCGGGGAAGGTTGGAAGCCAAAGAAGATCCTTTGCCTTCTGTGGTGACCCAGGGTGAAAGTGTGGAGTATAGGATTGTCTTTCGGGGAAATGGAAATCTCAGCCTTTTTTCAGATATCTTCCATGGAGTTTCTCTCTCACATGTTTCTTTTGCTCCTGTGAAGGTGAGCCATGGACTGAGCAATTGGAAGAGGGAACCTGAATTTTTTCAGGAACTTTCCTACCAAATCACTTTTTTGGAGGAGGGGGTCTATGAGCTTCCTGAGAGGGAGTTGTCCTATCTCGATGAAAGGGGTGGGAAACGACGTCTTCTTTTGCCGCGAAAGCGTATCCAGGTAGTACCCAAAAAAACGTCTTATGAGGGATTTTCTCCGTTAGTTTTGAAAACAAGACAAGAAATAACGTATGTGGGGGGGATGTGGTTTTTCTGGTTTTTGATGATAGGAGTGGTCATACTTCCGTGGGGATGGGTATGGTGGAAACGACATGAAAAGAGAATGGGTGAAGATAGGATCTATGCGGGTTTTGTACGCTCTGTGACGCAGATGGATTCGTATTTTTCCTCGGTGAATGAGGCCATGTCGAAACAGCAAACAAAGAGATTTGCCCAGGAGCTCTATCGGGCCTTGTGGAATTTTCTCTGCGATAGGGAGAAGCTTTCTCGACATATGGACAGGAATTCCCTTGTTCAGGAGCTTCTCAAGAGAGGATTTAGTGAAGAAGAGATCAGAGAGATAGAGGGTATTTTTCGGACTCTGGAAGCCATGGCGTATGCTCCTGGGGTTTCCTCGGCTTCTTTGCATGAGGTGTATGAAAAAACCATGAGCATGCTTAGGGAACATTATCGCTTTTTGTGAGAGACGAGAATTACCTGCATCTCACAGTTGACACAATCAAACTCAAGCCGAAGAAGGGTGTACTGCGTACTGAGGTAAAAGGGCTCAAGGGGTCTTGTTGTGAGAGGAAATTCCAACGGATCATCGTGGTAGCGTGGGTGTTTTTCACAGAGGCCTAATTCTAGCTTGAGACAGGTTTTGGTCGTCATGACAGGTTTTTCTATGAGGGAGGCACCGCTTTCGGCCGCCTTTTGAGAGGGATGGATGCCGAAGTGCTTGTAGACTTCCAAGGCTTTGTGATTGAGAACGTTGAGACGGTAGTCAAGGAAAGGGGGAAGATACGGACAAGAGAGGGTCTCGGGGAGATGATGGGTTGAGAGACAACGTTGGTAATGAGAGAGCCGTGTCTGGTGTAGTTTTTCTATGAGATCTCTTCGCCATTGATTGAGATGACCTACAGGAAAAAAAAGAGGTACTTTCCACTGAATCTCAATGGAAGCCGCTCGGTAAGGGGTGTTGCCAAGCCGTGAGAGCTGTCTTCTCAGGGTTTCTTCAGCCTGAGAAGGGTTTTCGGCAAAAATCTTTTTGGAGAGAGGGATCTCAGAAGAGACGCTGATGCCTGTTGGGTCTGTTGCATAAAGACGGATCCCTTCTGGTATCTCTTCTACGCGAAGGGCGATAGGGATGGTTCTCTCGGGAGGATGGTTGCTGAGTGAGCGTGTAAAAACCTCATCATGATTTCGGTAGATATGATACCCCTTTCGAATAAAGCTTGCCACCTCAGGGAAGATTTTTCCCTCTTTTACGGTATTGATACGAGTCCCCTGGAGGGTTTTGCGTTTGTCAAAATAGCATATTCCATCACCTGGGGCGAGGGTATGTTCTCTATCAAGGAGAAAAAAACGGTGATTGGCAAAGGTAACAATTCCAACATATTCTCCAATAGACTTTTGGGTGAAGAGAGAGAGAACACTATGGTCTTGTTTTTTTCTCCCATGAAGCCAGTAGGGGGTCATTCCACGATTGAAGGATTTGGAAAGATGGGGAGTGAATGATCGGGAGATATCTCCCAGGGAAGCTCGTTCGTAGCCCTTTTTGGCGATAAGGGCATCCAACTTTTCTCGATATGCCGAAACGACGTTGGTGACGTAGGTGGGATCTTTTAGTCTTCCCTCTATTTTGAAGGAGGTGATTCCTGCTTCAATGAGATCCTCGAGGTTGTCGTGTAAGCAAAGATCCTTTGGGGAAAGCCAGTATCGAGGGTGCCCCAGAGGATTGTGGTAGCGGTCGAGAAGTTGGTAGGATAATCGACAGGGTTGAGCACATTCTCCCCTATTGCCACTTCTTCCCCCCAGGGCATAACTGAGGTAACACTGACCACTATAACTGATACAGATGGAACCGTGAACGAACGCCTCTAATGCGACGGTTGTTGCCTGGCGGATAGCTCGGATCTCATCAAGGGAAAGAGAACGTTCCAAGATAATTCTCTCAAATCCCAGCTGTTCCAGGAAACGGGCTTTTTCTGGGGTGGTGATGTGACATTGGGTACTGGCAAAGAGCGGAAGAGGGGGAAGATCCATGGCGAGGATACCCATATCTTGGATGATGAGGGCATCAATACCTCTTCTGTAAAGCTCGTGAATGAGTTTTTCCACCGTTTTGAGTTCTTCGTCAAAGAGGAGCGTGTTGAGAGTGATATAGACCCGAGCTGAAAAGGTGTGGGCATACTCAACACATTGCGAAATATCTTCAAGGGAATTATGTGCCTGGGAACGGGCACTAAAACCAGGCCCACCTATGTAGAGAGCATCGGCACCGGCATTGATGGCTGCCTTGGCTGTTTCAAGGTCTTTGGCTGGTGCAAGGAGTTCAAGCTTTTTCATCTATCGCTCCAGAATAGAGTATCCAAACCAGAGAAGAGCATGGAGAACGGGACGACGAACCGCAAGGCGTTTGTGAAGATAAGGAATGATCTGCCCGCGATTTCGAAGAATGTCTACCACATGCCGTTTTTTGTCTTGAACAAACCCGCACAGGATATCCTGGTTTTCTTCATGGAGACGCTTGTCTGGAAGGGGAGCACAGAGCCTTTCTTTGAGGTTTGCCCGTTGATGGACCTGAAGGATCTTGTATACATCGTCCACCATCTCCTTTGTCCTATCTGCCCCGAGGATAAAACTCTCAAAAAATCCTATATCACTTCCATCGGTGAGATACGCAAGAATAATGGCGTTTTCCAATACCTGTCGGAGAGGTAAAAGCATATGATGCCGGAGGGGTTTGGGCAACCAGAAAAACAAAAGAGCCACAATATCGTAAAAAAGAGCCCATATCCAGAAGGAAAAGGGTGTCTCAAAGAGGTTGTCACTCATGAGTTCCTCCGGGATATATCCAGAGAGTGTCAGAAAGAAATCGAAGACGGAGATGATGGTTGGAGATGTTGTGCCATAACCATCGAGAGAAAACAGACAAAGGTGTGCCTTGTTTTTTTCCATAGGAGGGATGGAGAATCCAGTTTCCTTTTCCCTGGAGGAGAGAGACCAATGTGAGAAAAGGGATACCGAAGCCCCGCCATCGTGTTTTTTTGCCAGCAAAATACGAAGCGAGAAAACGAAAAGAAAGCCCATCTCCTATCCATTGGAGCATATCTCGCCAGAGTTGGTTCTCAAACCACCGTCGTTGAAGAAGAAGAATGTTACCTCGGAAAAACGTGGAGAGCACGAAAAAGAAATCAAGAGAGTGTCTTTTCTTCCAATGTGCAAGGCGAGAGGGAGACACAAGCAGATAGGCATGAGCCCCCTTGCCGTCGCGACTGGCACGCCCCACCTGTTGAAGATAATCCTCGATGGAGGCGGGAGGGTGGAGATGGACAATTGTCCGAATGTCAGCCTTGTCAATACCCATGCCAAAAGCAGAGGTAGCGATAATCCATGGGACCTCTCCTGAGAGAAAGCGTTTCAGAGTGGTGTCTCGTTGTGCCTTTTCAAGACCAGCGTGGTAGATTTCAATTGGGAAGTGTTTTTTGAGGAGAAACCCGAGATATTCACAGGTATATCGGGACTGCACATACACAATGCCACAAGGGCTTGTCGAGAGAAGGTGGAGCAAGAATGGAAAAAGATTTTCTCGAACATGAAGATGAAGAGAGATATCCTGGCGTAAAGGTGGCTCTTCAATGAGGACGGGGTGACGAAGCCCAAGATAGGTGAAGATGTCACGTTTGACAGGGGGCGTGATGGTGGCACTGAGGGCAATACGCTGAATATGAGGATAACGGCTGAGGAATGCTTTGAGATGACGATAGGAAGGGCGAAATGTTTTTCCCCAGAGAGAGACACAGTGTGCTTCATCAATTACGACGGCTTTGAGAAGAACAGTGTCAAGGATATCAAGAAAGTTTTGGGATCGGACTCGCTCAGGAGTAATGTATAAAAAAGAAAGTTCTCTCAGGGAGCTGAGGATAGTGTTTTGTTCCTCTACGGATTTGAGACTACAGAGATAGTCTGCTGCGATACCTGCATTTTGGAGTTGGGTGACTTGATCCTGCATAAGGGCGATCAGTGGAGAGATCACAAGCGTGAGTCCAGGCCGTCCAAGTGATGGAAGTTGATAACACAAAGATTTGCCTCTGCCTGTAGGAAGAGAAATAAGAATATCTCTCCCTTTGTCCCAGGCCTCAAGGGCTTTTTCTTGAAACTCATAGAGTTGGGTGATTCCCTTTGCCTTGAGAAAGGCTTCTCTTTCTTTTGTGATAGGCGACTCCTCTTTTATAGAGTTAAGAGATGTTTGAAGGTAGGTTCCACAAGCTCCTGAAATCGATGATCAAAGTGGGATTTCTCTGCTTTGCATTTGATGAAATATTCGCGATAGCTTTTCTGGGCGACGGTAAGCTCTCCTCGAATAAGAAGAGTGAAATAATTTACCACTGAAAGAAAACGGCTAAGTTCACTGAGCTCTGGCCCTGTTTTTCCAGCAGGTTGGCCATTCCCATCAATGTACTCTTCGTGGTTTGCAATAGCCTCGATAACCTCATCTTCTATTTGATGCCGATTTTTCTCTGAAAGTATAAGCTGGGCTGAATCATGGGCATGATCATGCATCAATCGAAGTTGATCAGGGGAGAGAGAAGATCGTTTTGCCTCAACGAGTTGGACATTGTATTTGAGAAGTCCGACATCCAGAAGAAGGGCCCCCTGGATGATTTTGTGGACCTGGGAGGCATTAACCATTCCCTGGAGAGCTGCGATGGAATAACTGTGATAAAGGGCCAACGCAACGCCAGAGAAGAGAAGGGACTGTTCAAAAAGTTTTTTGGAGAAATTTTTCATTTGGGAAAGTTTCCACACCAAGTAATCCTCATCCATAATAGTGGCTTTGAGGTATTTGGCGATAAAATCCTTTTTTTGATGAGGGAGGCCTGCAATCACAGGATGGGTGTTGAGAAAAGATACTGCATAGGCCGCCCATTGAATACGTTTGTTTTCCTCAATGTAATGGAGAAAAGCCTCTTTGACTTGGATCTTTTTTGTCTTGAGTTCAGGACATCGATCCTGAACGCGAAAGATATCTTTTTCCGTGAGCACTTTTTCTGTCCCCACGAGGGTATTGAGACGACTATCGTAGATAGGCTCAATCAACAGATAACTTTTGCCATTTCTGATTTCTTTTAATAGCTCCTCTAAGGTGAAAAAATAGGTTGACATACTCTCCTCCGCACATGCCCCCCTGTCTAGAGTTATTCTTCTTTTTCTTCTACCATATAATTGGGTGCCTCTTTGGTAATGATAACATCATGGGGATGGGATTCCCTGAGAGAAGCACTTGAGATACGTACAAAGCGGGTATTTTTCTGAAACTCAGTGATGGTGGCACATCCACAATACCCCATAGCTGAACGAAGTCCCCCGATCAGTTGATAGACTACATCCTTGACATCCCCTTTATAAGGAACCCTGCCCTCAATACCTTCTGGAACAAGCTTTTCAGGTTCATATTCGTCTTGAAAATAACGGGACTTTGATCCCTCGACCATAGCCCCAAGAGACCCCATTCCTCGATAAGATTTGTATCGTCTCCCTTTGTAGATTACGAATTCTCCGGGACTTTCTGTGGTACCGGCAAGGAGATTGCCAATCATCACCACATCAGCTCCTGCAGCAATGGCTTTGGCAATGTCCCCTGAGAATTTGATGCCACCGTCCGCAATGAGGGGAATACCCGCTTGTCGTGTGACTTTGGCAACATCAAGAATAGCACTGATCTGGGGCACTCCGACTCCCGCTACGACACGTGTGGTGCAGATGGAGCCAGGTCCAATCCCTACCTTGACAGCATGTGCTCCGGCCTCAATGAGGGCTCTGGCTGCCTCTGCCGTAGCGATATTGCCTGCAATAAGAGCTTGAGAAGGGTAAAGTTTTCTTATCATTTTGACCATGTCAATCACTTTTTTGGAATGACCATGGGCGGTATCAACCACAATGATATCCACTCCAGCTTCAATAAGCTTTGAAACGCGCTCAAGTTCGGTTTCCCCCGTACCAACCGCTGCTGCAACTCGAAGTCTTCCACTGTCATCTTTTGTGGCGTACGTATGTTCCATAATTCGAGTGATGTCTTTGAGAGTGATAAGCCCTAGAAGGGAGTTGTCTTTGTTGACCAGTGGGAGTTTCTCTACGCGGTTTTTGCGCATGATGTCACCAGCTTTTTTGAGGTCAACCTCTTGGGGTTTTTCTCCTTCATAGACGATGAGTTTTTCTCGTGGCGTCATCACCTCACTGACAGGAATATTTTTGGCCTTTTCATCATAGAATTCGAGATCTCGTTTGGTGATGATTCCCTTGAGTTTGTGGCCACTGTCTACCACTGGGATTCCAGAGATCTTTTCCTGACGCATCAAGGAACGGACCTTTTCGATAGTTTCTGTGTATCCAATGGTGATAGGATTTTCGATGATGATGTTTTCAAAGCGTTTTACCTTGCGTACTTCTTCTGCTTGTTTTGTAGGGGTGAGGTTTCTATGGATAACCCCGATACCCCCCAATTGGGCAATAGCAATAGCCATATTTGCATCTGTTACTGTATCCATGGCGGCAGACATGATGGGAATGTGGAGACGGATGTCTTTTGTGAGAGAGGTAGCTGTGGAGACGTGGGCAGGGACAACCTCAGAATAATTCGGCACAATGAGCACATCATCAAACGTGAGACCTATATCCTCAAAGTAGAATTTCTTATCCATGAGATCCCCCTACAAACCCAAAACCTCTTCAATAGTGTATCGACCGGGTGATTTTCCAGCAAGGTACTTGGCGGCACGAATAGCTCCCCGAGCAAAGGTTTCTCGAGAGGAGGCCCGATGAGTGATCTCGATTCTTTCTCCGATACCACAAAAACTCACGGTGTGATCACCGACAATATCTCCTCCCCGAATAGCATGAACTCCAATCTGGTGAGCTGGTCTTTCTCCTGTGATCCCCTGTCGGCCATATACCACATCACTTGTGCGATAGGCTTCTTTGAGGACTTCTAAGAGTTTTATGGCTGTTCCGCTTGGTGCGTCTTTTTTCAGACGATGATGAGCTTCGATAATCTCAACATCAAAGCCAGCGGAGAGAACGTTAGCGGCGATTTGTACCAGCTTGGCGATGAGGTTGACACCGACACTGAAGTTAGGAGCCCACAACACAGCAATAGTCTTGCTTGCTTTTTCTAGAAGATCAAAATGCGCTTGTTGTAAGCCGGTTGTCCCCACAACAAAGGCTTTGCCCTGACGGGTGGCAATCTCAACATGAGAAGGAAGAGCCTCAGGGGTTGTGAAATCAATAAACACGTCACAAGGGCCGAGGCTTTCAGGATCGGAAGAGAGAAAAATACCTTGAGGTTGAATACCAGCAACGGTGCCGGCATCTTGCCCCAAAAGAGGACAGGAAGAAGATTCTAACGCCCCTGCAAGACAACACTCAGGATCCTGGTTGATAACCTGGACGAGGGTTCGCCCCATTTTTCCGGCTGCCCCCATAATTCCAATCTTGACCATCACAACCTCTCTTTTTCCTTTTGAATATTATAGGCAGTCTTGAGAAATAAATCAAGTAAAAAAGAACTCTTGCCATTCAAAAGAGAGGGCGTAGAAAGAGGTTTTTCTCAGCGTGAGAACTACAAGGGGTCAAGGGTGGGGTCCAGGTTTAAAAATAGGGGCTGATTTTGCGAAAAAAACGACATTTTCCCATACAAGGATACTAGTTTTTTCTCATCTGCGAGAGTGTTTCCGAGAATGTTTCAAAGAAGAGATCTCTCTCTTCTTATCTCTCGTGATTCAAAGTACTTGTGTGTGAGAAAAGAGAGGTGATGTTTTCTGGTTTTTCTTCCTCTCTGAGGTTGTGTTCAAAAAACTCAGGAGATGAAGTGAAAGGCATGAAGAGAAGGGTTACTTCTTGATAAAGGGAACTAACGATGTGAAAAGATAGGCAAAAAAGACATCCGGTGGCATATCAGTGAGAATCTTTTCTTGCAAGACTTGATAGAGTTCCTCTCTGTCTTTTACCCCCATCTTGGTATAGAGTTGGTTGATGTGGTATTTGACCGTGGGAAGGGAGATGAAGTTTTCCTTGGCTATGGTGTGGATACGTTTTCCCTGGAGGATACCTCGAAGGATGTCAATCTCACGAGCAGTGAGACGGTAATGTTCCCAGAGCCTTTCTCTTGGGAGAAGAAGATGATCGAGCCACTCCTGAAGAGAAATAGAGAGAAAACGTACGCCCTGTTCTCCTCCAGGGGTAGGAAGAGAAACAGGAAACCAGAAAGAGAGGTGCCAGCAGGTTTTTTCATTGGCGTTTTTGCAAGGAAGAACGCGGTAAATCTGTGGGGTTCCTTCTAAGGCTTTGGTATAGTAGAGTTGGAGATTGCGGTCGTGAGGGAAAAGATCAGCAAAAGAGAGTTTCTCTTCCTCGTGGATACCAAATGTCTTTTTTGCCATGGCATTGGCATAGAAGAGGGTCCCATTGTTGCGAAAATCTATCAGAAGAAAGGGAAGGCTATCCGCCAGGGACTGGAAGTATTTTCCCAGCTGATGGATGGTATCTTCTTTTTGCTTTCGGTCAAGATCAAGAACCTTGGCGCGGTGTGACTCATTCATGGCAAGATGAAGCATCACTCCGAGTTCCCTTTCTTCAAAAGGTTTGACTAGATAACCAAAAATATTGAGGCTCTGGATTTTTGTGATATACGAGCCTGTGGAGTAGGCCGTCAGACAAATAATGGGCACGTATTCTTGTTTTAAAATCTCTTCAGCGAGATCGAGGCCATTTTTCTCACCGGCGAGAACTATATCCATGATGATCACATCCGGCCGATGGGTCTGAAAAGCCTGTAATCCCTCTTCAAAGGTACGGGTTGTAGCGCAGATCTCATAGTGGTACCGCTCTATGATGCGGGCAATATTCCAAGTGATGATAGCCTCGTCCTCGACGATGAGGATTTTTTTATTTTTGCTCTCCATACCTATATACTATACCACAAAACATCAAAAAAACAACTATACCAAAAGTATAGTTTTTTGAAAAAGAAGTGAAAAATCGCAAGATCTTTCCCTCGTGGACCTTCTGGAGGATCGTCTGTACAAAGGGTGAAGAAGAGGTATTGGGAAGAAGTGTTTTTGTCTTTAAAGAAGGATTTCTCTTTGTTGGGAGATCTCATCCCTCTTCTGTCAGGTAGTGTTCGATGAGGTAGGTGGCGATGTTACGAGCTCCACCGGCGGGACCCATATGTTCCTTGCCTTTGGCTCCTCGTCTTGTTCGCTCTTCTGGGTTGGAAAAAAGCCAGAGAATTTCACGGATAACATCTGAGGGGTAGTGGCGACAGTAAGTGACAGCCCCTCCAAGGAGTTTCTCTTGCTCCCTGAAGCGTCTCTCGGTCGTTTGTGGACCTACTCCACGGAAAGTGACAACAGGTTTGCCAAGTGCGGCAGCTTGTTCGTTAGCCGTGCCTGCAAGCCCAAGAATAACGGTCGACTTATGGAGTACCTCAGCAAACACCCCTCGGCTCAAAAGGATTCGTGTATCCCCTTTTTGGAGAAAGGAGAAGGGGGATGAGGTGTGGAGGTTCCAGCCGTGTGGATAAGCATGGGTAGCGAGATGGTCATCGGTGAGGGTAGGGGGGAGAGCAGCCACCACATGACACGGATGTTGGCGAAAGACCTCTTCAACAATGGGAAGCATGAGAACAAAATTTTGATAAGCTTCTTTACGGCTTCCTGGCAGAAGCCCCAAGATAGGTTTCTCTGGGGAAAAGGAGAGCACAGAGGAGGGTTCTAGTTCATCTACGATGGGATTTCCCAAAAAGAGAGCCGGGATGTGTTTTTTCTGGAGGTTTGTGGCGGTGTAGGCATCCCGTGTAAGAAACGTCGAGGTATGTTTGACAATATACCATTCTTCAATGGGGTAATGGGGGGCGATATAGTCTGATTTCGGAAGAGAGAGAAAAACAAGGGGGACTCCTGGAAGTCCTTGTCGTGTGAGAAAAAGAAGCGCTACATCCCCTACCACCACAGCAAGTTTGGTTTTGTGGGCATGACTTTTCAGTGTTTTGATAAATTGGAAAGGGGTGATCATACTTCCAGAAAAAAGGTCAGCTAGCAAACCTTTCAAACTGTGGGTAGGGAATCCCCCCGAAGGAGGCACATGAGAGGCATACACTATCTCAATCCCTCGCGAGAGGTAGTCTTTGCCCTCACTAATCAGAGAAGCCCCCATCACCCGAAAACTCTGTCCTCTCTGTTGAAGGAGAGTTTTGAGTTCACGGGCGATGAGAGCGGCACTTCTGTCTTCTCCGAAACAATTACTCGTAAAGAGGATGAGATCGCGCATGACTAACTATTGGCAAACTCTTCCAAGACACTATCCTCGATATCGGCATTGGAAGCGACATTTTGAACATCGTCGTGATTCTCGAGTTCATCCATGAGCTTCAAGAGCTTTAGGGCATTATCTTTGTCTAATTTCATAGTATTTTTGGGGAAACGTCCAATTTCAGAGGAAGAGACGGTGTATTTTTTCTTCAGGCCTTCGAGGACTTGGGCATAGTTTTCGACAGGGGTATAAATCTCATACACATCTCCTTCTAGTCGCACGTCATCAGCCCCGAGGTCAAGGGCAACCTCCATGATCTCTTCTTCACTCACCCCTGAGGCCTGGATGGCGATAAATCCCTTTTTGTCAAACATCCATGCCACGCATCCACTTTCTCCAAGGTTTCCATTGTGTTTTGAAAAGATTTTTCGAATTTCTGCTGCCGTTCTGTTTTTGTTATCTGTGGTGATATCCATGATAACAGCCACCCCACCTGGTCCGTAGCCTTCGTACACCAGTTCCTCGTACGTAGCCCCTTCAATCTCTCCTGTGCCTCGTTTGATAGCCTTTTCAATATTGTCTTTGGGCATATTGGCATCACGGGCCTTGTCAATGGCCACCCGAAGTTTGGGGTTCGTATCAGGATTGCCCCCCGCACGGGCAGCAATGATGATTTCCTTCACGAGTTTGGAGAAGAGACTGCTTCTCTTGGCATCCTGAGCACCCTTTCGCTGTTTAATATTGGCCCATTTATTATGACCGGACATGAGTACCTCCTCATAAAAGTAGATATATTATAGAGAAAAAAATTTTTTCTTGCAATTTTTTGGAAGAAAGAGGGCTTCAAGGAAAGTAAGAGAAAAACCTCCTTTGCTTCACGGACAAGATCGCCCCTTGCTTTTTCCGTGAGAGAAAAAGGCGTTTACACTCTCATAAGCTCTCTCCTTTTCTCAAAAAAATACTTTTAATTCTTTATTTATACTAAAAATAGAAAGATACTTTTTGAGAGAAGGAGAGAGCATGTTTTTTTCCTTTTTCTTTTTCTTTTAGACCATCGTGAACGTGCAAGGGTTTTATGTCTCCTTTTGTGAGATTTTGGCATGGCTTTCTAAAATGTTGGTAAGCGAACGAAAGAAGCTATTTCCTTTTTAAAATCTACTTTTCTCTCTTTCCTTCTCATAAAGTGAGAGAAATTTCTTTTGAGAAAGGCGGAGAGCAAAGAGGAAAGAGCCTTTCCCTTGAAAGGAAGACTCAAGGAAAAGGGAAATCCCCTGGTGTGAAAGGCTTCTAAAACGTTGGAAAATCTTTAGTGTTTTGCTCAAAAGTCTCTCGTAAGGAAGCGAGAAAACTTCCAAAAAGCTTTGATACGAGGGAGATCTCACTTATTGAGAGGAATTGCCACTTATCAGACGACTATAGACATGTCCCAATTCTTTTGCATAACGATGCACAAGTTTTACCCATTGAGGAGAAACGTGGGCCTGTAAGAGTTGATATTCTCGCAGCCGTTGTTGCAAAAGCAACGCAGTGGAACGTCTTTTTTCTCTTTCTCTTGTGTTGGTTATGGTTTTTTCTTGTTTAAGGACATCATTGAGTTCTCGTATCAGAATCTCAGGTGAGCGACCAGCTAAACTCTCTGAGAAAGAAATATAGGCATAATGCAGGGTGATATTGGAAAAGGTTTGTATGTAGCTTTCCAGAGAGGAAAATTTTTGAGTCACGAGAGTGACAAAGGCCTCGTTCGTTTGAAGATCCTGGTGCAAGAGGGTTATGGTTTCAGGATTCAAAAAACCACGAGTAGCAATTGCACTCACCTTGTTTGTATAGAAAGGGCACACTTTGTCCCATAGAGAAAGAAATTGTCGTACATTTCTCTCTTCTGAGGAGAGGGAACACCCCACCATCATTATAACGATAGGAACCACAAAGAAAATTATTTTTCTTTTCATAGACCCTCTGTGTATTAAAAGAAGAAGGGGGATATCCCCCTTCTTTGTTTTACTTCACCTTTTGTGTCTTAACTGTTCGTGTTGTGATAGAAAAATTGCCTAAAACAGCTCCGATGATGACATCCAACGCACTTGCCTCCGTTGAGATGGCCACTTCAGAACCATCGGTATAGTTGGCAAGAAGAGATGCAGTGGAGTTGTCACCAAGGGGTATAAGTCCCCACAGAATGTACCATACCATCTTTTGTTGATCAGGATTTGTCACTGGCTGACTGCTGATAACGATCTTCTTTCCCGCTGGGGCCTTGACCACTACTTGTGCACAGCCAGACGCCAGCACAACACCTACCAACAACACAGCTAACACCTTCTTCATACTTTTCCCTCCTTTATGGTGTTTTTGTCATTTTATTGTAAGGTAAAAATCTTTTTAGTCAAGTAGTATCTTGTATTTTGGTATAAATTTTTTTAGTCATCTCACGAGACATGTTTTTTTGGAAGGGTTTTAGAAGATGGCCACAATGATAAAAGGTGTTTTTAAAAATAGATGGGTAAAAAACTCATTTTTTTTGTATTTTATACGAAAAGATACATAGGGGCAAGGAGGCATGTATGATAGTGATAGAAAAAGAGATGGTAGAAACGTTGGTTCTTCTCAAAGAGCTTTATCATATTCGAGGGATAAAAGCAGAGTTTGAAGCCGAAGGGGCAAGTTATCAAGATATGGTGAGGCTGAGGAGACTCACCCTCCAGGCGGGTGTACCCTTTCATGTCAAGATTGGAGGGGTGGAGGCAGTGCGAGATATGAGAGATTGTATGGAATTAGGGGTTGATGGTATTATTGCCCCTATGGTGGAATCTCCTTTTGGCGTGAAAAAATTTCGAGATGCGTATCAGAGTGTTTTTGCTGAGAAATCTCACCATCTTGCAATCAATATTGAAACACGACAAGCGGTAGCACAGCTTGAGGATATTCTTGAGGTGGCACGAGGGTGGGTTGATGCGATTACCATAGGAAGGACAGACCTGAGTGCCTCTTTTTTTGCTGAGGAGGTAACTCCCGAGAGTGATATTCTCTGGGAAACAGTTGATCATATCTGTAGTGTAGCAGGGAGAGAATTTACCCTCACCCTCGGGGGAAATATCTCTGCTACGACGCAGGAGAAACTTCCTCAGCATGCCGTGGCCCATGAAACCCTCAAGTATATAGAAACACGAAAAGTTATTCTTCCTATTGATGTGTTTTTGTACAAGACTGCCTCTCTTTCTGATGCGTTGTATTTTGAAAAACTTTTTATCCTTTCGAAGAAAGCGACCAGCGATTGTTTTTTGGATCCAGATCTGAAGCGTCTTGCCAAACTCTCTGAAAGGCTCAAGCAACCCTCACCAGAAGATTATCTCATGGGGGTATAAACAAGTTCAGAGCCTACCACAATACGTTTTTCTTCTATGGCGAGGACGGGTCTTGTTTCAATCTTGATGGGTTTTTTGGAGCCATCAGGCATAGCCACATCCACAACAGCTTCAAAAGGTTTTGGTCCAGGAAACCCAAAGGCAATTTGATAAAACCGAGAAATATCGACTTCAGCAATGCGGATACGTTTGCCAAGCAGGGTAAAGGCTACCTCAAAGGCGACTTTTTCTACTTTGATGTTGATACGGTTGGAGAGGCTATCGTACATTACTGAAACCTCCCCGTAGGCAGGGGTAGAATAACTGAGGGAAGGGGAAACAAGAGAAACCGTGACATCCGCTTCAAATCGAGCCTTTCCTGGAAGAAGCTTGAGACGGGGATTTTGAACGAGCCACCGATATTGTCCTTTGATACCACTTAAAGAAAAGTTTTCCGTTTTTTCTACGGGACCTACAGCAACAAGAAACTTGTTAAGGGTATTTTCATGGAGAATGATACTAGCATCGGGTTCTGCCCATCCTATACTTATTGCCAGCATGAGTCCTACCATCATACCTTTTCTCATATTTTTTTCCTCCTTGAGTGATATGGCATAGTGTAGAGGGAAGGAGTATTTTTTTCAAAATTTCTGGTGTCGAGAGGAAGGGGATGGATTGTCTTCATGTTTCAGTCTGGGAGGGGGGACGTTCTCTCCTTTTTTCAAAAAATATATCTTTATCTTATTTCTTTGTATTGAGGTATGGTATTTTTTCTGAAAACAAGGAAAGAACAAGTCGTGGAAGGAATGGGAATGCTGAGAATCCTCTCCCGGGGAAGGGCGTGCTTGACAAAAGGAGGCTTTGTCCGTATGATGAGAGGATAAGAGAGCGAGAGGAGAGTGTTTCTCTGTGTGGGATAAGAACTGCGAGGGGTTTTGCCCTATGCTCTCGTGTATGTGGGGGTGTGGATAATGAAGAGAAAGGGATGAGGATTTTGAGGGGAGAAGAAGGGGAGGAAAAGGGTATGGCATCGTTTTTTTGGGTTTCTCTCACTTTTGTGGAAAAAAACCATGTGGTGGAGTACATAGAGGCTTCGCTTTGTACGAAAAGGGATATCTCTTTTCTCTTGGCAGGGGGGCAACAAGAGGGGATAGAGTTTTCTTTTTTGTCTGAGGAATGGTGCTCTCCACAGGACTATATGTTTTTGAAGGCCTTTGTCTCTTATAGTTGGAATACGGATCACCGAGAGGAGGTGGGCCTTTTGAGGCTTTTTCCTCCTTTTGAGGTGTGGTTTTTGGAGTTGTTGTGTCGTTACAGTCGGGATCCTAGCTATCGGTATGAAGATCGGTATCTTGTCTGGCAAGGGGAGATCTCTTTTTCCCCCTGTGAAGCAAAAAACTCTACCCCGGGAAGCCTTTTGCTTACTTCGACACTTCCCCTTGTGTTAACGAAAAAAGTGATGCGTCCTTTGGCTTCTTTTTTTCCCCAGGAGAGGCTTCGTGATCTCTTTTCTCATGGGAAAATTCCTCTTGAGATAGAGTTTGTGGATAGGCTTCTTCCTCTTGCTCCTCTTTTGAAGAAGCGGTTTGTTCTTTCTCTTCCTGTGATAGAGGAACGTTTTGACGTGGTGGTGGAGATGGATCTGCGGGAACTCCAGGAGGGATTTTTTGAGATGGTGGCGTGGGTGGTGGTAGAAGGTCAGCGTTTTCCTTTTCTTTATGAGGAATTTGAAAGGAGTATCGCACATAAACAACGGATCTTTTTCCAAAGTCGGGAAAAATTGTGGTTTCTCTCTTGGGGGAGTCCAGGCTATGAAAAGATTCGACAGGTTACTTGTGTTACGCTGGAGAAGTTTTCTCGGTTTCTTGGTGAGGTGAAGCAGCAGAGTGTTCAGACGCATGATATGCACACACTTTTTGAGAATTATCTTGATTGTATTGCTCCTTTTGTGAGGTTTGTGCCCCTGTGGAGAAAGGTGGAATGGGACAGAGTTTCTTTTGAGGTGCAGTCGGGAGAGGATATGGACTGGCTTGAGGTGAATTTTGAGGTTATCCTTGCGGGAAAACCTCTTTCTTCTCAGGAGAGAAAACATCTTGTCCGTTATGGTTATCTCAAACGTCCGGAGGGATGGATATCGCTTTCTGCTGTTCAGAGAAAGTGGCTTCAGGAGGTAGAAGAGGCATGGTTTCTTCAGCAGCAAGAAGAAAAAGTGAGGCTTCGCTTGTCCCATGTGTTTCTTTTGAGGGAGTTGGTAGGACGTATGAAGGAGGGAGAACCTGTTCTGGTGCTTCCACCGCCCTATCAGGATCTTCCTTTGCAAGGAGATATTCTCGATGTGAGTATTCCTCTTCCGCAGAAAGTTGAGTCTTTTCTTCGTCCGTATCAGAAAACAGGCTATTGGTGGTTGCATTTTTTGTATCGGTATCACTTTGGGGGATTTCTTGCGGATGAGATGGGGTTGGGAAAAACTCTCCAGATTATTGCTTTTCTTCTCTCTATAAAAACTCATGGGCAGAGTCTGATTGTTTGTCCCTCGGCTCTTGTGCATAACTGGGCAAAGGAGATCACAAAATTTGCGGGGAATGAGCTTCGTTTTCTTGTGATGGATGGATCTGTGGAAAAACGGAAAGAAAAACAGCAACACAGTGATCACTATGAAGTGCTCATTACCTCATATAGTTTGCTTCATCAAGACAGGGATTTTTATCACAATCGGGTTTTTCATCTCTGTGTACTTGATGAGGCCCAACATGTGAAGAACAAAAAGGCAAAGCGAACCCAGAGTCTGAAGTTGCTTCGGGCTGTGCATCGGGTGGCGATCACAGGGACTCCCATGGAAAACACGATCATGGAGATGTGGACTATCTTTGATTTTCTCATGCCAGGGTTTTTGGGAACGTATGCATGGTTTTCTAAAACCTTTTTGGGGCCGCTTCAAAGCCCTCTTCCCTCTCAAAGGGAGGAGGCCATCCAAAAACTCAAGACTCTTATAAAACCTTTTGTCCTTCGTCGTACCAAAGATGAGGTGCTCTCCGAGCTTCCCCCAAAAATAGAGCAAGAGGTATGGTTGGATCTCACCGACAGTCAGAAGGCTCTTTACCTTCATACTGTAGAGACGATCAGGGCTTTGTGTGAGAGGTATGCATCTTTTTCTCCTCAGAAGGCTATGAGCCATTTCTTGGCGGGACTCACCAGACTGAGGCAAATTTGTCTTCATCCGGTTCTTGCTGGCCACGAGGTGACAGAAGAACCTATCAAGCTTCGAGCCCTTCGGGAACTCCTTCTCGAAGCCCTGGATAGTGATCATCGGGTAGTTGTGTTCAGTCAGTTTGTTGAACTTTTGCAGATTGTCCGAAAACAGCTTGAAGAAATATCTCTTGAGGTGCTTTATCTTGATGGTAGAACAAAGCATCGGGTGGCACTGGTAGATAGCTTTAATGAGAGTCAGGTGCCTGTGTTTTTGATTTCTACAAAAGCTGGGGGTACGGGGCTTACGATCACGGGAGCGGATACGGTAATTTTATTGGATCCCTGGTGGAACCCCTCGGTAGAAAAACAGGCTGTGGATAGGGTACACCGTTTTGGGCAGAAACGGACGGTACATATCTTTCGCTTGTTTACAGAAGGGACAATCGAGGAGAAGATGCTTCTCCTTCAAAAACGGAAAAAGGGCCTTTTTCAGGCATTGATCACTAATAACATGGAGTTTTTGACTCACCTGTCATGGCAAGATCTCTTGGATCTTCTTCAGATGCCAGGCAAGTTTCTTTAAGGGATATCAGAAATGGGGATGGGGTGGGGTGGCTTTCTTGACAAAAAAACCTCTTTTCTCTATACTGTAAGTGTACCACAGAAATAGAACAGTAGGAATGGCCATGATAGAGCTGAAAGAGGTTCGGTATCATTTGCCAAAACAAAACTTTCTCTTGCAGGATGTGAATCTTCAGTTAGTTCCAGGTCACGTATATGGACTTCTTGGTCATAACGGAGCAGGGAAGACAACTCTTCTGCGTTTGATGGCGGGGCTTATTCAACGTTTTGATGGTGAGGCAAAAGCGGAGGGGAATCAGATTCGAAAGAGACCACTGGAATATCTTCAACAGCTTTCTTATGTTCCAGAGAAACCTTATATTCCGCCTTTGAGGATCTATGAGTTTCTGGATCTCTATGCTCCGTTGTATCCTTCTTTTGATGTGAAGCTTTTTCATACTCTTGCCAAGACATTTGATCTTAATCCTTATGAGTTTTTAACCAAGCTTTCTTTTGGGTATGTGAAGCGATTTTATCTTGCTTTTTCTCTTTCAACAGGGGCCAAGACTATCTTTTGGGATGAGCCCACCAATGGCTTGGATATCACTACCAAAAATATTCTTCGGAAGCATGTGGCCTCTTTGATTGGTGAAGATCAGGTGGTGGTGATTGCTACCCATCATATCGAGGAGGTAGAGAATTTGTTGGATGCGGTGATTATTCTTCATTATGGGGAGATCATCTTTTCTGCGACGTTAGAAGAATGTCAAAAGCTATTTCGCTATCAGGTTACGACGGATGAAGAAGTGGTGAAAAGGGCTTTGTATGCGGAAGCGTGTCCTATGGGATACCAGGTGCTTCTTCTGAGGGAAGATGGAGAGGAGAGTCGGATTCCACTCTCATTTTTGTTTGAGGCGAGTATCCGTCAGGTGGGGCTTTTTCGAGAGATCACGAGGAAACAGTATGAGTTTTAGGCGTATATGGCATCTTTTCATGATCGATGTGAGATTGCTTTTCCGGCGGTGGGTATGGGTGATGTTGCTTCTTGCTTTGGTCTTACTTGTGCTTTCCTTTGGGATGGGATGGCTTCGTTCTTTGTTCCCTACTGATATTCAGGCAACATTGTATCTGGGACTTGATATGTTTCTTCTTGGAGGTATGTGGTGTTTTTTGAGTTCGCTTGCTTTTTCTGATCTTCATACGCAGGGAGAAGGGTTTTATCTCTTGTTGCCAGCAAGCTCTTTGGAAAAATTCGTCAGTAAACTTCTGGGGTCTCTTGTGGTGTATCCCTTGATGGGGTTTGTGGTGCTTTTTTTCTACTCGCTTGTGATCATGTTGATCGTGTATTATCTGACGGGAACTTTGATTCCTGTTTTTTTTCCTTTTTATGGGTGGTTGTGGCAGTGGTACCTTTTTTTCTTTGTGCTTCAGGCATGGTTTTTTTGGGGATCGGTGAGGTTTTCTCATTTTGCCTTTGTGAAAACCATGCTTCTTTTGTTTGGGATGTCGTTTTTGCTTTCGTTTCTTTCTACACCGGTTCTTCAATTCTTGTTTGGAACAGTGGTTTCTTGGAATGGTATAGTGCTTTATTCGACGAGGGGAATAGTACCTCCTGCTTTGGCAAGGGACATTTTTGATTTTCTTCTTTGGTTGGGAAGGGTGCTTTTCTTTCTCTCGGCTGGACTTGCCTATGGGATGGCGTATCGTCACTTCGTTCGTTATGAGGTTACTCATGGAGTTTGATTCCCAGCAAGCTATCTATCTTCAGATTGCTGATCTTGTGTGTGAGAATATCCTCAAAGGTATATGGAAACCGGGAGAACGTATTCCTTCTATTCGAGATCTTGCGGGTCAGTTGTCAGTGAATCCTAATACCGTGGTGAAAACGTACAATTATCTTGAGATGCAGGGTATTATTGTGAACCAGCGGGGGATTGGTTTTTTTGTTTCTGAAGAAGGATACCAGCAGGTACTTCGTGTAAAACGGGAAGGTTTCATTCAAAAGGATTGTCCGCGCTTTTTTCGTCAGATGGGGCTTCTTCGTGTTTCATGGGAGGAACTCCAGAAACTCTATGAGGATTTTCGCCGTTCCTCGTATCCTGAAAAGTGACAAGTGTCTTCTGAGAACTTTTGAAAGACAAGGTCTTTGGATGTTTGATTGTGGTTCGTATAGCATATGAAAGCCCCTGACAGAACCATTGAGATCATGTGAAAGGGATGAAGGTGAAAAACAAGCTCTCTCCTTCTCTCAAAATGTATTTTTCTATCTTTAATAAAAATAAGGAATTAAAGGTATTTTGTTTGAGAAAAGGAGAGAGCATAAAAGAAAAGAAATACTCTTTTTTGTAGGAAAAATTTTTCTCTTCGGGAAAATGAGGGATATCTGGGTTAGATGCGAAAACTCTCGAATTATGGCTCATCTTTTGGGGAAAAATGCCGAAAAAAAAGAGGCAAGGAGGAATCTATGGCAGACGTGGATATCATGGATTTGTTTGATAAAGATTTTATCCAACCTGAGGAGTCTTTGGAGGCACGTCCGAGTGGAATTCAGGATTATAAACCTGCGCGAACTTACCAAGCCTCATCACGAACGAAGCCTGGGGAATCCTCTCTCAAGCGTTCTCTCGAGGAATCGAAGCCCGTGAAGGAGACCTCGTCTTCTGATATTGACGAAAAGCTCGTATGGGTGGGAGCAATTTTTGTGTTCTTTGGGGTATTTGCCTTTTTGCTTGGATACTGGCTCGGAAATATCAAGGAGAAAGAGATCAGTGAGGTACAGAAGACAAAGCAATCTCTTCTTGCGGAGAAGGTGGAAGAACAAAAAACCGAGATAGCCTTGAAACAACAGGCTTTGCCGGTTCAACAAGCCCAGGATATGGTTCCCCAGGCTTCTGTCTCTCCTACTTCGCCATCTACACAGGAAGTTCCGGTGATACCTTCTCTCACAGAGACCCCCACACAAAAACCATCATCCACTTCCTCGTCGGTGAAAACGCAAACACAACCCAAATCTGAAACAAAATCAACGCCCAAGTCTCCATCCTCTTCGCCATCTCAATCTCCTGTTTCTTCTCCGTCTCATGCAGGAGTTTCTGGAAGCGGGGCTTTTACTATTCAGGTTTCTGCCCATACCTCTCTGGAAAAGGCTCAAGCTATTGAGAATCAACTTCGCCAGGGTGGATTTTCACCCTATATTGTAGAGACAACAATTAATGAGACGACCTATTACCGTGTACGTGTAGGAAGCTATGGTTCAAAATCAGAGGCAGAAAGTGCCCTTGCCAGGCTGAAACAGAATCCTGTGGGCAAGGATGCCTATGTTCTCTCTTTGAAGTGAGAAACGAGTCTCTTCTTTTCCCCCTCTTTCTTCCCCACCAGGGAAGAAAGAGGTTTTTTTATGCGGTGGTGTTTCGGGGATGGTGTTAAAACCATCGTAACCAAAAATAAGAAACCCCTACCTCATTAGTGGGGGGGACAGCATGGAGAATGCCCAGAAACAGTCTCTTTCCAGCCTTGTCGTAAAAAAGATCCACGCCTTCAATACTTCCCTTGTCTACAGGAGTTGAAAGTCTTCTCTCGGAGATTTTTTTTAGTCCTTCGTTGGTCTCTTCATACGTCGAGAGGAGAAGGGTGGTTGGTTCTATGAGCCATACGATGGTGATGACACCTCCAGAGGCAACAATATCCACCCCCATCACATTGTTGAAAGCGGCATTAACAACCTGTTTACTCTCAAAAGAGATCCAGGAGCCGTTGTGGAAAGTATAAAGATGATACAAAGAGGAAGCACTATTCATGAGAAGGTAGGTCCCCTTTTGTCCTACTGCACCAACCCAATTGCTGCCAATTTGCCCTGTTGTAGTTGTTCGCATGGAGTCTTTTTCACTTCCTTCTTGGTTGTAAAAACTCCAGTAATTGGTACCCCACGTGTCATTGGTAACGATGAGAACGAGGGAATTTTCTTCTTTTTCCGCGGGGAGGGGAAAGATATGTTTTGGTGTACTTCCCCATCCATGGAAAAGCCGACCCGTTCCTTCTATGATGTTCCATTGAGCTACCGAGTAGATATTGGTTTGGAAAATGAGAGTTTTTCCGAGAGGGATAGCATGTGTTACATAAGAGTTTACAAAAACCGTTCCCTGTCTTTTTCCTTTGACAGGATCGTAGGAGAAGACTCCTCCATTTAACGAGGTGCTATCATTAGTAATGTTTGCTCCACAGAAAATGACGCTTTTTTGTTCTGGATCGACGTACACGTGGAGAGGATTGGGAAGAGAGAAATGTGGATCATAACTCATCATTTCTTCGAGCGTACCGTTGGGTGTGATGTGGAGATACCACCCTCTCCCCATAAAGTATTTGTAATACACGCCGAACCCTGGTTTTTCCTGGGCACTTAATACGTATGTCTTGAGAGATCGAGGAAAGGTAAAATCTATCGAATATCCACTCCATGATCCCACCCATGTCCATCTCCATTCTCCATTTGCCAGTGTTTCGAGGCTTAGTCGTGAAAGTGGTCCAAAGAGCAAAGAACACCCCGTGAAAAGTATCATGAGGCCAACGATGCCGAATACGTATATTTTTGTTTTCATACCCCCTCCTTAATAGCGAAAAGTGAATCCAAGAATAGGGTAAAGAGTGTCTCCACTGGCCACTCCACCCATAACATCAACTTCTAAAGACCGTAGCCACGTTGGCACCCACGAGAAGCCCCATCGAAGAGAGAGGGAGATACCCGCCGAGAGAAGGGGCCATCCCTTGTTATAGAAGGCAAAAAAGGGATAAACCCCAGCAAACTCACTCACGGAAAGCCAGAACCCCGTATTCCACAGGCTCTCTTCATAATCAAAAAGGCGAAATGAGAGGGTGCTTTGGAGTCCCATGGTATGGAAATATACGTTGCCTGCATCCATACCAGTGAGACGCGGGGTATATCCCAGCGAGATATCTATCAAAAGACTTTGCCAGAAGAGGTAGCCACCTATCCAGACAAGACTCATATTGCCTATCCGAAGCGAAGGACCTAGCGAGAGACTTTTTTCGGCAGGGATAGGACGGTAGGCACCTCGTGGGAAGCGATTGGTGTTGGTTCGCAGATCAATAACCTCAACCCATTCCTCGTGGTGATAGGTGAGATCATAGGCAAATCCATCTCGGATTTCAAAATTGTTGGTATAAAGCCCTATGAAAGAGTTGGTTTTTTTGTACCCAATGATCACAGTATGGGTGAGGCCAGCAATAGCATTCTCCATACTGATGGAAGGAGTTTCATATTCGATTCCATCGATAAGCATCACGGGCTCTTGAAGAGTTGTGGAGACTCGGAGAGTTCCAAACCCCAAACGCTTGCCGGTGAGGCTTTCGGCAAGCGCGAGGCTTGCCTGATCAAGGGCCCCAAAAATATCTCGTCCACTTTGGGCTGGAATCTTTTCTTCACGGGTGTAGCGTTTTTCTATGACGTTCCAGACGCGTAGAATGATCTCAAAAGCACGGGCTCGTGGAGCAGGGGAAAAAGAGATTTCTACCACATCACTGAATCCCCAATTTGAGGCGTTTTCCCTTGCTATGCTTGGTATGACATTGGTTGGGGTATTGGTGATCCCCTTTCCTATCAGGTATGTGCCAATGGTTTCTCTGGTGAGGATATCATACTTTCGGGTAAGAAGGATCACATTCGTAAGGATATGATCAACCATGAAAATATCAGCCCCTGTAACGCCCTTTACCCCATCTCCTCGATAAAAATAAAGAAGTGCTCGGTTTTCTCCAAAAGCCACGGATACCACAAGGAAAGAGAAAAGAACAACCCACCTTTTCATATCACCCCCCCCTTTGGATAGTTTCTTATAAACAGTTTTACGGAAAGTACAATGAAAAACTGAAGAAAAAGGAAGAATTTTTATGGAAGGTCTGGGTATTCTCACAGAAAATCTTGTAAAGAGTGCGAAAAAGAAAAGGATATGAGCTCTCGGCTTTGTTCAAGAAAGTGTGGTAACTGAAAGAAGAAGAGATATTTCGCAATCCTGTGAGAAAGGGGGGATTTTCCCCTTCACCATCCTTTCGAAATTCACAACAATCTTTCAGTGAATGCTTGACTTTTCTCGCTTGTATGGTATAATATGGAATCAAAAAATACAAGGGAATTTCATGGCAAAAGAGATCTCCTCAAATATTGATGAGGTATTTCTCGCTTTATTGGCGAATCTTTCTGATCCAGCCCTTTTGATTGAGTGTCATACCTACCGTATTCTCAAAGTCAATGAGGCGGCTCTTTCTATCTATGGCTATATCCATCAGAAAGATCTCAAACACAAAAGCTTTTTTGACCTCTTCGCAGAACCCTCCCTCCAGACAAAATCCTGCCAGGGCACCACCGTTCTTATGGAAGGAGTTCCTTTTCTACGAAACAATGGAGAAATCTTTTATGGAGATATCCATGGGTACATGGTTCCTGGACAAGTGGGACCTCATCCCCTTTACCTTGTTCTCATCAAAAATATTAACAGAGAACAAGAATCGGTTTATCAAAGTGCTATTTGGCAATCTGTTCTCCATCATATTCCCCTTCTCCTGTGGGTGAAGGATATTCACGGGCATTACTGTGAGGTGAATGAAAATTTCTTAAGGCTTCATAGTTTTCGTCGAGAAGAGGTCATTGGAAGAACAGATTTTGACCTTTTCCCCATGGAATATGCTCAAGCATGTCAAAACGAGGACCAGTGTGTCATCTATTCACGAGCAAAAATCCACAAAGAAGACGTCTTTATCAAAGACAAAAAAGAACTCTGGTACGAAACCTACAAGATCCCTATTATCAATAGCCGTGATGAAATTGTTGGTATTGCTGGCTTTTCCCTAAATATAAACGAAAGGAAAGAGCTGGATAAACAGATCAAGGCCAAACAAGAGTGGCTCGAAACCACCCTCAGAAGTATTGGGGAGGCGGTTATTACCGTTGACATGAAGGGCGTCATAACCTCCCTTAATCCTATTGCTGAAACCTATATCGGTATTCGGCAATCACAAGCCATTGGACATCCTCTCTCTGAGATTGTTTTTATCCGCAATCCGGTGGACAACCAGATAGAAAATCCCTTTCTTCTCCTGCAGAGCCGTGGAGCTACCTCGGTGTACCAAAAAGATCGGCTTCTTCTCAATGCTCAGGGGATAGAAATCCCTATTGAATACAAAATATCCCCTATTCTTACTCAGGACGGTTACCTCACCAACAACGGGTTTGTTCTCATCCTTACCAATGTTTCTCACCACAAAATGCGAGAACAGCATCTCCTTGCAGAAAATGAATTGATGAAAGAATTTCTCGAGGCCTCACCCAATCCTATTTTCTTTACCGACAAAGAGGGAAAAATTACCCGAGCCAATGAAGAGTTTCTTCGTCTCGTGGGGTATGAGAGTCAACACCTGAAACATAAAACGTTCTGGTCTCTTTTTCATGCCGATGATGAAGCACATCTTAAAAAGGAGTTTGAAGGACTGGCTCAACATATCAAGATCAAAAATCATATCTTTGTACTCCTTGACCAAAAAGGCAATCCCCATCATGTAGAACTTAGTGCCAATTATGTCAAGACTTCTCGCGAAGAGCAATTCCTTTTTATTCTCAACGATGTCTCAGAACGGATGAACCACATGCACCTCCTCTATAAACAGCAAACCAGCCTTCAATTGATGGAAGAAATCCTTCAAATACTCGGTGAAAATCCCCAGAATCTTTCTCTGGTCTGCCAAAAGATTGCCCTTTTTATGGATATCCAACGGCTTTTTGTCTATCGATGGCTTGATCATACCCAACAGCTTGATCCTCTTTATCTCTGGAGTCATACCCATGATGCCCCTCCTGTTCCCACTCTCGAGAGTAGACATTTCTCACAGGATTGGATAGGCCTTTTGCTCTATCAGCAGTACCTTATTCTCACTGAAAAGACCCCCTTTAATGCTTATGAGAAAAAGGCGTTTGAAAAAACTGGGCTTGGTTCCATCCTTTTTCTGCCTCTTTATTTCCATGGGACCCTCTGGGGTATTCTCGGTGTGCATGATCTTCTCAACCCAGATCGAGAATGGGATGAAACACAACTTGCCTTCTTCAAGGCTGTGGCTCCTCTTTTCATTCCCGCAACCTCTTTCCACAGCAAATAGATCGTCGTCTCTTCTGTTGAAAACTCTTCTCTATTCAACCTCTCTCTCTTTTTGCCGATATTGTATATGTCATGAGAAGAGAATGGTTCCTCATTATCCTGATGGGAAGTGTCCTTGCTAGTTGTCAAAGTCTCACCAAGACAAGACCTCTCCCTGTTTCTTCTTCATCCCGCTGGTTTGGTCCCGTGGTTACCCCAGTGGATGGTTTTTTTCGTACCCTTGCTGTCACATACCAAACCCCTTCGTTAGAGAAAACTGCTCTCACCTTTACCATGACAGGTAACATTGATTGGTACCTAGAAAGATCCAATTTTACCACCACTCACCATGTCCTCTTTGAAGATGTAGAAGAGGAGACGTCGTATACGTTTCTTCCTAAAAACTTTCCCTCAAACGCCATGACCACCATCGCTACGGCTCCTTTTTCGAAACATATTCCTGTTACTTTCGCTATTATGCGAGTAGATACGGTATGGCGACAAAAGAGCTATCCAGCTTTTACCATCTTGATAAAAGACTCTTCTCAACCCTCAGAAACAAAATTTCGGGAGTTTTGTGAAAGCAATCAGGTTCTCATCCATCGATCTATCCTGTGTCCAACCTTTCGCGTCTCTCTTGATGGTACTTCCCTTGGTGAAGAAAAACCCTGGTTTTGGTTTGCCTATGGCAAAGCTATTGTCATTGTCCTTATGTCCTCTCTCCCTCATGAACCACTTTATCTTTATCTCTCTGAAAATGAGAATATGGAAAACTTTATCATCGCTGTAGACTTTGATGAGGCTCAGTGGAAAAACCTCCTTCCTTATCAGCAAGTGGCTCATCTTATTCCCTTTTCTTCGCAAACAGAAAGCCTCTTTATTACCGTCTCACATACCATTACTACCCTCTATTCTTATAAAAAGTGAGGTATCTATGGAGACCATTCTCCTCATTAATGGCCCCAATCTCAACCTGCTTGGCATGCGTGAACCGGACAAATATGGAACCACTTCTCTTCAGACCATTGTTGATCGACTCACAGCCAGAGCTAAAACAGAGGGCTATAAACTCCTCTCTTTTCAATCCAACAGCGAAGGAGAAATTGTCTCTTTCATCCAACACCAAGGACAAAAAGCCAAAGGAGTACTCATCAACGCGGGTGCCTATACCCACACTTCCCTTGCTATCAGAGATGCTCTTTTGGCTGTACAGATACCTTTTATAGAGATTCATCTCTCAAATATCTATGCCAGAGAGACCTTTCGTCATCATTCCTATCTTGCTGACAAAGCTGTGGGAGTAATCAGTGGTTTTGGAGATTTCTCGTATGACTTAGGGCTGATGGCGATGCTCGAGTACCTGAGGAGACGCCCCCATGTATAGACAAAAAGTACTTCTTTTTCTCTTTCTTTTTTTCTCATTGGGTTGGACAAGTGGGGCTCCAAAACTCTATCTCAAAGCCATGGATGCCCTTGCAAGCCAAGAATATGCCAACGCTGAGGAGCTTCTTTCCAAAGTGATACAAGATCCTCAAACCCCTCGCGAATATCAAGCCAAGGCATACAACTATCTTGGTGATATTGCTCTCGTGAACCAGTCCTACCAAAAGGCCCAGAGTTTCTACCGAAAAATCTTAGAATCCTATAGTGATACCCCTGTGTACTCCCGTGCTCTGTATAACATGGCACGCATGTATGTCATCCTTGGAGATGAGGAAGCAGGGATAGCCCTTTTGTCAGATTACATGAACCGGTATGCTGTCAGCGATGCAAATGAGGATGGAGCCCTCTACTGGTTAGGTCGTGCTTTTGCCGCCAAGAAGGAGTACTACAGAGCTATGGGACTGTATAGAGAACTTTTAGCACGTTTCCCCAGTTCTGCGTATGCATACCATACAAGACAATCCCTCCAAACCATTGAAAATACCCTCAGCACTACCTCGAGAGATACTGATACCCAAAAGATACAGACCAATCAGGCAAAGTATCTCAAGCTTTTAGCCAGGCTCCTGGACCTCCAAAATCAACTTCTCGACCTGAAAAAACAAAAGATTGATGAACTGAAAATGCTTCTCTCCAAGGAGAATCTATGAAATCATTCTGGATATGTGTTTTTTTCCCTGCCTCATTCTGGGGGCTTTTGGTTTTCTCGAATACCTATCTTGCCCTTTACCACGATGAGAATCAAGCGGCCTTCTATATCAAAACTCTTGAAGGTGACCCTGATACTCCTGCTGACAACAATAGTTATCTTCTGTATCACAAACTTCCTCCAACCACCCTTGCTACCATCCGGATCAATAATGAGGATATTATTTTTGGTTCGGAAAAGGGACACTATGAACAAAGACCAAAACTTATTTCAAATGGAATCAGTACTCGCTGGTCTGTCCGTGGTATTACTATCGAACAGACCCTTTCCTTTGCCCCCAACCCCGTCACAGGGATAAGTAACCATGTTCGTATTTCATACAAACTTTTGAATGCCACCAAAAAAAACATGTCTGTGGGATTGCGACTCCTTTTGGATATTTATCTGCGAGAGAGCGGAGTCTCAAGCTTTGAAATTCCAGGCAAGGGAAAGATCACCAAAGAAACAGACTTTTACAGAGAAAGTATCCCAGAGTATTGGTATACCACGTCTCAGGACAAGAGCGTGATGGTACGTGGAAGTCTGAAGGGAATAGAACTTACTCCCCCCTCACGAGTTGTCTTTGCAAGCTGGAATAAGCTCTACGATAATCTTTGGGATATTTCTCTCAACACTTCTCAATCCCTTCAACCCTCGTCTCAATATAGTGGGGCTGTTGGGCTATATTACGATCCTGTGACCCTTGCTCCTAACCAGAGTCTCTTTATTACTTCTTTGTATGGTATCCATAGTGAAGAGAGCTTCTCTACCAATGATATTTCTCTTTCTCTCACCTTCCCAGAGGAGGTCAAAGCCCCCCCTGTTCCTATCTCTGCTGAAGTGGCCTATAACGGAAAGGTTTCTTTGGATTCTCTCTCTATCTCTCTTTCTCCCCCGAAAGGATTTACCCTTCCTGAGGGAGATTCCAATACCATTACCTACCTCAAGGTAAACCCCGCGGACAAGCGCAAAGCCTTTTGGAACCTTCAGCGAACAGGTTCCATTGCCGGTAACTATCCCCTCACGGTTACTATCACGGCCATAGCTGGGTCTCAAACCAATACCCTTTCAGCCACAAAAAGTTTTTTCATCAATTATAGAGAAATGTCCTCTCTCATCATTACGACAAACATTCCTCTCCCAGAAACCCCAACCAATACCTCTCCTCTTCCTTCCCCTCTTTCCCTCTCTCCTGTCGTTGTCACCAATACCATTGTGATCACCAATACTATCACCTTCACCAACATCACCCTGAAGACGTATCCTCCTCGTATTGCCTCAAAAATCAAGGAAATCCAGACCCTTTCTCAATTGATAGATGACCTCACGAGAGAATACAACCTTTGGCTTGCTATTTATCGCAATAGTGAGCGTCTTTCTGAGCAAAATATCCAAGAACTTTCTCGTCGTCTTCTCTATTACGAAGAAAAGATCCGACTCCTCCAAGGGACCAACACCTCCACGCCTTGATTATCTCTCCGCTGATAAAAAATAAGCGCCTTCACAGTGGCAGAGATTCTCGGAGAGGAGGACACCCGAAAACCATGGCACGAAAAAACTCGCTTTTTTATTCCTATCTTCTCTCCTTTTCTCAAAAAAGAGAGTCATAATTCTTTATTCATATTTAAATAGAAGAACATGCCTTGAGAAAAAGAAGAGCATGTCTTTTCCTTTTTTATCTCGTTTTTTTATCTCGTTGGCGTAATCTTCTCTGGTTTGGCGAGGGCCTCATAAGAAAGGAAGAAAACATATTTTTGAAACAAGTGGAGTGCTTTGTTGGTAAAATATACCCCTATGTCCCAGATAGAGAAGACATCACCCCCAGGCATATGGGAAAGGTTGCTCTCTCCTTTTCTCAAAAAAATAGAGATAACCCATTATAAGTATTAAAGATATACAAATGCCTTTTGAGAAAAGGAGAGAGCTTATTTCTTCGTTTTCTCATAACGACAACAAGGACTTCTCAGGATTTCTGAAAATTCATATTTTTTTCACGAAAATTTCATGGAAACTTCATTTTTATTTGGTATACTATGGACACCCTGCAAGGAGGTAGATATGGCAAAAGTAGATCTCCATGTCCACTCCCGATATTCTGAGCACCCATCCATATGGTTTCTTAATAAAATAGGGGCAAAAGAATCCTATACTGATCCTTTTGTTCTCTATGAGACCATGAAGAAACAAGGGATGGACTTTGTTACCATTACTGATCACAACCGCATTGATGGAGCAGAGCTTCTCACCGAACGTTATCCACATGACTGTTTCATTAGTGTGGAATCCACCGTTTATTTTCCTGAAGATGGGTGCAAGGCTCATCTCCTCATTTATGGAATTAATCGTCCTCAATTTGAGAAAATCCAAACGCTTCGTTCCAATATCTATCATTTGCGGGATTATCTCCTCCAGGAAAATATCCCTCATTCACTTGCTCATGCCACGTATGCTGTCAATGGAAAACTCACTGCAGAACATCTTGAGAAATTTATCCTTCTTTTCAATGTTTTTGAGGGAATTAATGGGGCTCGTCTCAAACACTTTAATACCCAATGGATGGAGATTCTTCGGAGACTCACTCCAGAACATATCGCTCATCTTGAGAAAAAACATGGTATCAAGGCTGCTGGAAGGGAACCTTGGCTCAAGGGTTTTACTGGGGGATCTGATGATCATGGGGGGCTCTTTTTGGGCAAGACCTATACTGAAGCTGATGCCCAGAGTATTCCTGAACTTCTCCTTGCCTTGCGTAACCGTCAGACCTCAGCCCATGGAAGACAAAACGATTACAAAGGACTAGTATATTCTATCTACAAGATTGCATATGATTATCTTGGGGAGATGAAATTTTCTTCTCAAAAATCAAAAAGTTTTCTTATGACTCTCTCTGATCAAATCTTTCGTCCTCGAAAACATACCCTCAAAGAACGTTTGATGATTCTTTTCAACCGCCGAAAAAAGACTGATAGTATACGCATTCTCTTGGACCAGACTATTGTTGGCCTTAAGGAGAAGGCAAACGAAGAGATAGAGAGAAAACTTGATTTTCTCTATGACAAGATTACCGAAATCAGTGACGAATTCTTTGGTCGTTTGGCTCGCTCCTTGGAAAAAAATCTTCAACAAGGAGATATCACCGGCCTTCTGAGAAACATTACTTCGTCTATGACGGGACTCTTTCTCACCGCTCCTTTTCTTTCCAGTGCGAAACATCTCTATAGCAACAGACAGATCCTTGCCAAACTCCGAGAGAATCTTTCCATCCCTCTCCCTGAAAAACCCAAGAAGATTCTTTGGTTTACCGATACCTTGAATGATTTGAATGGGGTATCCGCTACCCTCAAAGAACTTGGCTGGATCTCCTCTCGTCAGCAGATGCCCCTGAAATTGGTTACTTCACTTTTGGACAATGAGTGGGATGAATCTATTCCCCCAAACACCATATTTCTTGATGCCTTCTATGCGTTTCCCCTCCCTTTCTATGACCATTATACCTTGAAGCTTCCTTCCCTTTTGCGGGCAATAGAACGGCTCACCGCCGAAAATCCAGACGAAATTTTTATATCTACCCCTGGCCCCATCGGTTTGCTTGGGATTCTCATCGCGAAACTAATGGATCTCCCTATTACGGCTATCTATCATACGGATTTTGTGAGAGAGGCTGAGAAAATCATTGAGGATGAGGGGATTATCTCTCTGCTGAAGCAATATGAACTCTGGTTCTACAATACTGCCCAGGAAGTTCGTTTCCAGAGCGATGAGTATTTCCGTATTCTTGTGGAACGGGGGATCCCCGAAGAAAAACTCCGTTTTCTTCCTAAAGGGATCAATACGGGGATCTTTCGTTATATGCCAGATGTTCGAGATATCTTTCACGCCTCCTTTGGTATCCCTGAGGGTATCAATCTGCTCTATGCTGGTCGTATTTCAAAAGACAAAAACGTTGATTTCCTCCTCGAGTTGTATAACCAGCTCTCTGACAAATACGAAAATCTCAATCTTATTTTCGCGGGGGATGGTCCTTATCTCAAGGAACTCCGACAAAAGAGTCGTCATCACAAACGAGTCTACTTCCTCGGCAAGATCCGGAGGGAAAGTTTGCCGCACATTTATTCAGCGGCTGATATCTTTGTTTTTCCTAGTACCACCGATACCTTTGGAATGGTTGTGCTTGAAGCCCAGGCTTGTGGGGTTCCCGCACTGGTTACTACAGAGGGAGGACCGCAACAAATCATTCTTCCTGGGGAAACGGGCTTTGCTCTTTCTCTTCATCAACCAGAAAAATGGATAGAAACAATTGAGCATCTCATCCACTCCAAGAAAACCCCCCAGTGGAAATACATACGACAAAAAGCTTCTGAACATGTGGAAAAAACGTTTCGTTGGGAAATTGTTCTCTCCAGTATCTTCAAGACTATCTGACTTCTGAAAGAATATACACTTCCCCACCATACTCCAGGAAGAGAAGCTTCTTCCTGGAGTTTTTTATTTTTTCATCAGGACTTTGGATCAAGGAATTGCCGTCCTTTGCGATACTCTCCCGACCGTAACCCATGCCCCGTTTTTTTCTTTACTCTCTCATAAGCTACCATCTTTCAGTTCTCTTTTTTCTCACAACAAACGCTCATAATTCTTTATTCATAGCAAAAAGAGCAAAATGCGTTTTGAGAACAAAGAAGCTATGAAAGAACTCTTTTCTTGTTTCAAAAACATTACAAGACCTTTGATGGTGAACGAGATGAGGGGTATAAGAAAAAACTCGAAAATGTGCGCTCTACTGTTTCACATGGGAGAGGCATATCTTTTTTAAGCGATGGGTGAGGGGAGATGTCTGGTGGGAAGCTCTCGCCTTTGCTCACAAGATTTTTGTTTATTTCTTTTTCCGTCTTAAATTTAAAGTGATTCTTTTTGAGCAAAGGCGAGAGCATAAAGAGAAGTGCCCCTCTGGTATTTCAGGAAAAAGCGTACGGAAAAGGGTATGCCTTAGTTGTGCATATATCTTTCCCATGTCTTGGGGATGTCTTTACTCAAAGAGTGGCATTTTCTGCTGTTTTTCTCTACAATACACCCTATGAAAACCAAGGAGGAGTGATGACGCGCGTCAAAATCTGTGGATTTCGCGATGAAACTTCTCTTGCCGTTGCCATTGAAAGGGGAGTCCATGCTGTAGGTTTTGTGTTTTATCAACCCAGCCCTCGTTTTGTCTCCCCAGAACAAGCCCGTCGCCTCTGTACTTCCCTTCCCCCCTTTGTTTCAAAGGTAGGCGTATTTGTCGACACTCCACTTGCCCAGATGCTTGATATTGCCTATACCGTTGGCCTTGATACCATTCAACTCCACAGTGAAACCTATACCGAACATTTCATTTCGGAACTCAAAAACCAATGGCCTTTCTCCATTATCAAAGTTATTCGAAGTCCACACGTGGATGATCATCTTATTGAAAAGCACCATCTCACCCAAGCCAATGCTCTTCTTTTTGATACGTGGCACCCCGTAGAATATGGTGGCACAGGAAATAGGCTCTCTCTTGCGCTTTCCGTATCCTCCCAAAGATGGATCCACCATAAGGCCATCCTTGCTGGGGGTATTACCGTTGAGAACCTTGCTGAGATCCTTTCCCTTCAACCCTATGGGATCGATGTTTCCAGTGGTGTAGAAAGAACAAAAGGAATCAAAGACCCCGATCTTATCAAGACTTTTCTTCGTCGTTTTTACGAACTTGTTTCTCAGGCCTGAGTGGCTTCGTTTGCCACACGCACAAAGGTTCGGCATGCTCGGACGCACTTTCCACAATCAATACACTTCTTTTGATCAACCACAGGAGCAGAAAACATTGACGGCTGGGAAATAGCCCCTACCGGGCAGAGTCTTATCACGGGACACATGTGATTTTTAGGGCAATATTGGTCGTGTACTCTTATCATAAGATTCTCCTTGGATAATTATATAATAATATTATAATATATAAATATGAAAAAGTCAAATACAAAAGGTGAGACACGTGAAAGATGTTTCCCTATGAATCTTTTTTGAGACTCTTGTCCGGGAATTTTTTCCTTAGAGAAAACGGTATGGTCTTTATCCTCTTTAGTTTTCTTCTTGTTTAGAAACGTTGTCAGGCTTGTCATGGTAAACCAGAGGAAGGCTATAAAAAAGCTCGAGAACATGCTCTCTACTTTTTCACATGGGAGAGGCATATCTTTTTTTAAGGATGGGTGAGGGGAGGTGTCTGGTGGGAAGCTCTCGACTTTGCTCAAAATATTGTTGTTTATTTCTTTTTCCATCTTAAAGTTAAAGTGATTCTTTTTGAGGAAAGGCGAGAGCATAGAGAAGAGGTATGCTTCCTTTTCTTGAAAAAGAGCTCAAAAATGAGGAGGCCTTTGCACGGATTTCAATGTGAAAAAGGAGTATAGTCTCTCATACAGAGACTTTCCTGTACATACACAGGGAATCTTTTTTGAGTCCTTGCCACTTTCAAAAGAGAAGAAGTACGAAAAGATTTTTATAAGAGAACTCTATCCTTTGAATACTTCTCTCTCTACATGTTTGCACATTTCTCCCAGTGATGGCAGGCAGCAAAGTGAGAGGCAATTTTCTCCTCAAGAGGGGGGATAACCTCCTCACAAATATCTGTTTTCATATAACACCGATCTTTAAATGGACAGCCATGCCTCTCTCCGATAGGAGAAGGCACATCCCCCTTTAGAAGGATACGCTTTCGCTGCTTCTCAAGCCTGGGATCAGGAATCGGAACATCTGAAAGCAAAGCTCGGGCATACGGATGAAAAGGCCTCTCATACAGTTCCTGGCTTTTTGCTAATTCCACGATTTTTCCCAAATACATCACCGCGACACGAGTTGAGATGTGTTTCACCACAGCAAGATCATGGGAGATAAAAAGATATGTTAACTTTCTCTCCTGCTGAAGCTCTTCCAAAAGGTTAAGAATCTGGGACTGAATAGACACATCAAGGGCCGAGACAGGTTCATCACAGAGAATCAGTTGGGGATTGAGGGCCAATGCTCGCGCTATACCAATGCGCTGCCTTTGGCCTCCAGAAAACTCATGGGGATAACGGTTCACAAACGACGGGGATAGCCCTACGCGATGTAAAAGTTCTCCCACTCTCTCCCGAATCTCTGCTTTGGAGAGACTCAGTACTCCATATCGAGAAAAGATCTCCATAGGTTCGGCGATGATGTCTCCTATTGTCATACGCGGATTAAGAGACGCATAAGGATCCTGAAAGATCATCTGAAAATGCTTTCTCTCCAAACGAAGGGAGGTATAATCAAGCTTCACAAGATCTCTATCTTCAAACCAGAGTTCCCCTTCTGTTGGTTCATGGAGTCGTATCATAGTACGCGCAAGGGTAGATTTGCCGCATCCTGATTCTCCTACGACTGCCAGTGTCTCACCCTCATACAAATCAAAAGACACTCCATCGACTGCCTTAAGTGTCTGAGGATTCTCCCAAAGACTTCCTCTGAGGGTAAAGTATTTTTTGAGATTCTTCACACGAAACAACGCCATCATTCTCTCCTAATACGGAAAATAACACGCATATCGTCCCTGCCCATTTTCTACCAGGGGGGGCATCTTTTGTTTACAGATATCCTTGTGCCTCTCACAGCGAGGATAAAAGGGACACGCATCAGGGAGATTTAAAAGGTTGGGGGGAGTGCCTGGGATAGAATAAAACCTCCCCTCTCGTTTTTCATGAATTTTGGGAATAGATCGGATAAGCCCCACCGTGTAGGGGTGTTTGGGATTTTCAAAAAGTTCCTGGGTTGTATTCTCTTCCACAATGTATCCTGCATACATCACAAGGATCCTCTCTGTCATACCAGCCACTACCCCAAGATTATGGGTAATCAGAACAAGACTCATTCCCTCTTCTCGGCGAAGGGTATTGATCAGCTCCAAAATCTGGGCCTGGATGGTCACATCCAGAGCGGTTGTAGGCTCATCAGCAATAAGAAGCTTTGGACGTGTCATCAGAGACATCGCAATCATAACTCGTTGTCTCATACCACCAGACATTTGATGAGGATAGCCGCTAAGGCGTTTCTCTGGTTCGGAAATTCCAACACGCCGAAAAAGCTCAATGGCTCGTTCCCTCGCCTCTTTTCGTGAGACTTTCTTATGGAGCATGATTCCTTCCACCATTTGGGTTTCAATCTTTAAAAAAGGATTTAACGACGTCATAGGATCCTGAAAAATAAAAGAGACATCCCTCCCCCGGATTGTTCGGAGTTCTTCCTGGGAAAGAGCAAGGAGATTTCTTTTCTCAAACCAAACCTCACCTCCTATGATTTTTCCCGGTGGCTGAGGAATAAGCCGTAACATACTCAAATGGGACACGGATTTCCCGGATCCTGATTCCCCCACAACGCCTATGGCCTCATGGTACCCAAGTTTATAAGAAATCCCGTTGACGGCATGCACCAGTCCATCATCTGTTTTGAAAACCGTTCTGAGGTTATTGACCTGCAAAAGTGTTGTCTCAGCCATACCCTTATCCTACAGTTTGTTTTTTTGAGAGGGATCAAGAGCATCCCGAAGGCCCTCTCCCAAAAAATTTAGGGAAAAAAGCATCAATGTTAAAGCCAGTCCAGGAAAAATGATCCTCCAGGGATAGGTAGTGATCACATCCTTGCCCTCTGAGGCGAGAAGCCCCCACGAGGTCATAGGTGCCTGTACTCCAAGACCCAAAAACGAAAGAAATGCCTCTTCAAGCATGATACTTGGAATCGTGAGAGTAAGATACACAATAATAGGCCCTATGGCATTTGGGATGAGATGACGAAAGATGATTCTTCGCCTTGATGCCCCAATAGACCTGGCTGCCTCGACAAATTCGTTATTCTTGAGTGACATGATCTGTCCCCGAGTAATTCTAGCAATAGTCATCCACGAAACAGAGGCAATACCCACAAACAGCATGAGAAAGTTTCTTCCAAAAATTACCATCAAGAGAATCACAAAAAACATATAGGGAAGGCTATACAAAATATCTGCAAAACGCATCATCCATTCATCGAGTTTTCCACCTACAAAACCCGCAATTGCTCCATAGCTTACTCCTATCACAAGGGCCACAAAACCTGTCACAAAACCAATGGCGATCGAGACCCGACTTCCATAAATCACACGAGAAAACAGATCTCGTCCCAAACTATCTGTTCCAAAGGGATGTTTCCAAGAGGGTGGCTGATTAATCTGTGGATTCTCAAAGTCTATATATTCATATGAATAAGGGGCTATCAGAGGAGCGAAAATAGCCATTATGATAAATAGCAAAACAATGATCCCTCCCACCACAGCCATCTTATTCTTCAAAAGCCTCCGCCATGCATCCTTCCAAAGAGAAACCCCCTTCACCTCTTCCAGGTGTAACTCTCGATTCTCCGTTGCCATAGGTCTCTCCTATTTATAGCGAATTCTTGGATCAAGCAAAGCATACACCATATCCACCACAAAGTTCATAAATACAAGTAAGGTAGCATACACAAGAGTAATACCTGTGATAACCGTATAGTCCCGGTTAAAAGCTGATTGAACAAACTCTACCCCTATACCGGGAATATTGCATATACTCTCTACAACCATTGATCCTGTCACAATCCCTGCAAAGGCTGGTCCCAAAAACGAAGCAACAGGGATAAGCGATCCTTTCAAAACATGCTTTATCAAGATGGTGGATTCAGGAAGCCCTTTAGCACGAGCTGTTGTTACATAATCCTTATGCATGTTTTCTACAATCCCTACTTTGGTTAACCGCGTGATATAGGCCATATAAGGCCAAGCAAGAGAAAGCACAGGAATAAGGTGATAACGATAATCCCCCCATCCAGCCACAGGAACCAAACGGAGCCATCGGGCAAAAACCAAAATAAAAATCGAAGCGATCACAAACATCGGAATAGAAATCCCAAGTACACTCACACCAGTAAAGAGATAGTCTGGCCACCGGTTCCGATAGAGCGCAGAAATAATCCCAAACACAAGCCCAAAGACAAGAGCTACCACAAGCGCCTCAATACCCACCTGAAAAGAAACAGGAAATTTTCGTTGAATAATATCATTCACGGTAAACACACGGCTCCGAAATGAAGGCCCAAAATCTAAACGAAAGAGAATATCCCCCATGTATCGAAAGTATTGTTTCCAGAGTGGCTCATCAAGATGATATTTTGCCTCAAGATTCTTCAAAACCTGTTCAGGAAGTTGCTTCTCTCGAGAAAACGGTCCCCCAGGTACCAAACGAATGATGAAAAAAGTCACTGTCATGATCACAAAAAGTGTTGGGATCATCGCCAAAAAACGCTTCACTGTATATCGTAACATACCGATACTCCATTCTCTCTCAAAAATAAAAACAGCACGGTCCTGAACTTCAGGACCGTGCATAGAGATTATTTTTCCAAATAGGCCTCTTTAAGAGGATGCAAGTCAAGAGCATTCATGTAAATACCCTTGACATAAGGTTTCCACATAAGAATATTTACATAGAAATAGATAGGCATCACAGGAAGATCTCTCATGAGAATCTCTTCCACTTGACGGAAAATAGCCATACGCTTCTTTGGATCTTTTTCTCTTGCTGCCTGTTTGATGAGTTCATCATACTGAGGATTACTATACCCTGTCTGATTGTTTCCTCCACCTGTTACAAACATATCAAGGAAGGTGTTAGGATCTGGGTAGTCTCCAATCCATCCTGCACGAGCAATCTGATACTGGAGTTTTCCTACCCTATCAAGATATACTTTCCATTCCTGGTTTTCAAGAGCCACATCAATGCCCAGATTTTTCTTCCACATCTGCTGGATAGCCTCGGCAATCTTCTTGTGACCTTCAGAGGTGTTGTAGAGAATCGTCAACTTGGGGAAACCCTTGCCATCTGGATATCCTGCCTCAGCAAGAAGTTTCTTGGCTTTTTCTACGTTTTCCTTCTCACCCACATAGGGGGTATATCCTGCAAGGGAGGGAACAAAGTTGTATGCTGGTTGCTGTCCTGCTTTGAGAATATTGTCAATAATATACTTGCGATCAATAGAAAGATAAAGTGCCCGACGAACGCGAGGATCCTTCAAGGTAGGATCGGTCGTGTTAAAGCGATAAAAATACACCGCAAGTTGGGGAGCAACTTTTGTATCTGGATGCTTTAACATCTCCCCAACTCGGTCCGTGGGAACCGTAGGAAGCCAATCCAACTCATTGTTGAGATACTTTTCAAGAGCTGTATTGTTATCTTCGATGGCATAAAATTCTATCTGGTCGAGTTTCACCTTTTCCTTATCCCAATAGGTTTCGTTTTTCACAAAAACAATCTTCTGATTGGGGATCCATTCCTTGATCTTGAATGGTCCATTCACCACAAGATTTTCTGGAAGAATCCACTTATCCCCTGCCTTTTGTATCACATGCAAAGGAACCGGCATGTAAGTGGGAAAAGCTGTAAGCTGGAGAAAATAAGGGGTGGGATTTTCCAAGGTAACTTGGAGAGTACGATCGTCAATCACTTTGATTCCTACATCCGTTGCTTTCGCTTTCCCAGCATTATAAGCCTCCCCATTTTTGATCACGTAAAGCTGATAGGCATATTCTGCCGCTGTTTCTGGAGCAAGTGCCCTGAGCCATGAATCCTTAAAGGTCTTGGCTGTAATGGGTGTCCCGTCCGACCAAACCACATTTGAGCGAAGGGTGAAGGTCCACACCAAGCCATCTGCAGACACTGTCCAACTCTCCGCCATGGCAGGTACTGGATTCAGTGTCTTTGGATCATACGCTGTCAATCCTTCAAAAATCTGAACCGCAATAGTAAACTCAGGATGTCCTGTCATGATGGCGGGATCAATGGTTTGTGGTTCTGTCCCATTGTTATAGCGAAGCACATTGGTTTGTGCCTTTGGTCCACATCCAGACAAAAACACAAACCCAACAAGACCTAACATGAGAAAACGTTTCATATATTTCCTCCTTACAAGAGTCTACCCGATTTCGCACCCCACAAAAAAAATTTCTCCTCCTGTATATTGTAACGGAAAAATCCCTTTTGTCAAGTGAAAGAAGCGTTTTCCTTTGTCGAAGAAAAAGCCCTTGGATGGGGGAAATTTCCCCCCTTTCGCAAATACATCACATGTTTCCTTGAGAAAATAATGTTTCCTCTCTCATAAGTTCTCGTCTTTTAGTTCTCTCCTTTTCTCAAAAAAAACACTCATAATTCTTTATTGATATTAAAAATAGGAAGATGCTTTTTGAGAATAAAAAAGCTGTACAAGAGTTCTTTTTTTGTTTCAGAAACATTACAAGACTTTTTATGGTGAATTGGATGGAGGCTATGAGAAAGAACCGGAAAATGTCTTTCTATTTTTTCGAGAGGTGTATCTTTTTTAGGCAATGAGGGGGGGGCTAGGATGAAGCTCTCGACTTTTCTTACAAGATTGTGGTTTATTTCTTTTTCCATCTTGGAATTAAATTGACTCTTTTTGAGCAAAGGAGAGAGCATAAAAAATCTCTCCCTCCTTTTTTTGGAAAAGACTCACAAAAGAAATGTGTGTCACCGGTGGAAAGGATGTTTTCGTCATTCCATCGTTCGCAAAATGCATTTTTATTCTTTAGAGGACCAAAGAAAATATAAAAGCCCTTTGCCAAAAAAGCAAAGGGCTTTGTAAAAAGCTCTCCTACGCTTCCGGAAAAGAAGACTTCGAGCGTCTTTGCTGAGGCATGAATTTGATATCCTGGGCAAGAATCACCACCCGGCTTCTTGCTTGTCCTGTTTCATCTTTCCAACGGCTTTGACGAAGTTTGCCTGACACAATAATTTTTCGCCCTTTTTTGAGATAGGAAGCACACACCTCGGCAATTTTTCCCCAAGCCGTCACCTCGAAGTAACTTGTTTGGTCAGCTGTTCCTTCTTGTTTTGAAAATCCAGCATGTGCAATAGCAAAGCGAGTATAGGCTGAGCCAGTTGCTGTATACCGAAGTTCCGGCTCACGAACAACACCACCTTCAACAATCACCACATTCACCAACTTGGACATATTTTCCTCCTTCATATGAGTATTCACATATACTATCGAAATTTTTTTGTCAAAATTGCTTATTTTTGTTTTAAAAATGTTAAAAAAGCGGCTTTTTGGAAAAAATTTTTGCTTTGATATACTCTTCAAATATGGCATGAAAAGTTTTCTTCATTTGAAAGACATTTCCAGAGTTGAGGTATCCGAGATGTGGAGAAAATGAGTAAAGGGAGTATGTTTTTTTATATGTTCTCTTCTTTTTTCTCACAAAGAATACCCATAATTTTTTGTTTTTATGAAACATAGAAGAATATTTTTTGAAAAAAGGAGAGAACATATGGTACACTCTTTTTCTCCCTTTGGCAGAGTCTCACAGAGCCATTTGTGAGGTTTTAGATACATATTTTCAAAACCCTCTTATAAAATTCCTTTATAGTCGCTGGTGAAAAAATCATCAAGAAAAATTTGCTCTCCCTTTTTCTCAAACTACTGTTATAGTATTTTCTTTAAAAACAATACCTTACACCTTTTTTTCTTGATACAAGGAGAGAGCATGTACATTCTTATATAAAAATTTCATCACATAAATAGAACAAATTTGACAAAAATTTTTCGATTCTTTCTATAAACATTAAAGAGGAGGTTCCCATGGAAAATCTTTCTTATGAAGCTCTTCAGGCTATGAGTGAAAAAGCGTGTGAAAAACTCTTCTTTCAGATCCGTTGGCCGAATGGGTTTGTTTGTCCCATCTGTGGCGGAAAAAAAGCAAAAAAGATTGCTACTCGAAAGTTGTGGAGATGTACCACCTGTCATACCCATGTATCGCTAAAAAGCGGCACCGTTCTCCATAGTTCTCATCTCTCGATCAAACACTGGCTTATGGCGGTTGCTTTGCTTGGTGAGGATGGGGGAATCTCAGCACAAAGCCTTAGGAAACGTCTTGGGGTTTCATACGAGACGGCTTGGCTTCTTCTTCACAAAATACGGCAAGCTCTGAGGTACGTGAATGGGAAATCTTTTTCTCTTCTGATAACCACTGGCTTTCTTCTTCCAGGAATCCAGAAACAACAAAAAAGTATGGGAGGACCCTATCCTATGATTGAGGTAGGGTCTTTTGGAGGCTTTTTTCTGACACAGTTGACCCTTTTCCCTTCGAAAAAGCAGCCTCATTTTGGACTAAGCCGAGAAAACCTTTATCTTAGGCACAAGCGGGTATGGTTTCATCTTCCTGATTGGGCCTATGTGATGATAAGGGAAGCGAAGGTTCTTCTCTCTACCACCTACCATTATGGGTGTCGTCGGCATATGCAACGTTACCTTGATGAATTTAGTTACCGTTGGAACACTCCAAGGCACCGTCGTATCTCAGAACTTTTTCAGACACTCATAACACCTGCGAGAAGAACCTACCGCGAGTTTGTTGAAGAACCTATGGTGCTTGTGGCTTAGTGGATCGAAGGAGAGGTTTTTCTTATTACACTGCCTATTTGAAAAAAACATTTTCCTTTGGTATACTAAGAGTATATATTTTCTCAGGAGGTTGTGATGAAAATAGAAAGCCCTGCTTTTCCTCATGGAGGGATGATTCCTTCCCTCTATAGTTGTGACGGGGAAAATATTTCCCCGGAACTTGTCTGGAAAGATGTTCCTCCCCAAACAAAAAGCCTTGTCCTCTTGTGTGAAGACCCAGACGCCCCTATGGGACTTTTTGTCCATTGGATTGTTTTTAATATTCCTGCTTCTCTCTCGGGTTTCCCTGCAGGGGTGTCTACCAAAGAACTTCTTCGTCTTTCTATCAAACAGGGACGTACCGATTTTGGGAGTATTGGCTATGGTGGACCCTGCCCTCCTTCGGGAACCCATCGTTATTTTTTTCGATTGTATGCACTTGATAACCTCCTCTCCCTTGCTGAGGGAAGCAACCGAGCACAGGTCCTCAAGGCTATGGAAGGTCATGTTCTTTCTCATGCTGAACTCATGGGAACCTATCATAGAAAGAGGTAAGAGGAGAAAATACAGATTCTTTTCTGCACAAAAAAGAGTGTCTCATCTAAAAATATCCTTTGAGCTTTTTTGAGGGAAAGTTGTATGCACTTGGTCTTGTTCTCTCCTTTTCTCACAAAAAATAGCCATAATTCTTTATTTTTATTAGATTTAGAAAAATAAAATTTGAGAAAAAAGAGAGCATTTATTCCTTTAGCATGATTTTGATGGCCGGACAAAAGAAGTCTTTGGGAGTTTTTCTCCTCTCAAAGGGAAAAACCTCTCACAAGTCGAGGCGAAAAGAGAGATCGTATGTTTTGGAAAAGTGGACAGGAAAGCTATCTGCAAGACAAGGTCACTGTACTCACAAAGAAAGTTCCCTTATCAGGAAGAGCATATCTAAACTATGTTCTCTCCTTTTCTCAAAAGAAACACTTCTAACTCTTTATTCCCAAAACGGATAGAAAAATACAATTTGAGAAAAGGAGAGAACATCTCTCCCTCCACCAAAAAAGCTTATAACGCCGATGGGTTATCTAAAAGATCTTTGCCTTCATTGAAGGAACCATTCTTTTGTGGATCTCTTTTCACTCTTGAAGAGTCACTCCCCAAAAAGCCCTTCTAACTTCCCTTGAAACTCTTCTGCTTCTCTTGCCCAGAAAATCTCCTGAGTATGAATCTGTGCTCGCAGATCCTCATAGCGGTACGTCAGTGGAGAACCAGGCGAAACCCTCTTTTCGAGACTTTCTTTGATGGTCTTTTCACTTACCTCGAGGGTTTCTATCTTCCCTGCGGCATATCGATACGCATCCCTAAAAGGAACTCCTGATTTTACTGCATCAAAAACGAGGTCCGTTGCAAAAATCCCCTTGGAAAGAGCCTTTTGAATATTCTCCTCTTGAAACCGAATATTTTCGAGGACAATTGCAAGGGCATCCAGGGTTTCAGAAACGATATCAAAACTCCGCATAAGCGGCTCTTTGGTTTCCTGCATATCCCTGTTATACCCAGAGAGCAGTCCTGTGGTGATACTTTTGATTTGTTGGCTGTATCCTTGAACTAGAGAAGCCCGAGCCCGAACAAGTTCCATTACATCAAGGTTGCGTTTTTGGGGCATCAGAGAACTCCCTGTAGTAATGGCAGGATTGGTTTCAATAAAGAGAAGTTCGTCCATATTCCAGGTGAGAAGATCAGCAGCAAGGCGGGAACCATCATGCATCCAGTTCCACAGAGCATCCACAATCATGGCCTCGATTTTTCCACGGGAGTTCTGCACGGCAAGGGGACTATACGCTACTCGGCCAAACCCCAAAAGCCGTGTTGTCATCTCTCTATCCAGGGGAAGAGGTACCCCAAACCCACTTCCTGTACCCAAAGGGTTTGCATCAATGAGCCTGTAAATGGCTTCAAGATGGGCAAGATTATCCATCCCCATCTCGATGAACCCAGCCATCCAAAATCCTACTGTCATAAGCATAGCCTGTTTAGTATGGGTATATCCAGGCACTACGGTGTGGTAGTACGTCTCACCAAGGTCTGCCATTATTCGAAGGAGTTTCACTCCTTTACGGGCCACAGAAATAATATGATCCTTTTCATAGAGACGAAGCACCACCATTACCTGATCATTTCTGCTTCGACCTGTATGGATCTTCTTGCCAACCTCTCCCAACGTCTCTGTTAATTGGTTTTCAAGTTTAGAGTGGATATCTTCATCTGATACCGCAAGTTGTAAAGTCCGACCATAGTGACGGAAAAGATCGGTGATAACCCGACGGATATCGTTGTATTCCTTTTCACTCAAAACTCCGATTGAAGAAAGCATCGCTGCATGGGCAAGACTTGCGGCCATTTCATAGAAATAAAGTCTTCCATCCAAGAGATAATCCTGTCCCACCTCATAAGCTTCTATAAGGGGGTGAAGCCTTTCCCCTCCCTTTTCCCAGACCTTGGCCATGGATTTCTCCTTTTATATTTTCCACTGGGTTTGAACCTTCACATCAAACAAAACCAACACGAAAAAAACAATATTGAGTACCGTCCACAAAGGAAGATAAAAAAGATAAAAAATCACAAACTCCCACCAAACAAAACGCATCCGAAAATGATGAGCCACTAAGCCATAACTCCCCAACGTAATTAAAAAAGAAATAAGAAAAGGAATATAATTTCCCCCCAGAAGAAAACTATACTGAATAAAGTTAAACAACAAGGCAGAAGTAAAACTCCAGGCGTGACTCACCAAAAAAACCAGTGAAGAGAGAATCCCCAGTCGGAAAACACGAAGAAGTACATAGGAAAGGATATACGCTACCATAGGAAGGATGAAAACACCAATAGCAAGAAGAAGAGAGGGCATAGAAAGTGTTTTTTTGAGTATTTCCCCAAAATACCGTTTGAACCACAAAACATTATTGAGTGCCCAGCGTTTTCGCTGATTCATCCACTCTTTTACCGTATCAGAAACCCCATTGGTTACTTTGAGTTCTGGTGGAAAGGCAAAACGTCCATGATGGAGAAACGATCGAGCCGCAAAATCCATATCTTCATTAATGACGCGATGAAATCCGCCCATTTTGTCAAACCACGCTTTGTGAACAGCAAAGCAAGCCCCATTCATAGAAGGAGAATGCCCAGAAAGTTTTGCCAAGAGATATGTAGCCATAGTAAAACTCATAAACTCATAACTCATCATAGCAGAAACAAACGTATTCACCCTTGCTTCTTTTGGAAGCTCCACAATCTCATTATTCTCGAGATACACGGCCAACTTGCGAAAGAAATATTTATCCTGAGGAAACAGAATATCATTGTCAATAAACAAGAGCACATCTGTGTCAAGGGTCTGAACCACATCATTCAGAGACATCACCTTGCCCTTTTGCACCCCATTGTAGTGGACGCGTATATGGTTTCGATACAAATCCAACACATGCTCGATGGCCTCGTTGGTGGGACCATCGACCACAACAACAATCTCTTTGTCCGGATAATCAAAGAAAAGAATACGTTCCACAATTGTTTTGAGATCGCGTGGGTCTTTATAAACAGGAATCACAGCGGTAATTTTCATCCTATGTCCTCATCAACGTATACATGATGGCTTTTTGAATATGGAGCCGATTCTCTGCTTCATCCCATACGACAGAATGAGGGCCATCAATCACTTCTGAAACAACCTCTTCCCCTCGATGGGCAGGAAGACAATGCATAAAGATATACCCACTTTCTGCATACTTGGTGAGTGTCGTGTTTACCTGAAATGCTGCAAAATCTTTTTTTCGTTTCTCTGTTTCCTCTTCCTGTCCCATCGATGCCCATACATCGGTTGCAATGACTTCTGCATTCTTAACAGCCTCAAGAGGATCATGTGTGAGGAGAAGACGAGAGCCTGATATCTTGGCATTCTCCTTCATCATCTCTATTACTCGCTCATCCATCTCATATCCCTCCGGCGTAGCACAGGAAAAATGAGCCCCAAGCCGAGTGGCAAGAAGACCGAGGGCATGGGCCATATTGTTCCCATCCCCTACATAGCAAAACCTCACACCACGAATTCTACCTTTTTTTTCTACAATGGTCTGAAAGTCTGCCATGGCTTGACACGGATGAAGCCAATCAGAAAGTCCATTGATCACGGGAATAGTGGCGTGGCGAGCTAGTTCTTCAACACGGTCGTGGCCAAACGTCCGGATCATAATCCCATCAACATACCGGGAAAGCACTCGTGCTGTATCGGCAATTGGCTCTCCTCGACCAAGTTGGATATCCCGACTACTGAGAAAAAGAGCTATACCCCCTAGTTCATACATCCCTACTTCAAAAGAAACCCTTGTTCTGGTGGAGGATTTCTCGAAGATCATGGCAAGCTTTTTTCCCTGAAGGGCTCGGCTGTAGCGAGATTTGTTCCGTTTCATCCGGATAGCAAGATCTATTATTTCCAAAAGTTGACTCTCAGAAAAATCCTGTGTCGTAAGAAAATCCTTGGGAAAAACTTTCATCGCCTTGCTCCCTGCTTCCAAGCATAAAAATATAGAGTATATTAGTATAGGAAAAAAAACTATTTTTTGCAAGAAAGACAAAAACGCATGTTCGCTTTGGTGAGAAAATACTCTCACACGGCGTCTTCTCTAGCCCAAAAGGGAGGAAGAAACAAGCTCTCTCCTTTGCTCAAAAATTTTATTTCTATTTCTTTTATTCCCATTAAATTACAATATTTTTCTTTGAGAAAAGGCGAGAGCTTAAAAAACAGCACATGTTTTCAGGGAACGGGATTCGACCCATGCAAACCTCTCACATGCTTCTCCTCTTAGAAAAGATACAGGAAGTTCTTCCATGATCAGAGTTCTTATGTTGTGTGGGATCAGGAAAGAAGGTTTCTTTATCGAAGAGGCTTTCCCACCGGGAGGAGGAGAAGAGGTTCAACAGAGGGCACGTCAAGAAGCTGTTTGACACCCTCCGTATCAAAAGCCCCTATCCAAACAGTCCCAAGCCCTAGAGAGGTAGCCTGAAGCCACATGTTTTCTGCTGCCGCTCCAATGTCTAAAGGTACATACAACTCTCCCCTTTTTCCGTATTTTTTGGTTGTTCTCTGAAAAACAGCGGTAAAGACAAAAGTGACAGGGGCGCGAGCCACCGACTGTTGTCCTAAGGCTAGAGAAGAGAGTTTATGGCGATATTCTCCCTCCTTGAGTATGGTAAGGGAATGATTCCACCATTGATAATGGTAAATGCCGGGCTTGAGAGATTCCCCTTTGCTTACGACAAGATATATCTCAATCGGATAGAGCCCTCCTGCCGAAGGATGGGAACGGCTTGGGCCGGTGATACCATCAAGGGTTTTGCCTGCTGCTGCCCAAAGGAGTTGAGATACTTCCCCAAGGGTGAGAGGAATATCTTGGTATTCTCTGAGAGATTTTCTTCGGAAAATAGTTTCTTCGAGACTTGTTTCTCCTTTGAATGAGGGGGAGGGAAGAAGCCATTCTCTTTGTGAGTGCATCGTTTGGGAATACCCTTGCTGTTCCACACACCACAGAAGAACAAGAAGAGAGATACTCTTGAGCATATATATCTCCTTTTTTGAAAGATTGTGTTTGAAAGGTTTTTTCTTAAACATTATGATAAGCAAACATGAAAAGAAAAGCAAACCATACCTTTTTATGCTCTCCAAAGGCAAGAAGGTGCATAAAAAGAGTCCTTTGTATAGGTAAAACATACGCCCCTTTTTCAGAGAAAACGGTATTGTATTCATTTATAAGCTCTCTCCTTTTCTCACAAAAAAAACTTATAATTCTTTATCCAAGTGAAAAATAGAAAAACCCGTTTTGAGAAAAGGAGAGAGGAGGTTTTTTTACTTTATTTATTTCTTGAGTGCGTTCTCGTCTGGTTGTGCAAGAACGTTGAATATACAGCGTTTGTGATCTCTCCCATAATAGCGTCTCAGAGTATCACAATTCTATTTGACTTTTCCCAGAAAATATGCTATACTATATGCCTCGTATATTGGGCGCTTAGCTCAGTTGGTTCAGAGCACCTGCCTTACAAGCAGGGGGTCATAGGTTCGAATCCTATAGCGCCCAATTTTCTTACCATTTTTTTCCTATCCCTATCTGAATCCTTCCACTATCCCAGTAACTGAGCCCTATTTCTCCATAGAAGAGAAGATCATGTATCTTTTTTTCCCAGAGGATGCGGGCGATCTCCCACTCCTCATAGGTTTGGTAGAGTCTTATCTCATACCCAATCCCTAGCTCTTTGGATCTTTCCCACACCCAGAGACCGGCCAGTATTTTTGGATTGGTAGACCACTCTCCTCTGGCATACCATTGCCAAAAGCATTGAAGAAACCATATCCCATGGGAGATTTCGAGGTATACCTCGCGAGAGCTATAACCAACATTACCACGCCACTCCTGCCACTGTAACAGAAGTGAGGTATGCCACACTATGTTTTGACTCTCGTATTGTCCTATCTGGCGGTGGTGGATTTCGCATCCTCCGTAGATGTGCCAAAAACCCTTGTGGAAACCCATACAGAACGCTCCCGTCCATTGTTGGGGGACAAGAGTTTCCCTGTACTGGTAACCATAATCTCTTCCTTCTATCACATGGTATTCTTCCCAGTACGTGTACTTCCCAATGGCAAACAAAAAGTATGGTTCTTGGTTGTAGCCTGTCCATAGGCCAAAGGAAGTTCTCCCAAGGATGCGCTCTGTTTCTATCCCTGTCCACAAACCAGCAGAGAGATCCTTTTTTATTTGACCAAAACCCAGCGATACACCGATCGTCCCCCATAGGAGACAAGGATACAGTAGAGACCGGAAGTGGTGGGGGTATGCCATACGAGGTATGCCTCCTCTGTAACGATACGTTTTTCTATCACTTGCCCATCCTCATGAAAAATAACCACTAAAGCCCCTTTGACAAGACGAGAAATAAAGACATCTGAGGCTGGAGAAGCAGGATTGGGATAAACGACAACCTCTTTGATATCTTCCCCCAAAGAGGGAAATTCCCATCCTGGTTCTTTCCATACAAACTCCCAAAGAAAGAGTCCTTGTTCATTAGTATAGCGAAGGGTATTTTTTCCACCGTTTTTCACCGTTAGGGAGTCAGGAGAGGGAGTTCTCTGGACAAGAAGAGTACCATAAAAATACCCACAATATCCAGTGAGGGTGAGCAGTTTTTCATCGCTCTCACTTTTGGCTAGAAGGGGGAGACTCCCATTCTCTCTGAGGGGGTCGCTCATCCCTATCTCTAAGAGAGAAGGATTCGTAGAACTCCAACGATGACAGAGATAGGGGCCGTTACCGTTGATTTTCCCATAGGTTGGGGGAAACAGTCTCCAGTGAACAAAATCTTCTTGGCCATTGTGGGGTACACGTTGTAGGCTTTTTTCTTGATTCTTTTCATTGGCTGGAGGAATGTCTCCCTCTCCATACGCCAAAATTGCTACCCTTTTTCCCCAGAGAGGGTGACCATCATAGAGGACGATGTTTGCCTTGTTGGCAAGGCCATTTTCGACACTAAAAATCCCAAGGCTTTTGGGAGAGAGAAGAGAGGTGGAGATCGGGCCTGTTATACTGTCAAAACGAAGTCTCAGAGGTCGGTACCCTTTTCCTTGAGAAGTAGTGTGTTCAAGGTACCAGTTGGAAACGTTGATCCATTCTTCGGTAGTATTGGCTATCTCTAGCCACTCGTCGTTTTCGTTAACCGTCCCTCCTCCATCGTCTCCTGTCCATCCTCCCCCAGAATAATCCTTTGTAGGGGAACTCATGATTTCGCTAATGAGAATCTTGCCAGCCCAGGGAGAGGAGAGGTTCGTATCAAGAAAACGAATCTTGTGGCTTGTTTTTTCGGCTCGAAGAATCCACGTGCTGGCATGGGTCATACTTCCAGCCAAGACGATGGTATATGGAGGAGGTCCAGAAAGAGGATATACCTCTTTGGATGCAGAAGGGTATTCTTCTTTGATTATTTCATACAAGGGGATCTCGCTTTCAAGCCGGATCTCTACCAGGCTTCCTGTAGGAAGCACACGGGGAGCAATCCATCGGACCTTTTTTTCCTGACCTGGTCTTGGGATATCTTCTACCCAACCATTATGGTATACAAGGGCTTTGCCTTTCTCCTGCAGAGAAGAGGGGAGAAGCCCCTGGGGAAAGACCTCACGCCCATCGTAGAGGAGGGAAAGGAGATGGAGACGGTTATGCCAGCTATAGCCCCATGCGGTTTTTGATTTGGGTTTAAAAAGGAGGGTGTGAGTATCCCAAGAGAGAAGCCTTCCGCCAAGATTGTAGTCTTCAGAGAGAATAACAGCCCGTCTTTTGGGAGGAAGGATCCACTCATTGGTTATGGCTTCCTTGTCAAAAAGAAAAAAATTTCCTTGGAGAATGGTAGTAGAGACGGTGGTGGTGTCCGAACGAGGAAGAATAAGGGTAACCTTTCGCATATCTATAGGTTCATCACCATCGTTTTCAATCTCTAGGTAACGTTCAGCATCAGGGATAAAAAGGTTTCCCCTATAGTATACCTCACTGATACGCAGAGAAAAAACACACACGGGGAGCCATCCTACAAGAAGGAATATGATTTCCGTTCTCATAATCGCTTGAGCCAGAATTCAGCCCTTTCCCTCACGTGCCGTTGCGAGAACCTTTTGTCCTGGAGAAGGAAAGAAAAGAGGGCTCTGGCAGCTTCGGTATTGGTTTGTTTGATGGCAAGACCAAACTCGATAAGGGTGGTTCCCCATTCAGTATAGAGCAAAGGTTTTGCCCATTCGGGTTGGAGAAATAACTGAAGCTCTGACCTCTCAAATGCCCATATGGCTCGTGAAAAAAGGCCTTTGGCTCGGTAAGCCCTTCCCAGGTAGTACAAAGACCAGAAGGAAATTTTTCTTCCAAGAGACTTTTCAAGGAAAAGAATGGCCCTGTCATGTTCTCCTAACTCGAAATAACACACCCCCATCCCATAATACCAGAGGGTATGGTATCTTTCCTCTATTTCTGGAAGCCCCTCACGGTAGAGGGTAAGGGCTTTACGATACTCCCCGAGGTTGCGATAGACATCGGCAAACTCTTTGGCTACCCATGGATTTTTTGGAAAGTATCCGTACGCCTCTTTTATCACACGGTAGGCATTGGAGTATCGACCCTCTTCCCGGTAGATACGGGAAAGAAGGATATAATGGGAGGAGATATCAGGTTCTTTTTGAAGGGCTCGTTCTACCAGATCCCTGGCTTGTTGGTAGTTACTTGTTTGGAGGAGTTTTTCTACCTTCTGAGAAAGGGTATCTTCTGCCCACACAAGCAGGGGAAGCCCCACAAACCAAAAGAAGAGATGTGCTTTCATAGTGTTCTCCGGTTTTTTACTCTGGGGATAGTGTAGGTTGGAGGAGATCCAATGTCAATAGGCATTTGTCACAATTTTTCCTTTTTTTCTAGGGGGGACGAGTGGAGGGTATGGTTTCACTCTTTTGGCCGCTTCAGAGAAATGCCTTTCCCTATTTCGATGGAAATATCTTGTTTGAGGATTGGGGTGTGGCCTCTTCTCAAAAACCTTTCACCTTCTCTTTTCTTTGATAGCTGGGATGGAAGAATCCTTTGTTTTGAGAAAGGAGCAAACCGAGGTGTTCTATCTCCCCAGAGGGGGAGTTTCCCTTTTGGGTGGTTTCTCTCAAAGATATGCTCTCCACTTTGCTCAAAATATTTGTATCTATCTCTCTACTCTGAATTATTTTAAAGATAACTTTTTTGAGCCAAGGAGAGAGCATTTTTTTCATCTCTTTCGTGTCATCTGAACTTATTGGGTAAAGTTCTCACATTTTTTTGAGAAAAAAATGTGGTGGTCTTTTTGAGGAAAGGAGAAAAGGAGAGAAGATGGTGAGATGAGCTTACTTTGGGGAAAAGATCATCCTGGGGGTATGTGATTTCAAAAGTTGACAGTTTTCCTTCTTCAGGCTATAATACATAGGGAAGAGTGGAGAGACAAAAGTCAAAAAGGAGTTGCCATGCTTCATGTGAGTGATCTTCCTTCAGAAGAGGCGCGGTATGCTATTGCGCACGGGGAGTTTTCTCAAGCTATTACCAAAGGATTGGCTGCAGTTATTATGAGCCAGGATTGGTGTCCGGAGTGGTTAGCCATGCAGCGATGGCTTGAGGACTGGAGAATGAAAGGACGTCCTGCAGAAAAGGATATAGATGTGTACGTGTATCTCTACAACAGAGAAAGGGAATTCTATGAGTTTCTTGAGATGAAGGAGCATCAGTGGGGCAATGTCTTCATCCCTTATGTGAGGTATTATTGTGAGGGGCGTTTGATTGCCGAAAGCAACTATGTGACCCCAGAAGGGTTTGTAAAAAGGTTTGATATCCATATCTGCCAAGCCAAGGAGAGCCTATGAGATTTCGCAGAAATTCTCGTCTCATCAGTGAAATCAATATGACACCAGTGATTGATATTGTATTTCAGCTTCTCACTTTTTTTATGCTTACTTCTACTTTTATCAAGAGTTCGGCCATTAATGTGGATCTTCCCACGAGTAAGACCTCGGATGCCCAACCTGTTCGAGAGGTGACTGTTGTTCTCTATAGGGATGGAAAAATCACGGTGAATAATCAACCCATTCAGAAGGAAGGTCTTCGTACTTTTATTGCTCAATATGTCAAAGAGGATAGTGAACTCGTGGTAACGGTTCAGGGAGACAAGCGTGTGGATTATGGGCTTCTGATCGAAGTGATGGATGCTGTGCGTCAGGCAGGTGTGAAGCGTTTGAGTCTGGCAACAATCTACAAAGAGGAATAGGGATGAAAACAACTCTTTCGGAACCACTCTCTTTTCGACAGAGTTTTTTTGTCTCTCTCTTTCTTCACCTTGTTCTTCTTCTCCTCTTGAGCCTTTTTTTCACGAAATCACCATTCAAAGAGGAGCCTGAACCTATTGTGGTAACGATCGATGCTCCATCACTGATGGCAGAAGGAGCCCAAGCAATCCCTGCTCCTCCCCCTCAGCGGGAAAAGGCCACTCCCAAGCCAGTTTCTCAGCCAAAGACCACAACCACTCCCAAACAAGCAGCAGAGAAGATCATCCAACAGGCAAAAGAAAAGACCAAGAAAACTACAACTACTTCCAAGCCTGTGCAATCTGTCCAACCCACTTCAGAAACACTGCCGAGTACCTCTTCTTCTGAAGTTCAAGAAGAGAGCGAGGATGATATTCTGGCCAAGAGTATAGAAAAGGCTCTCCAGAGTACAGGAAAAAAGGGCACAGGTTCGTCAGCTACCTCAGCTACAGGGCAACAGGGAACGGGTACTGATCCACTGGGGGATGCCAATTGGAGATCTCGGCCACGCAAGACTATTTTCTTTCCCGATATTGCTTCCAAAATCAAAGAGAAGGTTTCTCATCCCCTCATGGGATATACTGTGACGGCAAAGATTACTTTTGATAGCCAAGGGCTGGCGGTTCGAGTGGATATAGTGCGCTCTTCAGGAGATCCGCTGATTGACAGTATCTTTCTCTCCGAGCTTAAAAAAATCCGTGTTGAGGCCATCTCAGATGAGAGATTGGATGAGATTACGAAAACCTTCAAGATTAGTGTTCGCTAAAACAGAAGGCAGGGTATGGTATTTCAGACTCTTATGGGGCGCAAGCCAATGTTCCATTTGATACGGAAATATTCGAACAGGAAACTCTATGACATTGCCACCCGTTCTTTCATCAAGCAGGAGGATCTTCTGATGCTAGTTATTGGGGGAGAAGAGGTACGGATTGAGGATAATGATACTCATATTGACATTACTTCTCTTGAGCTTCAAAAAGCCTTTGCACGGTTTCCCGAACTTCAAAGGCTTTATGTCAGCCAAAAAACTCAAGAGAAGTCCCCCACATCTTCCCCTCTCTCTACAGAGACAGGTCTCGATATTCCTCTCTCACACCTTGACGAAAATTATGTTCCAGCTGAGATTCGTCTTCTCTATAAATCTCTTGAGTATCTTTTGGCTGCTCTTCGCATCCTTGCCACAGAACCTGTGTACAACGCTGCTCTTCATGCGGATCTTGTGGAGAATTTTCTTGCTATAGAGAAGCGTCTGCGGAAACTTAAGAAAAAACACAAACTTCTATAAAGAAATGGAGATACGTCTTGCCCGTCCTGACGAGATACCTCTTCTTGTAGAAATGTGTCGATGGTTTACTACCTCACCCTTTCAGTTTGATGATAGATTGGAGGGTATTGCTGGGGGGTTTGAACCTGCTTTTGGGAAAGAGATGCTGTATTCTCCCTCGACGGTAACGTATGTCGCCATAGAAAATCAGATTGTGGGGTTTATCGCTTTTCATCCGCTCTCGCCTATTTCCGAATATGCTGGAAAACGGATTGGAAGTATCCTTTTGCTCGTGGTGAAACCAGAGTATCAAGGAAGAGGAATAGGCACAGCCCTGGTGCAACGGGCTCTTCAGCATCTCAAAAATCTCGATACGGACATGGTCACAGTAGGAACGGATCTTTACAATATTCCAGCTCTTCAGGTATATACCTCTCAAGGATTTTTCCCCCGTTTGGTATGGCATATTTTCCGGTTTTACTATGACAGGACTTTTTCTCTTTCTCCTTTTGTACGGCCCTTGAATCTTTCAGAGATTGCTCCTTTTGTGCCTTATTTTTCTCGTCCTCTATCGTTACTGCGCGATACTACCTTGCGTCGGGAAGCGTTGAGAACTTATCTTGTGGAAAAATGGAAAAATCAGATAGCCCAGGGAAAAGTTTTTTGTCTTGGATACTGTGAAAATGATGTGCCCCTTGCCCTTATGACAGTTCAGCAAGATATGCTGGCCGAGAAGACCCTTCAAACCTCTCAACCAGTGTACAAAATTCTTGATCTTATTCCCTTGCCTCAGGTAGGGAAGCAAGCTCTGATTACCCTTCTTCAGGATGCTGGGGCTCGTTTTCCTGCAAGTCTTATGGAAATATGGCTGGATGCTGCACACAATGACACTATCCAAACCGTGGAAGAGGCGGGTTTTCGTCTTGCGTATAGTGGAATCACTCTTCATGCTTCTCTCACCACTCCCTGACCCCTGTGTATGGAAAAACACACCCCTTGCTTTTCCAGAGAAAATGATATACACGCTTTTTCATAAGCTCTCTCCTTTTCTCACATAAAACATGTATAATTCTTTGTATTTATTACTGATAGAAAAGTATTTTTTGAGAGAAGGAGAGAACATTTTCCCCTCTCTTCTTGGCGATCTGATCTGGTTGGGCAAGGGTTTTTACATGAGACTCTTTAAAAATTGAGGGAGGTGATCGCAGGTTACTTATCACAGACCACAGAAAAATTGTTTTTAGGGAGTCTGGCCTTATAGAAGCATATGAAACGAAAGCCCCATCCTTATCCCTTTGAGGGTGAAAAGACCTTCGTATGTTTTTTCTCTCTCTGTGAGGGTACCGGAGGAGAGCTCTTGCCATTTGAGGGTGAGAGAATGCTGTGCTGCCATATCTAGCCATCCCAACAGTATGCCCACACTGAACAAATTCCATTGATGCCGGAGTTCCGTAGCTATTCCCCACCCCAGAAGGAATTTCTCTTTTGTCTCAGAAGACACCACAAGGGGATGGGTGCCCTCTTTAGCATGAAGGAAGCTTCGTGCCACGTGTTCCCGGAGTTCAAGGCCAAAGAGTTCTCCTATTCCACCAGAGAGAGAAAACCCTGCCTGCCATTTTTTTCCTTGGTATTGCCATCCCGCCGAAACCATCCCTCCTACCATGTCTCCGGAAAACATTCCCCAGGGAGTACGATTGTCCTCAAAACCTATACCAAACAACCTATAGTACATCCCTCCTAATCCCACAAAAAAACCAGCAGGGAGTTTGATATCCTGGAAAAGGGCATACTCTACCGCCGGGGGGGCGTTTTCCGGGAACAAAAGACATATCCGTCCGCCAACGGAGAGACTATAACAGGTACTTGCTAAGAACAAGACCCCTATTTTCCAGGAGTTTTTCATGATTTTCCCCTTTGGATGAGAATTTCCCCCATGAGAATAACCAGAAGTCCGTAGCCCACCCCCCCTACGATAATGAGTGCCTGATATATCTCTTTGTGCCACAGGGAAAAAAGTACTCCTTGTAATATGATTCCAAAAAGGATAGTGGCGCTATAAAAAAAGCTTTGTCGGACAGTGTAGAAACTCACCAAAAAAGAGATGAGGGCATAAGGAAGAAAAGAACAAGTATACATCACAAGCACATTTTCAAGTCTGGGGTACACTCCCCCAAGAAGAGTATAGGCAATGAAAGAGCGAAAAATCCATATTCCTCCGGTGTATCCTACCAGGATACCAAACAAGATCCCGAGCCCCCAAAACGTGAGAGAGGGGGATTTTTCCTTTTGTTTTGCCATGACAGGCAAAAAGACAGTGGTGAAGGCAGAGGCTACAAAAAATGAGGCTCTTGCGATAAGTCCTGCCATCGCGTACGTGCCCACCGCTTTCTGGTCAGAGAAAAAGAACCGCACCAAGAGTACATCAAAAGAGGAGAGGGCCACGTAGGCCCCACCGGAGAGCATACTCACTACAAGGGCCTGCCAAAAGTGATTTGGTGGGGAAAACCCCTCGTTCGGAAGGTCTTTGTACCATTTCCACAGAAAAAAAGTATACACTACTGTAGTTATAAGAAGAGGGAGAAGATACGCATACATGACCGCCAGGGCTGTTCTGCACCACCATCCCATCCCTATCCCGAGAAGAAGCTTGGCAAGAGTGGAGAGAATTGTCATCCAGAAAAGAATTCCAAACTCATGCCGAAACTGCAAAAGAGTATAACCAAAAATCTGGAGGTAGTTTAGCAAAACCGTGAAAAAAAGGATCATCACAAGGGCTGGGTTCGGGAGGCGAAGCCAGCGTTGCCACAAGGGAAGGAGTATCCAAAGAAGCATTTCGAGAACCACAAGCAGTTTCACCAAATTGACAAAAAGAAATCGAATGAATGAACGTATCCCCTCAGGATGATGTGTTGAAACCTCACCCAGAGACTGGTTCATAAAGAGTTGAAGCCCCATAACAGGAAGGGAAAGAAGAGAGAAAAATGATCCCATCAGGGGACTGAGAATCCCATATTCCTCCGGACCAATAAGCCTTCCTACCACCATGTTGAAAACGAAATTTATCCCCCCGGTAAGAAAGGTGGCAAAAGTCATGAGACTGGTATATCCAATAATCTGTTGTCGATTGAGAGCCTTCATAGAATTTCCACACTTGAAAGGAAATTTCCGTCTAAAAGTTGGACAGCCCCACTCTCAAAACGAATCATAACACGTTGGCCGACAATCTTGACAACTTCTCCTTCTCCCAAGAGCCTGTGACGTATTCGTACCCCTGGTTGGAGATCCTGAAACGTCGCAGGTTTTCCTGGGGAAAAAGGTTTTTTTGGGGAGGATGAAGAAGATCTTTGAGAAGAGGTTTCCTCCAAAAGGGTGTTTTTCCCTCGAGCAATGGGATGGTATGGGGTACTGGAAAGAAAACCAGAGGAGGCAACGTGTTCTTCTTCGAGACACTCCTTTGGGATATAGGAGAGGTATGGAGAAGGTGTGGTTGACACACTTTCCCCAAAGGCATATTGGCTGGAAGGAACACAAAGAAAAAGTTTCTCCTTGGCTCGCGTCACAGCCACATAAAAAAGCCGTTTCTCTTCGTTTTCCCCCCATCGGCTTTCGGTGTTCCGACTCAGGGGAATGAGACCATTTACCACTCCAAGCACAAACACGACACGAAATTCTAGCCCCTTGGCGTTATGCATGGTCATAAGAGTGACATAGTCGGTTTCTTTGATATGTTCTTCAGTACTGTTGAGGTTTGCATAGGTGAGAAAATCAGCAATGGTACTGTTGGGATTGGTGTCTTCAAATACTCTGGCAGCATTGACAAGAGCCTGGATGTTTTCCCAACGCTCTATTTCTTTTTGTTCTGTCCAATATTGTTCAAAGGGAATCATGTCAACAAGAATTCTGAGAAAGGTGGATGGGGAGAGAGAGGAGATATCTTCTCTGAGTTCAGAGAAACCCATGGCAAGTTTCTGAAGAATGATGGCTTTGCTCCCAAGTCCATGAATCGTAGGGGCATGGTGCATCGCTGTGAGAAGATCACACTGTTTTGCCTGGGCGTAGGTGAGGATTTTCTCTACTGTGGCTTCTCCTATCCCCCGCTGAGGAACCTCAATCAAGCGCTCAAAGGCTACTACATTCCACGGGTTGATAAGGAAGGCAACATAAGCCAGGACATCCTTGATCTCTTTTCTTTCAAAGAAACGAAGGCTTCCTACAATATGATAGGGCACCTGATGCTTGATAAGGAGATCCTCGATACTCTGAGATTGGGCATTGATACGGTAAAAAATAGCTATATCTCTATAGCTGTAACCAAGATGTTTGAGACCTTTGATTTTCCTTACCACACTTTCATAAAGGAGGTACTCGTTTCCTCCATACATGATGGTGATAGGTTCTCCTTCTTTGTTCTCTGTCCAGAGGGTTTTTCCCATACGGTCGTCAATATATTCGGCAATCTTGTTAGCTGCTTGGATGATCATTTGAGTAGAACGATAATTTTGTTCTAGTTTAATTGTCGTAGCATGAAAGTGTTCTTTAAAAAGGCGCATGTTCGTCACCCTCGCGCCACGCCAGCCATATATAGACTGGTCATCGTCTCCTACAATCATAATGTTTTTGTGTTTCTCTGCAAGCAAAGCTATAATGTTATACTGAAGGGCATTGGTGTCCTGAAACTCATCCACCATGATATACTGCCACTGGTTTTGATAAGCATCCAATACATCTGGATAGTCCTTGAAAAGGAGATAGGTATTCACAAGAAGATCACTGTAATCCATAAGATGGGTTCTTCTCAGATATTCTTGATAACTTGAAAAGACCTCGTGAAGGAAAGAAGCCTCTTCGTTGGAGAGAATACGCTTGCCGGTGACTTCGATGATGGGTTTGAATTCTTCTTTTGCTTTGGAGATGAGAAAAAGAAGACTTTCAGGTTTATAGAGTTTTGAGAAGTGGTTGTCCCTTTTGCTCACCTTGCGGATGATTTTGAGGGCATCATCTTCATCGATGGTTTCCCACTCCCTGGCATAGCCTAAAAGACGGGCGTACTCTCTGAGTATTCGGTATGCCATGGAATGGAACGTCCGTATCCATAACCCATTCAGAGAAAGATGGGTAAGTTTCTGGATACGTTCTTTCATCTCATTGGCCGCCTTGTTGGTAAAGGTAACAGCGAGGATATGGCTGGGGTCGATGTTTTTTGTCTTGAGAATATAGGCAAAACGGTGTGTAATGACCCTGGTCTTGCCAGATCCCGGTCCAGCCAAGATAAGGTAGGGGCCTTCGGTAGCCGTCACAGCCTCTCGCTGTTTGTCGTTAAGGGGGGTAAGAATGTCGTCCATACGTTCCTCGTCAAAGTGATACTCATATTGTGGAGAAAGAAAGAGATTTTTTTCAAGTTTTCTTTTGTAGGAGAATGGATCGTTTCCTCTACGTCGGTGAAATAGACTTCGTGGAAAAGACAACGTGGGGAGAGTCCTCTCTCCTTTTCTCACACAAAAGAAATGTATCTTCTTTTTAGGGAATGTGTTACGAGTGTTTTTATTGAGGAAGCCCCCTCTGGGATATTTGTCGTGTTCTTCCCCTTCCACCACCTCTTTTTGAAACATCCCCAAACAGAAAACCTTTCGAGAAGAAAGGGGGGAAAAGATGGTCTCCTTTCCTTTAAGGGCTGTTTTTTTGTGAGAGGGGATGATATTTTTTTTGAGACATAATGTCTTAAAATTTGACACAAGAAAAAATATTGCCTATAATGAAGACAAAGCAAAATTTGGTAAGGAGGTAGACATGAAGAAGTTATTGTCCTTGTTGGTTGTCTTGATGGGGATGGTTGTGTTGTTGGGTTGTACTCTGGCAGGAGATAATAGGGAGAAGGCACAAGGAATTTCCTCCTTTTCTTCTGATTCGTATGAAGTGGATGATGATATGTCTTCAGCGAAAGCGATCAGTGTTGGGCAGACGCAGAATCGGAATCTTCATGCTGTCTCTTATACAC